>DATEHZ010000132.1:0-13101 GCA_035279385.1 Vulcanimicrobiaceae bacterium | reverse complement strand
TTGGGTTCTGCCTTGAGCGTATTCCCGATCGCTGCGTCCACTAACGGGTGCTCCGCGCGGTCGACCCGTCTCCCCATCGATCGCTCGATTTGGGCGAACAGTTCGGTCTCGTCGTGCGAAACGAAGGTGATGGCATCGCCGCTTTTCTGCGCGCGCGCGGTGCGGCCGATGCGATGAATGTAATCGGCGGGCTCGGCGGGCACGTCGTAATTGATGACGTGTCCGAGATCCAAGATGTCGAGGCCGCGCGCGGCGACGTCGGTCGCCACGAGCACGCGGTACTTGCCTTTCTTGAAGGCGTCGAGCGCGCGAGTACGCTGCGCCTGCGAACGATCGCCGTGGATGCGTTCGGCATGGACGTTATGTTTGAGCAGGGCCGCCGCAACGCGTTCCGCGCGAGCCTTGGTTCGCGTGAACACCAGCGCGCTGTAGATATCGTTGCCCTTGAGCAAATCGACGAGCAGATCCGTTTTCTTGTGCTGCTCGACCGCGTACACGGACTGCGTCACGGTTTCGACGGGAGCAACGGTCGGCGTCAGGTTCACGCGCACCGGATCGTCCATGAGATCGCGCGCGAGGTTCGCGGCGTTGCCCACGAGCGTCGCGGTGAAGAACAGCGTCTGTTCGCGTTTGGGAAGTTTGGCGATGATGCGCTTGACCGCGGGCAAAAAGCCCATGTCGAGCATGCGATCCGCCTCGTCGAGCACCAGATAGCGGACGTCGCTCAAACGCGCTTCGCCCTGCTGCATGAGGTCGATGAGGCGCCCCGGCGTCGCGACGATGATCTCCGAACCGCGCCGGAACGCTTGAATCTGCGGACCGAAGCCCGCTCCGCCGAACACGGCGGATACGCGAATATTCGTATACTTCGCGAGTTGGCGCATCGCGACGGTAATCTGCTGCGCGAGTTCGCGGGTCGGCGCAAGGATGAGCGCGCTGGTTTTTTCGGCAGGCGCGCCAAAGAGCTGCTGCAGGACGGGCAGACCGAATGCGGCGGACTTGCCGCTTCCCGTCGGCGCCGTTGCCAGAACGTCGCGCCCGGTGAGGGCAGGCGGAATAGCCATGCGCTGAATAGGCGTGGCTTCTTTGTACTGGAGGTCCTGGATGCCGCGAAGCAACGCGGCGTCTAGCGATAATTCGGAAAAACTAGAGATACGAACCAATCTTTCGGCGGCGCAACTTATCGACCACTCGAAAGATCGCGCTGGGTGAGTTCGGGCAGGAGTGTCTCATACTTTCCTGCCGGACGCAACCACATAACCCCGGCCCAGGCCAAAAAGTTGCCCGGGCCGGAATCGGGCTTTCGGGGTGCGTACCCCTCCGGCATGATACGTCGTACCATCGCCGCCTTTTTGACCGCGTCGCTTCTTGGCGCCGGGCCCGCGCCGGCCTCGATCCGGGGTTTTACCCCGGCGCAGCAGGCCGCCGAGCAGCGCTACGAATCCATCGTAAATTCCTCGCCCAACGCGGCGCAGGCGACCCGCGACGAAATGGGCATGGCGTCGTACGTCCATAGGATGGGGCTTGCCGGCGACAAGCGGTCGGCTCAATATTTTCGCGACGAGCTCGCCAAGGCGGGCTGGGACGCGCGACTCGTCGAGTACGACGTCGCCATCGCGTACCCGACGCTCGAAACGCTCGCGCTGACGGCGCCGACAAAGCGAGACGTCGACTTGTACGAACCGGCGGTTGCGGGCGATCGGTATTCAGAAAATCACGCAGCGATCGGCAAACCGTACTCCGCTTACAGCGTCGACGGGGACGTCACCGGCCCGGTCGTATACGCGAACTACGGCAAGCCCGAGGACTACGCCGCGCTGGCTGCGATGCGCGTCTCCGTTCGCGGGGCGATCGTGCTGGCGCGCGTGGGCGGGGGCGGAAGCCTTACGGGCAAAGCGTATGAAGCGGCGAAGCACGGCGCGCGGGCGGTGCTGCTCTTTTCGGATCCGATGAACGGCGGGTATTGGGACGGCCAGGCGTACCCCGACGGCCCGTACCGTCCGCTCGGCGGTGCGATGCGCAATACGCTCACGCTGCTCGACGATCCCGGCGATCCGACCGCAATCGGCGTACCCGTTCCGGGCGCGAAACACAAAGCGTTCTCCGCGATACAGGTGCCGCCGATTCCCGAAACGCCCGTCACGGGGCTGGTTGCGCGGCAATTGCTCGAAGCGATGAACGGCCCGATCGTTCCGCGGGACTGGCATCCCGGTTTCGCTATGCCCGTTCACACCGGCGGATCGCTGCGCGCGCATTTCAAAATTATTTCGAAGCGTTTCATCGGCCCGATCTGGGACGTGATTGCGACGATGCCGGGCATCGATCCACGTCAAATGGTCGTCGTCGGCGGTCATCGCGACGCGTGGACGTACGGCGCGGTGGATCCCGTCAGCGGCAGCGTCGACATGCTGCAGCTCGGACGCGCGCTGGGCAAACTGAAAGCGCAGGGTTGGAAACCGCAGCGCACGATCGTCATCGGATCGTGGGACGGCGAGGAGACCAATCTCTTCGGCAGCGACGCATGGGTTGTCCAGCACGAGGCGCAACTGCGCGCCGGCTGCGTCGCCTACGTCAACACCGACGAGGTCGCGTTCGGTCCGCAATTCGGCGCGTATGCGACGCCCGATCTCGCGGGTTTGCTGCGCGACGTTGCGCGAGCGGCGATCGCGCCGGACGGAACGGTGCTCGCAAATTACTGGCACGCGCAAGATGCGAAACAAGAAGTCGGCTTCGTAGGCGGGGGCAGCGATCACGAGCCGTTCGTCTATCACGAAGGCCTGCCCGCTGCCGGTGCGGGATACGGCGGACCGTTCGGCACGTATCATTCCGCGTATGACGATCCGGCTTCGCTGCGCATCTTCGATCCGGGCATGCGCGAAGCGGTCGCCGCCGCGCGCTACACCGGATTAGTCGTGCTGCGCCTTGCCGGCGCGACGTACCCGGACGTGCGTTTGGGCGATCTGGCGAGTGCGATGCAAAAGCGCATTACGGACGCAAAAAACGCAACGCTTCTTCCGCTCGCGCAAGACTTCACCGCTGCGGCGAACGAACTGGACGCGCAGGCCGACGCCGCCGTGCAAGACGGCGACGCGGCAAAAGCGCGTGAAGTACAGACGCGTCTGCGTAACGCGGAGGCCGCATTTTTCCAAGCCGATGCCTCGACGTGGAACCGTTCGCTGCTCTACGGCATGTCGGCATCGGGGGCGGCGATTCTGCCCAATCTGGACAAGACGCAAAACGCCGTCGCTGCGGCCCTTCGCGCCGCCACTGCAATAGCGCAGGAGTGACATGATCGGCATCGTGCTTGGCGCAGCGTTCTGGGTCGGAACGTGGGGTTCGGCGCCCGTGCGCGCCGATGATTCGCAAGCATTCCAAGGCGATACGCTGCGCGAGGTCGTGCACGTGAGCGCGGGAGGCTCGCAAGTGCGCGTGCGCTTCACGAATCGCTTCGGCGATGCGCCCGTCGTCATTGCAGATGCCGCCGTCGCAGTCCAGCAAAGCGGCGCCGTCCCCGTGCCGGGAACCATACACAAACTCACATTCATGGGCAAGAACAGCGCCACGATTCCGCCGCACGCCGACCTGTACTCCGATCCCGTATCGCAGCGCGTCGCGCCGCAAAGCAATCTACTCGTCGATCTCTACCTTCCCGGTCCAACCGGCCCCCCGACGCAGCATCTGCTGGCGTATCAAACGAATTACTATGCGATCGGAGATCGCGCCGGCGAATCGAGCGCGCAAATGTTTGGCTACACGTACGACTCATGGTATTTCCTTGCAGCGGTCGACGTAGCAGGCACGCCGGCGCGCGGGGCGGTCGTTGCTCTCGGGGACTCAATTACCGACGGCGCGGGCGGCAAGAAAAACGCCAACGACCGGTGGCCGGATTTTTTAGCTGCACGGATCCTTTCAGAGTCGCCACGTCAATTCGGCGTTCTCAACGAAGGCATTTCGGGCAATCGCATTCTTCTGGGCGCACGCGACTTCGGCCCAGACGCCCTAGCGCGCTTCGATGCCGACGTGCTCTCGCAAAGCGGCGCAACGGACGTCATGGTTCAGCTGGGCATCAACGACATTCAGCAAAGCCCGCATCAGTACGATGCCACGCGCATCGAGCAGGGGTTGCAGCAGATCGTCTTCCAGGCCCATGCGCGCGGGCTGCGCGTCATTGCGTGCACGATAACGCCCTACGAGGGTTGGTTGACGTACGATGCATCGGGTGAAGCAACGCGCACGGCAGTCAATGAGTTCATCCGACGCAGCGGATCGTTCGATGCGGTCGTCGATTTTGACGCCGCGGTACGCGATCCGAACGATTTGCACCGCCTCTTGCGCGCGTACGACAGCGGCGATCACCTTCACCCCAACGCCGCTGGCCACCGCGCGATGGTGAATGCGGTGAATCTCGCGAGTTTCTAATACAGGAACGCGGCATACGCCGCCTAAGGGGGAGGCATGACCAGAGCGGGTCCGGGCGCCGGCCGTCGGGCGCACGCGTATGCCTATACGCTCGTCACCACGGCGATCGTGCTGGTTTTCGCTCTCGCCGAATGGGCCACGGAGCGGTACGTTTCCGAACATTCCCGTGCCGCAAGCGCCGCAATCGAGATCACGATCGTCTTGGTTGCAGCGCTCGTCTTTCGCCCGGTTCATCACCGCGTCGAAGCCGCCGTCGAAGCCGCGTTCACCAAGCGCAAGCGCCACGCCCTTGCCGCGATCGCCAAGTTTCGCCACGAACTCTCATCCTTCAACGACGCCGCGCAACTGTTGCGCCGTGTTGTCGAAGCCGTCGAGCATCACCTCGAAGCACGCGCTTGCGCCGTGTATCTGCGGCGCGACGCCTATCGCGCCGAAGTTTCGTCGTTCGACACACCGGCATCCGATGTCGCACTCGACGATCCGCTGGCCGTTCGATTTCGATCCCGCGGAGAGCCCGCGCGTCCGCAGATGCTGAAATCGACCGCACTTGGAACGCAGGCATTTGCCATGACGAGCGCGGGCGAGTTGCTCGGCTCTCTCACCGTCGAGCATCAGCACGGCGAGTACGATGCGGAGGAAACGCAGATGCTCGCCGGCCTCGCATCGGATCTGGCGGGGGCGCTTTTTGCCCTCGATCCCGCTCTGCACATGCGCAAAGACCGCATTCGCAACAACATTCCCGCCGATCTGCCGCCGCTCATCGGCCGAAAGCGGGAGCTTGGCGAGGTCAAAGCGGCACTCGCGCAATCCCGCTTGGTTACGCTCACCGGCGCGGGCGGCGTAGGCAAAACGCGCATCGCACTGCAGTGCGCATCCGATATGCTCGCGCAGTACAAACACGGCGTGTGGTTCGTCAACCTGGCGCCGATAACCGATGGAACACTTATCCCCGCGACGATACTCTCCGCGGTGACCGGCGGCGCCGACGGCAGCAACGACGCAACGTTTTTGATCCAAACCTTGCGCGCGAGAACCGCGCTCATCATCATCGACAACTGCGAGCAAGTCATCGGCGACGCTGCGGCGATTGTGGCGCAAATCACTGCACATTGCGCCGGCATCACGCTTCTTGCGACGAGCCGCGAAACGCTGCACGTGCACGGCGAGCAAGTCTACCTGCTCGGCCCGCTGCGAACGCAAGCGGCAGCAGAGCTTTTTGCTCAGCGCGCCGCGGCGGTCTCTCCCGGGTTCGATGCAACGGAATGCGGCGACGCGGTACGCACTCTGTGCGAACATCTCGATGGCATTCCGCTCGCAATCGAACTTGCCGCCGCGCGCGTTCGTGCGCTTACGGTAACGGAGATCCTCGACCGTCTGCACGAGCGTTTCCGGCTGCTCACGAGTGGTGCGCGCACTGCAATGCCGCGGCAGCAGACGCTAGCGGCAACGATTGAGTGGAGTTACGACCTGCTGACGCAGGACGAGCAATCCCTGTTTCGTCATCTCGGCGCATTTCGCGGCAGTTTTACACTCGCCGCGGCAACAGCGGTGTTTGCACTCGAAGGAAGGCATGAATTTTACGTGCTGGACATGCTCACCTCGCTCGTCGACAAATCGCTCGTTACGGCAACGGTAGCGCTCGCGACGCGGTATCGGCTGCTCGAGACGATTCGCGAGTTTGCCGTAGCGAAGGCCGTCGAGCACCAGGCTGTCGCAATTGCGGCGAACCACCACGCTGCGTACTTCGCAGCGCTCGCCGCGCAAGCATATCACGAGTTCGATTCGCGTCTTCCGCCCGGGTGGCTCGAGCGGCTCGCACCGGATCTCGATAATTTCCGCGCAGGACTCGAATGGACGCTCGAGGCCGGAGGCGATCGCCGTGCCGGCGCACAGCTTGCTGCAGACTGCGGCCCGATCTTTTTGCGCCTGCAGCTACTCTGCGAAGGGCTCACTTGGTGCGAGGCGGCACGCCGCGCCGAAAACCTGCCGTGCCAAACGGCGGCGCGCATCGAGTACGTCGCATCGATGATGCATAACAACCTTGGCGAGAACCGAGCGGCGCTGCAGTGCGCAGAAACCGCGCTTCGCTATTATCGCGAGTGCGCGGACGAGCGCGGCTTGGTTCGCGCACTCTCGCAGGTTGCGCAGCAATACGCGCGCTCGCACCGGTTTGAGGACGCGAAAGCCCCCGCAGAGGAGGCGATTCACCGCGCTCATTCGCTAGGCGAACCGCGCGTGCTGATCGCGGTGCTCCGCCGCTGCGCCTACGCACTTCCCGTCGAGAACATCGAGCAAGCACGGGAATATTTTTCCGAGGCTCTCGACGTCGCGCGCGCTGCGCAAGATCCTGAAGAGACGTGCCTCGTGCTGCAATGGTGGGCTAGCCGCGAAGCAGCGGCGGATTCATTGGAACGCGCGATGAGCCTTGCATCTCAGGCGCTGAGCTGCTCGGGCGCAGGCTCGCAATTGCCGCTCGAAATCGATTGCGCTGCATGGGCGCTTGCGCTGGGCAAATATGACGAGGCGCGGCCGCACGCGCTGCGAGCACTGGAGCTCGCCAAGCAGGCGGAGTATCCTCTCGCGCGCGCGGTTGCCATTGCTTACTCCGCCGCGTTCATCGCCGATCGAGACGCGCGGAGCGCTGCAACCGTTTTCGGCTACGCGAAGACGCGACTTGCCGCTCTCGAGTGGACGCTCGAACGCGATGACGAGATGGCCCTCGAGAGCGTTTCACGCATCATCGAAAGTGCGATGCACGACAGTGAATTCGACTCGCTTCTGCGGCTGGGGGCGGATTTAACCGAGGATCGCGCGTTATCGCTTTTGGACGCTCAGCTCAACACGTCGCCGGAAACGTCATCGTACGCCGGTCAACGCTCGTAACCGTATCCGTGCACTGCTGAGTCAACGTAAAGGTTCCGGTTTCGCCCGCGCAGTTCGTAACAGCCGAATACGACCCAGCGATCTGCGCAGTGGTCGTTCCGTTGTTGCTGTAGGTACCGGTCGTGCTGAACGTGCACGTCGTGCCGTTACTGAAGTCGACGACCATCGCGCCGGTGATAGCGTTCGAGGTCGTAACGGTAAAAGCGGTTTGCGCAACGATCGCTCCGCTTGTCTCCCTGTCGGTGATCGCACCGCCTGCGCTTGCGCCATGTTGCGCGAACGTCGCCGTAACCGTACCGTTTCCGCCGACGGAATCGGTCATCGTGCCGGCATAATCGCCCGACATATTGGCGATCTGCGGCGTCGGTGTCGGTGACGGCGTGGAGTTGTTCGAAGAGTTGCAACCGGCGAGGGCGACGACTGCAATAAGCACGAGCGCCATATGCGTGTGAGGCATCTTCATAAATTCGTTTCTCCCGTAAAAAACCGTATTACGGCCCGGAAGGTGTCGCACCCGCCGCGCTCACCGGGACCATTGGCCCTTCGTGCGCCGCGCATTTCGTCGCGTCGACCCATAGAGGCGGGCCGGAGCGTTTGCGGCCCGAACGGCAGGCATACGGAGGTCCAACATGCGCAGAGTACGTTGCGGCGGCCCTTCGCGCTGCCACGGCAATCGCGCAGCAATGATGCGGCGGCGCCGCGGCGTCTAGAGGATCGTAATCCCGTGCCGCCGAGCGATTTCGGTCATAATCTGCGGGTTCAACGCTTCTTGCGCGCCCAATTCGCTGAAAAATTCTTCGATGCCGCCCGGCGTGAACCCGAAGAGCACGCGTCCTGGAGCGGCGCCGACGTTCTTGTAACGGTGCGGTAGCCCGCGGGGCGCGAAAACGAAGGTCCCCGGGCCGCCGGCCACGCGATCGGATCCGCAAACGAATTCGAACTCACCCTCCAAAACGTAATATGCTTCGTTCTCTTTTTCATGGACGTGCAGCGGCGGGCCGGAATCGGGCGGGATGACGTCCTCAATGAGCGTTAACTCGCCGTTCGACTGTCCGGCGCCGAGTTTGATGCGCATGTCATTACCGCCGTACCGGATACACGGACCCTGGCCTGCGGGAACATGGTGAATACGCTGTTCTTTCAGCATGATGTCTCCAACGTGAAGATTTTGAAGTTTACGAGATGTTCGTCATGGTACTTGAATACCATAACGGTACTGTGATACTATAATGCCGTCATGATTTTCCGTCAAGCGGCGCCGTCGACCAAAACGGACGGCGGGCGAGTCGCGCAAAAACAACGCACGCGTACGCAGTTGCTGCAGGCGGCGCGCGAATTGCGTGCGGCGGGCCGCGTTCCGAGCGTCGCCGACGTGGCGGATGCGACGGGCATCTCACGCACGACCGCTTACCGGTATTTTCCGACACAGGAAACGCTGCTCGCGGAAGCGACCGCAGATCCGCTGATCGACGCCGTCAAAGACGCGATCGCGCGCGTGCGCGATCAGCCCGACGTCATCAAGCGCGTGGACGCGGTTTTCGCCGAACTGGCGCCGCTTTTGCTTCGGCACGAACCCGAGCTTCGCACGTTGCTCAAGATCTCACTCGAGAACTCTCTTGAAGAGGTACACAGCCGGCACATTCCGCTGCTGAGCGGACGCTGGATCGTTGCGTGGGACGGCATCCTGGAGCCGCTGCGGCGGGACGTGCCGCCCAAAACCTATGCGGTGATGGTGCGCGCGCTCGGAACGCTGCTCAGTGTCGAAACGGTCAACGTCTTACGCGATGCCTGCGACCTCAACGAGCGAGCAACCGTCAGCGCTCTTCAAGCCGCAGCGCGCGCCATGGTGCGCGGCTTCCTACTCGATATGCCCAAGAGGAAAAATCGATGAAATACGTGGTGTGTCCGCCGTGCGGTACGGTGTTTGAAGGAGAGACAGACGAGGACGTCATTCGCTCGACCCAACTGCACGCTCGGGAGAAGCACGGTTACAGTGCGCCGCCGGAAGAAATACGCGAAACCATCCGTTCGACGCCGCCGCGCTCGGGAGACGAACCGTCAAGGTGACACTGATGGTACTACGATAATGCCGGTGCGCTTACCGTGCATCCGTTTCGTGCGCCCGCTGTTTTGAAGCAGCTGTTATGTTCGCAGGAGTTTCGCATCCGTATCTGGTGCAAGTGGTGGCGTTATGGCTCTCGTTTCTTCCGGGAGTCGCAATAGCCGCGATTATTGCAGGCGCGCAATTTGAACGAGCGCGCAAGACGAAACCGCGGGTTCGACCGCACGTGCCGGCTCGGCGCGGCGCGTCTTCTCCGGCATAAGTCATTGGGCCTATAAGGCAGGCCAGGGCCGTACCGGACCGAACGGCAAGCACACCGGAGGCCCAACATGCGCAGATTATTGCAGCGTCACCTCCAGCGTGCCGGCGCAGTCTTCGCAGCCGTGCTGCTATTCGGTGCTGCGATTTCGGCAGCCGATTCGGCAACGAACGGCGTGCCTTCCGACATTCGCGCGATATTCGACAAACCGCAGTACAAGAACGCCGCGTGGGGATTGCGCGTTCTCGACGGCGACAACGTCGTCGTCGATCGCAACTCTCAGCGCCTCTTCTACATCGGGTCGGTTCGCAAAGTCTTCAGCGTCGGCCAACTGCTGAACGCGGTCGGGCCGCAGCACACCTACGATACGCCGGTGTATCGCACCGGCGCGATCGCCGGCGACGGCGTGCTGCACGGCAACCTTATCGTCGTCGCGTCGGGCGATCTCACGATGGGCGGACGCAGGAATCCCGACGGAACGATTGCGGTGAGCAATTGGGATCACAACGAGGCCGACAGCCTTGGAAACGCGGTGCTCACCAAACCGAATCCCCTCGCCGGTTATGCCGCACTTGCCCGCGCTGTGAGAGCCGCCGGTATCACGCGCGTTGCCGGCAACGTCGTTATCGACGATCGACTCTTCAAACCGTTCTTCTTCCGCGACGAATTCTACGTTCGGCCGATCTTCGTCAACGACGACGCGGTCGACGTATCGGTGCTTCCGCGCGGCGCGCCGGGTTCCGCGGTAAACGTAACGACGCGGCCGGTCTCGGCGGCGCTACGTGTCCTAAACAACCTACGCATCGGTCCCGCCGGAGCAAACGATTCACTCAAAATCGATCCGCGTCTTCCGGCCTGCATCGGCAAACCGGGCTGCGCAGCCACGATTTCCGGCATCCTACCGAACGGCTATACACCGCCGCTCACCGGGTCGCCGACGCTCGTGCAAACCGTGCGCATCGTGCAGCCGGCAAATTACGCCCGCACGGTGTTCATCGAGCAACTGCGTGTCGCAGGCGTTACCGTCGCCGCACCGGCAGTGCAGCAGAATCCGGTTGCTCTGCTTCCGCAGGAACGCTCGTACCGCGCCGCCGACAAGGTGGCGCAACTGACCGGTATGCCGTACGGTGAGGATGCGAAACTCGTCCTGAAGATCAGTTACAACATCGGTGCGGACACCAGCCTGCTCCTGCTAGGCGTGCGCAATCACGCGAATTCCATGGACGACGCGCTGGCGTTCGAGCGTAAGAATTTGCAGAAGCGCTGGGGCATTCCAAGTACGCAGTACCGCTTCGTGGACGGCAGCGGAGGCGGCGAAACTACGGCGACGAACGCGGCCGTCACAACCATGCTTCGGGAACTTTCCAAGAGCCCCGCATCGCAAGCGTTCGCCAACGCATTACCGATCCTCGGCATCGATGGTTCCCTCGCCTTCGTCAAGAATTTCGAATCCGACCGCAGCCTCGCGGGTGCCGCGAGTAACGTACGGGCGAAGACCGGAACCTATGTCGCTCCATCGGCATCGGGAGGTTTAGAACTCAAAGCGCAGGCGTTGGGCGGTTATGTAACCACGAAGCGCGGCCACCACCTCACCTTCCAGCTCGTCGTCAACAACGTGCCGATCAAGAACATTCTCGATGTAACGAACGTTTTTCAAGACGAAGGCACGATTGCGGCGATGCTGTGGCGCGATTACTAGCTAACCGACCGTCACGCTCAACGTGCCGGGGCGTTCAGTGAGCATGAGCCGTCATCTCTTCGGCGCCGCGGCGCTCGCGTTGGGCGTCGCCGGCCTTGCACTCCACGTGCAACTCATATCGAGTTGGACGTTGCCCGGCCGCGCCGTCTTTCTCGATGTGACGGCTGCCGTCCAAATTGCCGGCGGTCTCGCGATCCAGTTTCCGCGTTCAGCGCGCTCCGGTACAATACTTTTGCTCGTCGTGTATGTCGTTTTCGCGTGCACGTTTGTGCCGGAGATCTTCGCGCACCCAGGCGTCTATGCGAGCTGGGGTGACGTCTTTTATGCGCTGGGCCTCGTTGTCGGCGCCGTTGTTGCATACGCGGTAGTTTCTCCGACGGCGCTCGGCGTCAAGAATCTCGCGAACGCAGCGGTCGTCGTGTTCGGCCTGTGCAATATTTCGTACGCCGTCGAGCAACTCGAATTTTTTGGCCGTACCGCGAGCCTGGTTCCCAAATGGATTCCATTCGGCGGTTCGTTTTGGACCATCGTGACGACCATTGCATTTGCCCTCGCCGGTATCTCACTTGCCGTACGCTACAAAGCGTTGCTCGCTTCGCAGCTTCTCACCGTGATGCTGTTGATTTTCGGCGTCACGATTTGGATTCCGATGCTGATTGCAAAGCCGGACTCGCTCGGGAACTGGAGCGAAGGCCTGGAAACCTTCGCGATTGCCGGAGCCGCGTGGATCGTCGCGGACTTTCTGTCCCAACCCGTGACTTAGCGATAATACGCATCTATTTGAAGGCTTGAATTTGCCGGCGCTTGGCGATGCGTGGTTCGCCAGGTGGTGCCGGAAGCCGCGCCGCACATCATCATCGAACGACGCTGAGTTCGAAAAATTTGGAACTCGGCGCTGTTGCGAATTACATCGTTGCTCCCCTTTCATTTCCAGATGCACGTCGAGCTTCGCGCCCATCACGAACAGCTGCAGATTAACGACCTCTCAACGAGTTTTCTCGGCGATCGCCTGTACCCGATGTTCTTGGCGGGGCGGCTCGTGGGCGTCATCTCAACCGGTGAGCGCGAGAGCGGTGAACAGATGCCGCCCGACATCGACGACGCCATCGCGCGCGCCGCTGCGTCCCTCGGGGTCTCACTCTCGGCAATTGAAACGGACCGCGTCCGCACGGAAAACGTCCTGCTGCAAGCCCAGCTGGCGGGATCCGCTATTTAGGCCCTAGGCCGCAGTTTGCGTGCGGCAAAACTCATAGAAAGCATCGTACACGGGGAACTCCACGTCGAGCAGTGCGTGGTCGTCTGAGAATCGCGATGGGCTAAGCGCATGGAACCCGGTCGCCAAAGCATAAAGGCCGGCCGATTCGGGAGTCAGATTACGCGCCGATGTATCGGCGCCGCGTACGATGTCGGCGAGCCGAAGCAAAGCCGGGTCCGTGATGTTGTATTTTTCGATGATGGCGTCGAAGGAGCAGCGAGGCCCGTGATGGCCGAGTTCGGCGTCCGGAACGTCGAAGGGGATTGCAGATTCCCGCTCAGCAACGTCCATGACTTGCTCTGCTTCCACAAAAAGAAACTCTGCCTGGGGATCGATGAAGCGCTTTATCAGCCAGGGGCACGCGATGCGATCGACCTTTGCGCGAGCACGCGTAACATACTTCAAGTTGAACTCCTCCTGGCGTTGTGTTTCCTAATCGCTACAAGTTCACGCGATTCGGTTCCTGTACTCACAACACGCCTTTGCGACGTCAGACGGCGCGGTGACGCGCAGATTCATCGGAG
>DATEHZ010000131.1:0-49009 GCA_035279385.1 Vulcanimicrobiaceae bacterium | reverse complement strand
CCAGGTCGTTCCGTTCATGACCATCGCATAGTATGGCGCGGTGCCCAGGCAATACGCGAAGAAGAGCCAGGTCAGCAATCGCGGGCGCGCCAGTACCAGCGCGACGCCGCAAAACAAGAATGTGAGATAGATCGCCAATCGCAAAAGCGTGAGCGGAATGGTGCCGTACGGCAAGCCGGCGGGCGCGCGCAAAGCGGGCGAAAAAGCAAAGTTACGCGTTACGCCATCGCGTGTGGCGCACACGTGGACCGTCATGCCGGGCGCGCCTGCCGCGATTCCAAAACTGGGGTTGATGAGCTCGGCGTCGCGTGCGGAAAAGCATCCGACCACATCGCCAGTGCGAAGTCCGGCCGCGTACGCGGGCGAGTTGTCGTCGACGGTAACGACATCGGTGGAAAACGGGGTGTGATTGGCCGCTCTCACGCCGAGATAGGCCATGGGAGGCGCGCTGAACATTGCGCCCGTCACAATCACTAGCGCGGATAGCGCAAGCCCGATCGAGACAAATGCCCGCAGCGCGGCCATTCTACGTGCCCCGTGCCATATGGCGGTATTCGGCTGCCGGGCGTTTCATGCCCCTTTGCCCGGGTCGCTAGAGCCGGGCTTGGCGAGCGCAGCGAAGACCGCGAACACCAATGCAATGCGCAAAACGAAGCGCAGTTCGAGCCTTGCGCGCGCGTCCCCGCTTAAACTGCGTAAGGTCTCGCGATGTAGCGTTAGCTGCTTGCCAGCTTGTGGTAGGATTCGCACATGGAGATTGAATGGACGGCCGATGCGCAAGGCCGCATAACGTATTTCAATCCTACGTGGTTCGATTTGACGGGCGTGCGTCCTGAATCCACCTATGGGAGTGCGGAGCGGTGGATGCAGGTCATTCATCCCGACGATTACGACCGAGTCGCGGCGTTCTGGCGCCTTCGTAGTTTGGCGCTCGATGCATACGAGGTGTACTTTCGCATCCGAACGGTTTCCGGCGAATACGCGACGTTTCGGGGCATGGCGGAGCCTGCTCGAGACGGCATGCGCGTAACGCAGTGGGTTGGCCGGGGTCGCCTCGTCGAGAGCTGCTAGCGCGCGTTCATCACCGGCGCAACGACTTTGGGCGCCGCTTCCTCCTATGCGCACCAAGAGCGGATGCCGGGACCACGAACGCTGCCAACACGCTCGCCGCTCGATTTTCCGGCGCGGTCGAAGTTCGCTCCGGCGAAGATCCGCGGCTGCTGCTCGTGCGCCCGGATGGTTACATCGCATTCCAGGGTTCGCCCGACGAGCGCGGATTGCGCGCCGTAGAACGTCTGCTCGAGCGGCAGATCGCAGCGCCCGTTAGCGCACGTCGATGATCTGCGTGAGCCCGCCGGCGCCGTTCTCTTCGACACCGTCGTTCGTTATGTGATGGTTGATGTGGCAGTGTAACAGCCAACGACCACGCTCGCGCGCCGGCCAGATGACGTCGTATCGCTCGCCGGGCGCGATGAGGACGGTGTCCTTCCAATACCGCTGCGATTTCGGAAGCGTATTACCGTCCTGGGCAACGACTTCGAACGGGCCGCCATGGATATGCATCGGATGCACGAAACTGCTATTCGTTCCGATGAACCGCACGAGCAGTTTTTGACCGAGTTTCAAACGAATCACCGGCGTTGACGGATACGCCTTGCCGTTGATCGTGAAGTAGTTCGGCATCGTTCCCTCCATCGGCATGGCCGGGAAGGTCTTGCCGTTGCGCTCGAGCCACTCGCCGAGCTGAACGTCGACTTCTTTGTCTGCGTGGTAATCGGGCGCTTCGGGCGGCTCGACTATCAGCGCGCCGTAGAGGCCGAGGTTTTGCTGCCGATCGGGGTTGTCGTGTGAGTGGTAAAAGTACGTTCCGCTTTGCTTGGCGACGAACTCGTACGTAAAATCACGCCCCGGCGCAATCGCCGGTTGCGTAATGCCTGCGGCACCGTCCATGCCGTTCGGCACGATCAACCCATGCCAATGTATCGACGTCGGCTCTGGCAGTCCGTTATGCACGATGATCCGCAGCCGATCGCCCTGCCGGACGCGGATTTGCGGACCGGGAACCTGATTGTTGTACGCGTACGCGAGAACGGACACGTTCGGCAGTATCCACCAACGAACGATCCCGGTGCTGAGATGAAACACCTTAACGCCGTTTTCAATCGTCGGCTCGAGCGGGCGATCGCCGGCGGCGTCCCGAGGCGCGCTATAGCTTATCGCGCGATCGTCGACGGCCTGCATGTCGGTCATCTGCTCCGTCGTCACGTTGTGCTCGACGATCATCCCCGGCGGCATGTACGTTCCGCCCTGCTCGGGATAGCGCATCATGAAACTGCCGTACATGAAGGCGATGAAGACGCCGGCGGCGAGCGTCATGACGCTGAGCAGCGCCATCGCGAAAATTTCGGGTTTTGAAACCCGCAGGCGCTCGGTGCCGTCGTGTCCGTGATTCATGCCGGATGCCTCGCGCGGTCCGTCATCATACCGTGCTTGATGCCCTTGTCGACCATCCAAAAGTTGATGGGGTAGGCCACGATGCCGCCGACGATGGCCGCCGCCGACATGACGATCCAAAATTGGACGTCGCGCGCGTCCATGGCGCGCATATCCCAGGTCATCAGGATCACCATCACGGCGATCATCCCGCCCATCATGGTGTTCATGGAGAGCCACTCGGGAATGAAACTCATCCGCAGCGCCTTTCCGTACGATCCGCCCATCATGTCTCGCATAAAAAGCGCCTGAAAGACGAAAAGTCCGAACGTGAATCCGAGAACGTACTCCGAAATCGTATCCAGCCACATCGGCAGACGAAGCGAGGTTGTAATCGCCGCGCCGATGATAATTCCGGTCGCGTCCCCGGCCAGACAATGCATCGTCGATCCGGCGGCCTGCTTCCAAAGCGGCTTTATGAATTCTTCATGCGTCCCCGGGTACGGTTCTTTACAGCTGAGTATGTACAGCGCGAGGCCGAAGGGACCCGTGTACAGGGTAACGAGCACAAACGCCCACTTCATCACCGGCACTTCCGGGTTGTACTTCCAGGCGTCCCACGCGACATATGCAACGGATACGGCCGTCGCGGCAACCCAGCTCCAAAGCAGCCAATACGCCATCAAGAACCTCGTACAAGCGCCGCAGGGAGGGCGCACTAGCGAAATTACCGGCTCACACGTCGAAGCCTGCTCCCGCATCGTTTGCCGACGTGGCTGTTGCGAGGAGCGCGTACATCTCCAATTTGTACGAGGCCGTGTCTTGAAAGAGGTCCGTAACCGTCCGTTCGATGCGTTCATCCCATTGTGCGGCGGCCCAATGTTCTCTTGACGTCCACCGGGTGACGATGCGAACTTCGGTGGTGCTTTCGTTTGCGAGCACCATGCCTTCGATGAAGCCGGCAATGGCGGGGAGCCGGCCCTGTAGTACCGAGGCGGCCTCACTCGAAACTCTTCCGAAAGCTTCGGGCGTCACCTCGAACGTCACAACCGCGATAATGCCGTTTTCTTCGTTCATGCGACTCGTGCTTACCCAGGTTGCGAAGCAAAAAAGCGGGCGACGCCGTTTGGCGCCGCCCGTGCGGTAGTGGGGTGCCGTAGAGCGCTAGAGCGCGCCTGCTAACGCCCAACCTTTCGGCGCACCGATACCGGTGACCAAGTCGTAGCCCGTAGCGGCGTTATACGCGCCGTTGGTGCCCGACGTGACGTCGGTGTAATCGGTGTAACCGGTGTTTTTGAAGACCGTGTAGAGGTTCGGATTCACGAATCCGTAGTGCGTGTTGCGGTACTGATTGATTTCCGACATCAGCGCGGTGAATTCCGGCGACGACCACGAGGTGCCGTCGACCTTCAACCACCCGCCTTGACTTGCTGCGTACACCGCAACGCCGACACCGGGCAGAGAAACGTCGGGGTTGTTACGGCCTTTCGGATTCACACCCGAAACGCCCGATTGATAGCTCGGCACGGCAAAGATCGACGAGTATCCGCCGCCGGATTGGAATCCGTTTGCGGAGTCGCTTCCCGCCGTGATGCTCGTCAGTGCGCCGGTCGTGCTGTTGCTCGTGAAGTTCACCGCGCCGACCGCCGTAAAGTACGGATCGGAAGCGGGTGCGCTCACGCCGAGAGATCCGGTGCCGCATTCGGCGCTGCCCGAATCTCCGGAGGATGCCGCAAACGTCATGCCTTTCGCTGCGGCTTGCTGCGCGATCGAGTTCGTCGTATTCGTGAACGCGGTATCGCTGGTTTCGCATCCGCCGAACGACGAGTTCACCACCGTCGCGATGCCATCGTTCACGGCGGCGTTGTACCCGTCCTCGATGTGCTGCGAGCTCAGATCGGGGAAGTTGTAAACGCGAATGTTCGCACCCGGTGCGAGACCCGCGATCGTTTCGACGTCGAGCGCCGTCTCCACGTAATCGCTGCTCGTGGCACTACCGCCGCCGTCGACAGCGACGTTCGTGATCGTGCCGGTGCGCGAGACGCCGGCGGCGTTCAGATACGTCGTGACGTCGCTCGAGGTAATCGGCGTATCGATTTCCACCGCAACGGTCTGGCCCGAGCCGTTGCATCCGTGCTGCACGGGGAAGTCAAACGCTTTTGCGACGCCGGTCGCGAGCCAACCGTTGGTTCCGCTGAGCGGCCCATTGAGCGCCGCTGCGCCGGTGCAGTTGCCGGACGGCGTGCTGGTGGGAACCGGCGTCGGCGTCGGAGCCGGCGTGCTCGTCGGAGCAGGTGTCGGCGTCGACGTGGTGCCGCTCAGGCTCACGTCGTCCACATACTGCCAGGTGTACGTGTACGGATAACCGTCGCCGTGCACGCCGAAGTACAGCCAGTACGTGTTCCCGGCATAGGAGCTCAGGTTGTACGACTTTTGTACCCAGCCCGCAACGTTGTTGACGGTGGTATAGAAGTTGACGACGCGATTGCCCGCCGAATCGAGCAGGTCGGCTTCTTGCCACGCGAACGACGTATTTGTTTCGGTTGAGATCTGATACACCCAGAAGCTCAGCGTACCGCTGGCGGGAATCGTCACTTGCTGACAGATGCCCGAATCGCCGTTCGGCTCGCCCGCATTCGAATTCGTCGATCCCATACGGCCGCTGTACAGCCCCGTGTGCGGATGGTTCGTCGAAACGGTGGGGTTCATGTTCGAGGTGCCACAGAAACTCCAGCCGCTGAACGTGCCGGTTTCGAATCCGGGATTCGAGACGACGTTTGCGTACGGCGCGATCGCCATCGGGCGGCGTTCGAGCGCACCCGGAACGGAAAGGGAGCTGTGCGTTGCATGGCGGCGCGCTTGCGATTGCATCGGATGCGCCACGACCAAGTTGTTGAGCGTAACGTCTCTGACCAGACCCACCATCGACTCAGGCAGTTCGGCGGCTTCCGTGTTCACGAAGCGCGTCCCGAACCGGCCCTGCGTCGCGGTGTGAATGTGCGTGTGGAACGTCCGCTCCACTGCGGACGTCGGCGCCACGGCGTCGATGATCGTGCGGTTTTCAAACTGCTTGGTGATCGTGAAGCCTTGCGCTTTGAGCTGCGCGACGACTTGCGCTTCTTGCTCCGCGGTCGGCGCGTAGTAACTGTTGAATTGCTGCGTCGTCAGATATTGGTGATACTTCGGCGAGGCGGGATTGCTCTGGTCGAGAACCAGTTGGTCCAGTTCCGCCTGATGGTTATATTGAAGCGTAATCGTGACCGGAGTCGGCGCGTTGGCGTCGCGTTCGCCGCGATCCGTAAAAGCGAAGATGCCGGCCGTGCGCGGCGGCGTGGCGATCTGCTTGATTTGAGGACCGAGCGCGTTGGACCCGGATGATTGAGGCGTACTAGGAACGACTGATGAGCCGTGCCCTCCACATGCCGATAGCGCCATGCCCATTACGAGCAATGACGCCACGGCGCGAATCGATGTTCGCATGAAACTCCTTATTTAGTTCAGCAAGGAAAGTGCAGTGCTCACCACTCTAGAGCAAATGTAAAATTCTTTCTAGAACGCGGACTCCATATGTGTGCGATTCGCATATAGCTATGAAGTGAACATATGCACGCTGCTAGTACGCGGAGACGCCGTTCGGCGAGCCGAGACCCGTCGGCCCGTCCCAGCCTGCGCCGGCTTTGCACAGCGGCGCGCCGCAGCTGCCGTTGCTGCCGCTCGTAACGTCGAACAGTTTCAAACGGTTGGCATAGAGCGTTGCATTCGATTCGGTGTTTCCGGACAGCGCATAGATCGACGCCGTAATCGGCGTCGCGACCGAGGTCCCGCCGAAGACCAGCCATCCTGCCACGTGGTACGTGTCGTAGACGGCGACCCCGGTGTTGGGATCGGCGACTGCCGAGACGTCCGATTGCGCGCGCCTCGAACAGCCGGTGGCCATGCTTTGCCAGGTCGGTTTCGCGTACACTTTGCTGCAGCCGGATCCCGCTCCCGACCAAGCGGATTCCGTACGGGGGCTAATCGAACTCAGTTTCGTACCGCCGACGCCGACAACCGACGGCAGAATCGCCGGCCATTGCGCGGTCGCGTTGAATCCGCTATCGCCGGTTGCCGCCGTGATGATCTTGCCGGCGACGTTGTAATCGGAATCGTACGTCTTCGTACCTTCGTTTCCGCTCCAGCTGTTGCTGACGTACTTTGCGGATGAGGTCGCGTACTTCTCCGCGGTCGAGAGATCGGCGGTGCTAGTGCTCGCAGCTTCGACCAGAAGGATGTGGCAGTTCGGGCAGATCGCCGAGACCATGTCGACGTCGAGCGATTCCTCTTCCGCCCAGCCGGTGTTCGTCCGTTTGGTGTCGACAACTTTCTTGAAGCATCCGTTGGCCGACGAGCACACGGGCAGTCCGAATTGCGCGCGGTACGTCTGAAGATCCGATTCGGCGCGGGGATCGTCGAAGGCGTCGACGATTGCGACCGTAACGCCCTTGCCGCTTCCGGCGCTCGCCGTTACCAGACCGTAGGCGCTGCGCAAGTCGCTGGGGTGATATCCGGCAACGCTCGCCGCGGGCTGAATTCCCGAGCTCGCCGCGATGTCGGTGCGTATCCACGCGGCGCAGCGCGCGAAGCCCGGCGGCACGTCGCCGCACACACGTACGGCAGGTCCGGGGCGCGGCCACAAACCCATTTGCGCCTGCGTCGTCGTGGTTAACGCAGACGAAGGTTGTTGCGCCGGTTGCGCATTCGAAGGCAATCCGGACGTGCCGTTTCCGGAGCACGCTGCCAGGAGAGCAGAAACAGCGAGCGCTAGCGCGGACGTAACGCGATTTCTCATGATAAGGACCTCCCTCAATTCCGGCCGGAGATTTGCATTGTGCCCAAAAATGCGGATCATGGCCAGCACAGCGTATTCAGCGCGTCGCGCGTCTTGAGATCTTCGGGCTGATCCACCTCGCGGATGTAGATTGCGCGATAGATCTTCTGGCCGACCATGAATATGGTTTCGTCGAAGTGCAGCGGTGGGTCGTCGTCGGGCTTGACGTATGAGAGAAACCACCCGTTGCGCCGGCCGTCGCAGACGCGCTGCGATCGGCTCGCCTGCATCTTCGCATCCTGGTGCAGCGTATCGAGAATCTGTTTCACGCCGTCATCGAGCGTCGGCTGGTGCATGTAACCGGTCTTCGCCTGCATTTGCCAGAGAAAAATGCGCGGCACCCACCGGTCGTTTTTCTTTGAATGCGACCAGTCCAGCCATTCGGCGGTGTTCGTCGTGCCGAGAAATGCCAAATCCTGGCGGCTCCAACTCGCCGGCAGCGCGATCGAAGCGGGCGGCGGCGGTCCGAGCATTTCGCTCTCGGCCGCGCTTTGCGGGGCCGCGGTCGCACGCGCAATGCGTGGAGTGCGTCGCGTACGCACGCGCGGCTGCGGCGTGTGAGCGGCGATGGTGTGCGGGGTCGGCCGCGGGCTTGGACGTGCGGTGGGCCGGATGCGCGCGCGTCGCTCGAATCGCACGAGCGAAGTTGCGACGACGAGCCGTTCGCGTGCGCCGTGTTCGCTGCGCACGGCAAAACCTGCGGGCAGCGCTACCCACGCAATGAGGTTCAGCAGCGCGGATGCAGCCAGCGACCACAGCAATCGTGCGCGCATATGGCTTCTCAACCCGTTCTTTTCCCGCTAGGATGCCGGTATGGCTCGCCACCGGCAAGTTTTCGGCGCGCACGGCACCGACATGACGTCGCTCTTCGAAGAAATGAACGCCGCGCTCGATGCGTATGCCGGCGCGCTCGACACGCTTGCGGTGCTCTACGGAGCGGCAACGCCCGCAGCCGTCGCGGGAGCGGTGTGGCGCACGTATCGCCTGGGTGCGCGTTTAAACGTCGACGCGCACGAAAACCCGTTCGCCGCACGCATCGTGAAGTTGCAAGCGCGCGGCGCAAAATTCGTCGTGTGCGGCAATTCGCTGCGGGGTCTGGCGATCGCGATTGCAAACGGCGTGCTGGAGGTGCAAGAACCCGTGGACAGCGTACTCGACCGCATGCGCGCGAACCTCGTGCGAGGTGTCGAGACGGTTCCCGCCGGCGTTGCGGCACTCAACGCCGCACAGGAAGCGGGATACACGTATCTTCCGGTCTCGCTCTAAGCGTCAGCTTTGCTGCGCTCGCACGGCGTCGAGCGATTCGCCGATACCCGTGTGGAAATCGAATCCGTAGGAATCGATTGTCAGCTCGAAGGGCGGCATACCGGCAACGCGCGCGCGCATCTTTCCGACGCCGAGCGGAAGATCGGACGACGTCCACATTTCGAGTTCCTTGAGCAGCGGATCGTCGAAGCGCGCGGAGCACTGCGTGCAATCCACGGCGGTCTTCGCAACGACGATGCTGTTCTCGGATTGGTGCGCCGCGTGCCGCGGTACGCTCACGGTCGACGCCACGTTCTTTGTAACCGCCGCGCCGCGCTTCGGATAAAGATGCACGCTGTCCAGCAGCCGCAGCGGCGGCGGCTGATCCTGATCGAGCATCACGAGCGTGCTCGAACGTGAAACGTACGCTTCGATGCCGTAGACTTGCGTCAGGTTGCCGAACGTGCGCGTGCGCAGATAGGCTTTCTTCATCGTGTTCGGATTGCAGGATCCGCCGGGCATGCCGACTTGCGTTTCGATGAAGTACCGCTCTGAAATCGGCGTGCGCTCGATGCCGAACCCGATCTGCTTTTGATACGGCACGCCGAAGCCCATGACGTAGCGAATCCACAGGCCTGCGCGCGCCGCAGGAAGCACGGCGTACGGCTGCCACGCGAGGGCGCCGAGCGGAAAGAGCGAAACCGCGCATGCGCTCGTGCCGAGCGCGAGAAACTCCGTGCGTTTCATGGTCCTAAAACCTTTTGCAATAGCGGCTGGGGAATCGGGCCGCGATAGATCATGCGCACGACGCCGCGCTTGTCGATCAGGATGCTTTCGGGAATCGGCAGCGCTCCGTACGTCGCTGCGAATTGCCCTTGATCGATCGCGACCACGCCGTGAATGCCGAATCGCCGAACGAAACGTTTGACGGCCGACGGCGACTCTTGCTCGTCGACGAAGACAAAGCGCACGTCCGGATGCCGGCGTGCCGCCTCGACCAAGCGCGGAATCTCACTTTGGCAGGGCGGACACCACGTTGCGAAGACGTTGATGTAGGTGGTGCGTCCGGCGAGATCCGCGTGCGAGAGCGTCTTGCCGTCGAGCGTATCGAGCAAGAAAAGCGGAGCCGGCTGATTCACGCGCGCGATCGCGGCGGCGAGCGCCACGGCGGCCCACATGTTCACACAATGGACGTTCGGCGCGCGTTATCTCGATACTGCGCGTAGGAAGCAAGCGCCAGGCACGGCCGAGCACCGCGGCGCGGCGTGGGAACATAGCGCCTATGACGGCCGAGGCATGGCAGGTTCGAGCCGCAATATACGGTGCGTTTTTACGCGAGGGTTGCGCGCCCGCGGTCGAACGCATCGCGCAAGAAGTCGGCGGCGATGCGCGTTCGGTCCTGGCGCTCATGCGGCAGTTGCATGCGCAGCACCACATCGTATTGTGCGAGGACGGCGAACTGATCGCCGCGCATCCGTTCTCGAACGTACCGACCATATTCGACGTGTCGTTCGCAGAAGTGCGGACGCGCGGATTCTGCATTTGGGATGCGCTAGGCGTTGCCGCGATGAGCGGAAAAGACACCGTTATCGAAACGGTGTGTGCGTTCTGCCTGCATCATATTCGCCTGGAAGTGGTGCGCGGCAAACTGCTGAGTGAAGAAGATTACGTCGCGCAGTTCCTCATTCCGGCCGAGCGCATGTGGGACGACATCCGGTTCACGTGCTCGACGCAGCTGGCGTTCTGCGACGAAGCGCATGCGAAGCGCTGGCGCGAGCGTTATCATCGCGAGCCGGGGTCGATTCTGACGATGGCCAAGACCTGGCAGCTCGCGCACGCATGGTATGCGGAGGATCGGCGGGATCCGCAATGGCGGCGCCGTTCGGTTCCGGAAATGAACGCGATCTTCCGGCGTTTGGAGTTGCCGCAGCCGTTCTGGCACGTTACCGGCGACTAGCGCCGGCTCTTTTCACGCGTGCGCGTCTGCGTGAATGACGCCGCCGCCGCTTGCCTTTGCGGCGTACATCGCCTTGTCGGCTCGCGCCAGCAGCGCTTCGGGCGTCATGCCGTGCTGCGGATACATGCTTACGCCGACGCTGCAGCCGACGACGTAACTATCCGAGCCCACTTCATACGGATAGCACACCGCTTTGCGAAGGCGCTGCGCGATGGCCCGCACTTCCTCGTTCGAGGCCGGTGAAGAGATGAGGCAGACGAACTCGTCGCCGCCGAGCCGGCAAATGACGTCGCCGCCGCGAACCTGCGCGTGCAGACGGTTTGCGACGCCGCGCAGGATCGCGTCGCCCGTTGCGTGCCCGTAGACGTCGTTGATCTTCTTGAATCCGTCCAAATCGATGAAGATGAGTCCGAAACTCTGCGGACGGGCCGCGCCGACCTCCGCATCGATGGCGGCGATCGCGCCGCGGCGGTTTTGTGCGCCGGTCAACGAATCGCGAAGCGCCGTCAACCGATAGATTTTCGATCTGCGCACGACGAGCGCGAACGCCGCGGCCCAAACCAGCATGATCGCGCAGACCACGATTCCGCCGACGAAACCGATTCGTGCGAGCAGCCGCGTGCGTGCGCGCTGCAATCGCAGTTCCGCGGTCGCGTCTTTCTGCACCGCCGTATCGAGCGCGCGAAGGCGATCGAAGAGCACTTTTCCTTCCGAGAGACCGCGCTTGGCCCGCTCGGTGTGCCCGGCGCGCATCAGCCCGATCTCTTTGCGGAAATACGCTTGCACGTCTTGTGCGGCGATCATCGAACGCATGATGCGTGTCTGCAGACGCGGTATCGCGAAGCGCGTGCGTTCGACGGCTGCAGCATCACGCACCCACTGCTCTTGCGACGCGTAGTAAATTTGCAGATAGACGGGATCGCCGGTAGCTACGTAGCCTCGCACACCCGATTCTTCATTAACGATCTGCAAGAGGCGGTCGCGCTGGGCGTCCGCGGCCTTGCTGAGCAGCGCTTGACGGTCGACGCCGCGCTGCACCTGCCCAAATTGCCAGATTCCGGCAATCAGCATGGCAAATAGCAGCACGCCGGCCGGCGCCGCGGCCCAGAGCAGGCTCGAATCGCCTGCACCCGTCCGGCGGCTTTTCCTCGTCATACACCTTAAGTATCGTCGGAAACTGTGTAAAGGTGCGCGTCCTAACGCATTCTCAACTTTTTCATCATTTCGTAACCCGGCGGGCGTAGTCTACCTTTATGGAGCCCTTACGCAGCGGCGCTGTTACGGTTTCCCTGCACGGCGACATCGACGTCAGCTCTGCGCGCGCGCTCAAGCGGCTGCTCTCCGAGGCCGAAGACGCGGACGCGGCCGTGATCGACCTTTCGGATGTGACGTACGCCGGTACGACGCTGTTCAACGCGCTCATCGCGCTGCACAAAAACATGCGCCGCCACGGCGGTGAAGCCTGTATTCGGATTGTCGGCAGCAGCGCCCAGATGCGCCGCCTCTTGACGATTACGTGCTTGGACAACCTGTTCGACGTGGCTTAATCGTCGCGAATCTCGAACGAGTGATCCAACTCGACCTTTTCGATGACGACGCGCACCGCGGGTGAGGGTTTGAGCAGCACGATCGGCGTTCGCCCGGCTTCTTTGCGAGCGCGCTGAAAACGCACGAGCGCGCGAATTGCCGCGCTATCGATGCTGCGCACATCGCGCAGATCCAGAGCGAGCGGCTCCATATCTCCGTACCGGTCCAGCAGCTGATCCAGCTCCTCGCGCCGGGCGATGTCGTATTCGCCTTGTAGTTTGACGATAGTGGGATCGGACACGACTTTTATTCTTTTCCCGGCCGCGCGACGCGTCAAGCGACTAGAGCTCGGCAGGTTCTCGCCATGTCGGAGACTAACGTCGCCGCCGTTTTATGCGGCGAGACACTCGCAGTTTGGCGTACGTTGCCCTTGCGGCGCTGGCGTTGCTTTGGGGCTACAACTGGGTCGTCATGAAGATCGCGGTGCAGTACGCTCCGCCGATCGAATTTGCCGCCCTGCGCATGCTGCTGGGTGCAGCCGTGCTGTTCGTTGCGCTGCTGGTATTTCGCAAGCCGCTGAGACCGCAGCGCTTCTGGCCGTTCGTTTGGATAGGACTCTTTCAATCCGGCGGCTTCGTCGCGCTCGCGACCTTGGCCGTGCTGATCTCCGGTGCGGGCAAAGTTGCGGTGCTTTCCTACACCATGCCGCTGTGGGTAGCAATCGCGGGATGGCCGCTGCTCGGCGAGCGTCTGCGCACCGCGCAGATCGCCGCGCTTGCAATCGCACTCGCGGGTATCATCCTCATTCTCGATGTGCGGCAGGCGCACGCATCGCTCTTTGCCGATACGCTCGCGCTGCTCGCCGGCGTTTCGTGGGCCGTGGGCGTCATCATCAGCAAGCGCGTTCAGCGTGAAGGCACGGTCGACGTCTTGAATCTGACGACGTGGCAAATGCTCTTCGGCGGCATCGCCGTCGCGATAGCCGCTGCGGCCGTACCGGAGCATGCAACGCACTGGACCGCGGTTTACGTCGCCGCGCTCGCCTATAACGCGATCGGCGCCTCGGCGGCGGCGTACGTGCTGTGGGTGTTCGTTCTGCAGCATTTGCCCGCGCGCGACGCGAGCATGGGAACGCTGGCGAACCCCGTCGTCGGCATTATCGCCGCCTGGCTGCAACTCGGCGAAGTGCCGAGTTCCTCCGAAGCGATCGGTATGGGCCTGGTGATCGTCGCGCTAGGCGCGCTTGCGCTGCAGCAGCAGCGAGTTGCCGACGACGAACAGGCTTGACGCGCCCATCGCCGCCGCGGCGAAGATGGGATGCACGATGCCCACCGCAGCGAGCGGCACGAGCACGACGTTATAGGCGAACGCCCAGAACAGATTCTGCTTGATCGTGCGAAGGGCCGAACGCGAGAGTTCGATACCGGCCGCGACGGCGCGTGGATCGTTCGAGAGGATCGCCGCATGCGCCGTTTCGATCGCGATCTCCGTGCCGCCGCCCATCGCCAAACCCACGTCGGCGCTCGCCAGCGCGGGAGCGTCGTTGATACCGTCGCCGACGAACGCGACGCGTCCGTCCTTCGCGCGCAGACTCTGCACGATCTCCGCTTTGCCTTCCGGAGTCACGCGCGCGTGCCAACCGTCCAGATGCAGTTCTTGCGCGATGCGCTCGGTCGGTGCGGGCGCGTCGCCGCTGACGATCTCGACGCGAATGCCGTCTCGCTGCAGCCGCGCCACGGCGTCCCGCGCTTCCGGCCGAATCGCATCGCCGAGATCGATCGCGCCGATCAGTTCGCGCTCGCCGCTGACGTAGACGCGCGTAGCGTCGCCGCCCGCCAACCCGTCGAGCGAGATGCCGCGTTCCTGCACGAACCCTTCGTTGCCCGCAAAATACGTCGCGCCGTCGAGCGTACCGGAGATTCCGGCGCCTCGCCAGGCGCGCACGTCCGCCGCTTGCGGCGTTGCGATACCGCGATCGTGCGTTGCGCGAACGATCGCGTGCGCGAGCGGGTGCGTCGACGCGCGTTCGAGCGCCGCCGCGATTGCCAGCACGTCGTTTTGCGTGCGCTGTGCTGCGGCGTGCACGGAGAGCACCTCCGGCTTGCCGACCGTCAGCGTTCCGGTTTTGTCGAACAGCACGGTGCGAACGGCGCCGAGCCGTTCGAGCGCGTCGGCGTCGCGAAAGAGCAGTCCGCGCCGCGCTCCGACCCCGACGGCGGCCATGATCGCCGTCGGCGTCGCCAGGCCGAGGGCGCACGGACACGCCACGACGAGCACCGCGACCGCAGCCGTGAGCGCGAGCGCAATCGGATGATGCGATACGAGCCAGCCGGCAAACGTCAGCGCCGCCGCGATCAGAATCGCGGGAACGAATACGCCCGCCGCGGTATCGGCCAAGCGCTGCACGCGCGGGGTGCTGCCCTGCGCGCGCCGCACGACGTCCACGATTTTCGCGAGCGTCGTTCCCGCGCCGACGGCTTGTGCGCGCATCACCAGCGCGCCGTCGCCGTTGAGCGTGCCTTGTTTGAGGGCGTCGTTCGGCCCGACCGCAACCGGAATTGGTTCGCCCGTAAGCATGGAAGCGTCGATGGCGCTGTTGCCTTCGACGACGACGCCGTCCACCGGAATCCGTTCGCCCGCCGGCACGACCAGCAGATCGCCGATCTGCACGGACTCGACGGAGACTTTGCGCACGGTGCCGTCGGCATCACGCACGAGTGCGACCGGCGGACGCAGGTCGAGCAGGGCGCGAATCGCGCGATTGCTCTTGCCGCGCGCCGCGGCCTCCAAATATTTGCCGGCGAAGACCAGCGTGACGATCGCGCTTGCCGTTTCGTAGTACGACGGCTGCATGGTAAGCGTGCCGTAGATCGAGTACCCGAACGCGGCGGTCGAGCCCAGCGAGACCAGCGTATCCATGTTGCTCGTTCCGTGCCGCAGCGCGGAGATCGCGCCGCGATGGAACTCGCTCCCGACGATCAGCCAGACCGGCAGCGTCAGGGCGAACATCACCCAGTCCTTATAGGCGAACGCGATCGGCGTCATGCCGAGGATCAGCGTCGGCACGAAGAGCGCGAAAGCGAAGATCAGCAGCCCGCGCTTGCGGCGAATCTCCTCGTCGCGGCGGCGCGCGTCTTCGTCGGAGCTCTCGAGCTCCACGCGGGACGCGCTATACCCCGCGCCTTCGACGGCGGCGATGAGCGCGTCTACGCCGACGCCGGGATCGTGCGTCACCTCCGCGCGTTCGGTCGCGAGATTGACCTGCGCGCCGGAAACGCCCGGGACTTTACGCAGCGCTCGCCCGACGTGCGCCACGCACGAGGCGCAGGTCATGCCGGAAACCGCCAGCTCGGTCACTTCCGGCGGCGTATCGGTGGCGGTCATGCGAGTTCGTAGCCTGCCTCGTCGAGCGCGGCGCGAATCTCGGTCTGCGGGATCTCGCGCTCGGTGTCGAGGCGAGCGGCGCCCTGCTCGAGGTCGACTTCGACCGATCGGACGCCGGGTAAGACATTTAACGCTTGGCTGACGTGCCGCACACAATTTTGACACGTCATGCCGGTCACACTGATGGTTTGGATCATGTTCCTGGTTTACGATAGATGCGGGACGGTCCCCGCGTAAGCTGGAACCCTCCCGCAGGCTATACCGTTGCACAGGCAGGCGACGGCGGCGCCGGCGATTCTCTTGGACTTGGAAAGCGAGGTTTCACCCTCCCATGTATTGGCGTTTACGCCGTTGGGCTTTGGCAATCGGTCTTATTGCTGCGTTCCCCACGACGATCGGCGCGGCTCCGGCTACAAATCCGTCGCAAGATCTGCGTCAGAGCTACGAGCTGCTCACCACGACCTATTATTCGAAAATCGATGCGCAGCGACTGCTCGACGGCGCGCGTCAAGCGCTGCTCGATGACGCGGCGAAGCGTCACCTGCACATCAGCGTCCCGCAGCTGCACGATACGGGCAGCCTGGACGGGAACGTCAACCAGGTGCTTTCGACCATTACGCGGGCAGGTGTCTCGCTGCACCTCTCGCAGACGCAGCTCACCTACGACGCGATCAACGGCATGGCCAGAGCATTGGGCGATCGCTACACGACCTTCTTCACGCCGGACGAGTACCGCCAGTTCAACGCGGCGCTCGACCCGGAGAAGATCTCCGGCATCGGTGTGATCGTTCGCGCGGACGAAGCGAGCAAGTACATTCAGGCAGAGTACGTCGTTCCAGGCACGCCGGCCGAAAAAGCGGGGCTGGAGACCGGCGATCTGTTCGCAACGGTCGACGGCAAATCGCTCAAAGGCTTGACCGCGGACGACGCCAGCTCCATGCTGCGGGGAAAACCGGGAAGCGTGGTGCACGTTCAAGCGCTGCGCGACGGAAAGCAACTGCCGGTGATGGACATCATCCGTTCGGAAGTGCAGCCGCCGACGGTCATTTACAAGATGCTGCCGCAGCACGTCGGCTACGTCTATATTCTCGCGTTCGGCCGCGAAACGCCGGATGAATTCGCCGTGGCACTCGATCGGCTGCAGAAGGATGACGTGCGCGCGTACGTGATCGATCTCCGCGACGACGGCGGCGGATACGTGAACTCTGCGCTCGACATCAGCTCGAAGTTCATTAACAGCAATCCCCTGCTTACGATCGAAGAACGCGGCTCGCACACGACCACGGTCGATGCGGGAACCGACGCGCTGCCGCGCAAGCCGATGGCGATTCTGGTGAACCGCTACACGGCGTCGGCTTCCGAGATCACCGCGGGTGCGCTTCAGGACAACGGCATCGGCGTTCTGGTGGGGGAGAAGACCTTCGGAAAAGGCGTGATGCAGTCGCTTACCGCGCTGCCGGACGGCGCCGCGATCAAGATCACGACCGCGCACTATCTCACGCCGAAGAATCGCGACATCAACCTCAAGGGCATCGAGCCCGATTACGTTGTGGTGGAGAACAAGGATGCGCGTTTCGGCGACCTCACGCGCGACGCACAGCTGCAAACCGCGATCACGATTCTCACCAAGAAAATCGCCGACGTAAAAAACTAGCGTTCGACGGCGGCCGATTCAAGCACGAGGCGGGACAGACTTCCCGCCTCGTTCGCTTTATCCGGCGTTCGTGGTGGTACAATGCATCATGAACGATACGTCGCGACAGCTTCGCTACTCCCTAGGGGCACTATGCGAGCGCTACAATGCGATGATTGCCGATAAAGACGCGCTCGATTTTCGATTGGGATCGCCCGAGCCATTCGACGAGACGGTGAGCGGCATTGACGCCGAGTGCGCGTATGAGGATGAATCGCGCGACGTAAGCGGCGATTTGCGAGCCATCATCGTGCAGATGGTCGACCTAGGCCAACGCATCCGCGAGATTGAACGCTTTTGACCGTAGCGAACGCACGGTAGGCTGCGTGCAGCGAAATGATCGACTAGCCGGGGTAAGCCCGGCGCATCGCCAGCAGCGCGATGTCGTCGCTCAAACTGTGAATGTCCACCATGCTCAAAAGCCGCTCGCACAGCGTGCCGGCACTGACGTTTCGCGCGCCGTCGGCGATGGCGACGAGCCGGGCGAGGCCCTCGTCGATGCTCTCGCCGCGCCGTTCAACCAAACCATCCGTATACAGCACCAGCGTTTCTTCCGGCGCGAGCACGAATGAAGTAGCCTCCGGCGCAGGCCCGAGCACCCCGAGCAGCGAGGCTCCGGCACCGATGAGTTCCGGCGTGCGGTCCGGCGCGATACGCAGTGCGGGCAAGTGTCCGGCGTTCGCCAGCACGCACCGCCCCGTTCGCACGTTCAGTGCGCCGCAGCACACCGTCGCCGTCGTGTCGGAATGAAACCGCAGCAGCAGCTGATTCAAGCGCGTGACGATGGCGTCCGGCATGTGGCCTTCCAATGCATACGAGCGAAACGCGGTGCGAATCTGCGCCATGATTGTCGCCGCTTCAATGGAGTGCCCCATAACGTCGCCGATGGCAAACACCACGCGTTCGTCGTCCAATGAGAATAGGTCGTAGAAGTCGCCTCCGACTTCCGCGTGCACGCTGCCCGCTGCGTAACGAACGGCCGCATCCAAGCCGGGAATGCGTGGTAACGCCTGTGGCAGAATCGCCTGCTGCAGCGTTACCGCGATGCCCCGTTCCAGCGAATGCACGCGCATCGACCGAACCGCGGCCGCAATACCGCGCAAAAACTGTGCGAGTACCGCTGGGTCTTCTTCAGCGGCAAGACTGCTTTCCGGCAGCAGCAGGGCGCCGCACAATTCGCGCCTTGGGTCGAGCGGCATGATCGCGAGTTTTCCGTCGGGCAGCGGCGCATTGGCAGGCACGACGGCTGCGATGCGGTCCATCGGGACGTCCGCGCGTTCGAAAACGTCCGAAAGCGCCGCCTCGAGCTGCGCTGCGGGCCGCATCGCACGCACGGGTTTCCCGCCGTGAGCGCAGGATGCGACGAACGCTTCGCCGTCGATTGCCAGCGCCGCGGCGACCGTGTCGTTGAACAAATTCGATGCGTTTTGCGCGATCTCCGAGACAAGGCTTTCTAAGCTCGTCGATTCATTGATTGCGAGCGCCGCTTCATTCAGCATGCGCAGCTTGCCGGCGAGGCGTGTCGCCGTGCGCTGCGAAATCGAGGCTCTTAGTAACGCTTCAACCGTTGCGAGCAGCTCCTCTCGCTCGACCGGTTCTACCAAATAGCCTTCCGCGCCGCGGCGCAAACCTTCGGTGCGGTCGGCCGTTTCGACCGCTGATGCCGACACGTGCAGCACCGGAATAACCGCCGTCCGCGGGTTGCCTTTAATCGTTTGGCAGACGTCATAACCGGTCATGTCCGGCAGATTCACGTCAAGCAGTACCAAATCGAGCGCGTGTTTCTCAACGTGCTGAAGCGCTTCACGCCCGGTTCGCGCTTCGATTACGTGATAGCCGGCGCGCCGAAGCCAGAGTGCCAGGATGTAGCGGTTTGCCTCTACATCGTCTACGACGAGCAGACGCAGCTGCTCCGGAATCACAACGGTCATCCGCGTGCCGCCGATGCCGAGCGCGCTTCAACGATGGCGCGGCCGAGCGAGTTGCGATTCAGCGTCGATTTCGCGAGCAGCACCGTGCCGGCGAATTCGTTGCTGCCAATCTCTGCAGAGGTAACGATTACGACGGGTGTTTCGCGCACTTCGGGCCGGCGGCGGATCTCAGCCAGTACGTCGCCGCCGTCCATGTCGGGCAGGCGCAAGTCCAAGAAGACGATGTCGGGGCGCAGATGGTCCAGACGCTCGAGTCCCTCGGTGCCGTTCGCTGCCTCATACACTTGATTCGCGACGCCTTGCAGCATGCCGCGAAGCGCCGTGCGCAGCGCGGGATCGTCGTCGACGATCAGCGCCTTGCCGACGCGCACGCCTTCGATCCCGGCGCTCGCGGCGCCGTACGCCATCGGACGCCACGCCAGCGGCAGCGTCACGGTGAACGTGCTGCCCTTGCCCGGAGAGGATTCCAGCGTCATCTCGCCGCCGAGGAATTCAGTCACGCGTTTTGCATACGGCAAGCCGAGGCCGCTGCCTTTTTTTGTGCCGCTTTGAGGCGAGCTGCGCACTTGATAAAACTCTTCAAACACCCGGGCCTGGTGCTCGGGTGCGATGCCGACGCCGGTATCGACGACGGTAAACGCGATCGTGTACGAGTGCGGCTGCGAACACGACAGCGTTACGGACCCGTTGAGCGTAAACTTGAGCGCGTTGGTCACTAAGTTGCGAAGGACTTGCCCGAGCAGTACGGGATCGGTCTCCAAAACCGGCTCATCGGGGCATGCCTTCACGATGAATTTGACGCCGGGCGGCACGAGGGGGCGTAACGAACCCCGTAAATCTGCGAGTAGTGAATCGACGGCAACCTGCGTGACCTCCGCCTCCAGTTTGCCGGATTCTACTTTGGCAATGTCGAGCAGTCCGTTAATGAGCTTCAACAATTCGTCGGCCGACACGCGGATGAGCTCGGCCTGGTGCCGCTGCTCGGGCGCGAGCGAGGGGTCCAACGGATCGCATAAGAAGCCGGCAAGGCCGAGGATCGAGTGCAGCGGACTGCGCAGTTCGTGCGTGACGCTCGCCAGAAAGCGGGTCTTCGCTTCGCTCGCGGCTTTGAGTTGGACCGTCTTGTCGTCCAGCTCCGCGTACAGCGCGACAACTCCTCGATTCGTTTCTTCCAACTCGTCCGACAGGCGCGAATACATCGCCATGACGCCGCGATTGGTTTCTTCCAGCTCGCCGTTGAGCCGTATCAAATCTTCTTGTTTCTCTTTTAACCGGTCGAGCGTCATGATGAGGTCGCGGTTTTCGAGCCGGAGCTCTTCAAGCGGACGCTGCACTCTGGCTGCCGACACGGCCGTGCGCAAATCCGCCGTCGTGGCGCGCTGTCTGCGCACCAGGGAGCGCGTGTGCAACACGATGAACGAGTCGCCCCCGCCGTCATGAACGTCCACTTCGCCGACCAGCCTGCGCGCTGCGTCGATCGCGGCGGCCGCGGACGTCGGGAAGGGTCGCATTTCGATTGCAACGGACCCATCGGCGAGCATCGAAAACGCTGCGTGCGCCGAGCTTTTGCGGGCGACCACTTCGCGCCCCACTTCGCTGAGTGCCGTTGCGAGGCGCACTTGATCCGGTTCGTCGCAGCCCAGCGCCGCCGCCGCCAAACGTCCGCCTTGCCGCAGCGCGTAGACGTCGTCGGTTTGCTGCACGAGCATATCGCAGAATTTGTCGGTCATGACGCTTTTGCGACCAGGGCCGATGCGTCGTCGTGATGCGTGCCTGCATCGCGCATCAGCGTCGCGGCGACGATGGCCGGATCTTGCATACGGATGCCCGGATAGGCGCCCAGATCCCATTTAGAGGTAAGACCGTCGGAATGCATGACCACGAGCGCATGCGGCGGAAGCGCGAATTCCACGTCGCGAATCGCGCGCGAAAACGAGCCGACGATGCCGGGCTGCGAGGGGAGGCCTTTGCGCAGCCCATCGCTTTCGATCCACACGCCGACGTTCCCGACACCGGCAAACGTGAGCACGCCGGATGAACGTTCGAAAGCAATCACTGCGGCTGCTGCGCCCCGCGTGTGGCGTAGTGCGACGTCGATTTCTTTGAGCATCGCGCCCGGAGCGAGCGGGCGTGATGCGAGAAATGCCGAAACGGCCGCGCGGGACGCCGTCGCGGCGAGTTCGCCATGGCCTAAGCCGTCGGCGAGCATCAACATAGTTCGCCGTCCGTCGCTGCGATGCGCCCAACTGTCGCCGCATTGCACTTCGCCGTTGATCGGACGCGTAATGCCCGCGACCGCCGCGGGTGCCTGTGCTTGCGCCGGCGCGCCGGGCTGCCAAAACCGCAGCACCGTGACGGTGCCTTTGCCGATGACGGAATGCGAGGCATACGATGACGAGAGCCGTTTTGCCGAACCGATCCCTACGCCCAGCGTTCCGCCGGTGGAAAAGCCGTCTTTCGAGGCGGCAGCGATGTCTGCGATGCCCGGCCCCGCGTCGAAGATGACCGCTTCGAGCGCAGCGAACCCTTGCGCTCGGAGGACACGGAGCACGGCTTTCGCGTTTTTTCCGTACTTGTACGCGTTCGTCGCGACTTCAGTCACGGCGATCGCGACTTCAGCGGCGCGATGCTCCGAGATGCCTAAACCGCTCGCGATCAGCACCGCTGCCCGCCGAAGCCGGGCGGGCCCCGTAGCATCGTCAAGCGGCATCCACTCGCGATCCTCGCCGGTGTACGCTATCTCTTCCATTTCACGACCGCAACTCTCGTTCCGCGGCCGACGTCCGTGTCGAGTTCGAATCCATCCACCAAACGACGGCTGCCGGAAAGACCAAGGCCCAGCCCCTTACCCGTGCTGTTGCCGCCGGCCAGCGCGCTCTCGGGGTCGGCAATACCGGGACCTTCGTCGCTAAACACCGCACGAATGCCGCGTCGTCCGCTTTCTTCGATGAAGCCGATCTCGGCGGCACCGCCGCCGCCGTGCACCAGCGTATTGCGTGCAAGTTCGCTCACCGCGGTCACGAGTTTCGTTTGATCGATGATCGAGAGCTGCGCGTTTTGCGCGATCGCGCGGGCCGCTTGGCGCACGCGGACCACATCCGCATCGCTACGAATTTCGAACCGGTCCATTGCAAGCTACTCGGCGACTTCTGCGGGGAGGAGTTCGGAAGCGGAGTTGCTGATGTCGTCTTCGTCTTCTCCGAGCAGTTCGAAGGCATGCTCTGCATTGAGCGCGGTTTGTATGCCCTCTAAACTGAGCCCCAATTCCGTCAGCGTAATCGCAACGGCGGGGCGCATACCGACGACGATGGTTTTTGCGTCGAGTATCCTTGAAATTGACGCGATCGACGCGAGCATGCGGCCGATGAAACTATCGACGATTTCCAACGCCGAGATGTCGATGAGGACGCCGCGTGCGTGGCCGTCCACGATTCTTTGCGAGAGGTCTTCCTGCAGCGCGATAGTGGTTTCGTCGCTGAGATCGACTTGAATCGAAGCGAGCAGGATTCTTCCGATTTGAATAATCGGAACGCGTTCGCTCACGCATTCACCTTGGCGATGCGCCGCAGTTCGAACCCTTGGCGGGAGAGGACGTGGCGCAGCGCGTCCGCGAGCGACGCTTTGGTTGCGATTTCGCCGAAGTCGACCCCGAGTGCAACGACCGTTTGCGCGATCTGGGGACGGATCCCCGAGATGACGCACGTTGCGCCCATGAGGCGCGCGGCGGATACGGTCTTGAGCAAATGCTGCGCGACCTGCGTATCGACGGCGGGGACGCCGGTGATGTCGATAATGGCATGCGAGCTGCCGGTGGAAACGAGCATTTGCAGCAGCCCCTCCATCACGACTTGGGTGCGCGAGGAATCGAGCGTACCGACGAGCGGCACGGCGAGGACGCCTTCCCACAGCTTGACGACGGGCGTGGAAAGCTCGAGCAGTTGCTCGTTTTGAGCGGTGATGACCGATTCACGCGCGGCCGAATGCGTCTCGAACGTCACGAGACCGAGCTCGTCGATCATCCGGCAGAAGGCGTCGAACTCATCGAGCGTGATCTCTTTGGTGCCGCGCGCGATCGCCAGCACGGCGTCTCTGAGCGCAAAGATCGTTATAGCGGTTTCGGAAGGTGAGAGGCCTTGCCGCGCGCACGTTCTCGCGTACTCGGCAAGCATTGCGCGCGCCTCGGTGAACGACTCGGCTTGGCTGTTGAAACCGTCGCGTCGGACGGCTGCCGCGATCGAATCAAACATGGGCTTGAGTTCGCGCTCGAGCTCGGGCCGCGTGCTGCGGTTGCGGGCGTTCGTCGCAACATTCTCGACCCAAATCGGAAATATTTCATCGCTGCGATTAGAGAATAATGAAGAAAGCCTGTCGGCGGCCATCGCGTTTGACATCGTCAGCACATTGCCTGATGGGTCATCACCTCCTTCCCACGCAAGCAGGCACGTCGCAAACGGTTCACATCGAGCAACCAAGACACTGGTTGCATGGTTCGTAAACACGGCAGCCTAGGGCCTATGTGCTCGGTCCGCGAAGTCGCCGAGAGGAAACCGGAACTATTGGCGGAGGCTCGTTTACGATGCTTTCACACCGCTCTCTGGGGACTTTTCTTATCGCGGCCATCGGGCTTGCCGCATGCGCGCACCTGGGCTCCCAGTCCCCACCGGCCACGACGCTCAGCGTCGGTACCGCGATCGAACCGAACAGCTTTAACCCCGTTCTCGTAACCGAATCGATCGAGAACGACCTGGATCGCCTCGTGTTCAACGGTCTGACTGTCGAGGACGAGCACAACACGGTTCGGCCCGACCTCGCGACGGTTGTGCCGAGCCTGCAAAACGGCGGCATCTCGCGCGACGGCAAGACGATTACGTATCACCTGCGCAAGGGCGTGTTGTGGCAAGACGGCGCGCCATTTACCAGTCACGACGTTGCCTTCAGCTGGCATGCCATCATGAATCCAAATACGCTCGCTGGAAGCCGCGTGCCTTACGATGAGGTCGCGCGCGTGGATACGCCGGACGCGTCTACCGTTGTTTTTCATCTCAAACAGCCGTATGCGCCGTTTGTCGCGGAAGCATTTAACAGTGCGACGATCGGCTACATCGTACCGGCGCATTTACTGGAGCGGTATCACAACCTCAATAGGATCGCTTTCAATAACGCGCCGGTAGGCACGGGGCCCTATCGAATGGTGCACTGGTACCACGGCGACCGCATCGAGTTCGCTGCAAATCCGCACTACTTCAAGGGGGCGCCGAGGATCCGAACCATCGTGATTCACGAGATTCCGGACGAAAACACGGCTACCAACCAACTGCGGTCGCGCGAAATTCAGTGGTTCCCGTATGTCAGCGAGGCCTCATATAACATTTTGCGCGGCATTCCCGATGTGAAGATCGTCGTTACGCCGCAAGATGCGTACCGCGGGATATACATCAACACGGCACGGCCCATTCTCTCCGATGTCCGCGTCCGTCGCGTGATCGCGTACGCGATCGACAAAGATGAACTCGTCAAAAAAGTCACACATGGAACCGGAACCGTCGCGACTGAAGATATTGCGAACTTTATGTGGGCCTACGATCCGAACGTGCCGACCTACTCATACAATCCGCGCCGCGCCGCTGCGCTCCTAGACGCTGCCGGCTGGCGCGCGGGACCCAATGGCATGCGTGTGAAGAACGGTGTGCCCCTGGAGCTTGTGATGGCGCTGCGGCAAGGTGCAGCGGGCGACGCGGCGATGGCGGTCATGGTGCAGTCCTGGCTGCGCGCCGTCGGCATCCGGATGTTGATTAAATCCTATCCCGGATCGATGCTCTTCGCTCTTGGTCCGTCAGGAGTCTTGGATCCCGGCAAATACGATATCGACCTGAGCGGATTTACCTATACTGCCGATCCGGACGACTCGGCGGTGTTTCTGTGCGCGGACCGGCCGCCGAACGGCTTTAATTGGACGCGTTACTGCACCGCGCAGATGGATCGCTTGCAAGCCGAAGCGCTCACCACGTACGACGTCGTGCGCCGCAAAGCGGCGTATGCGAAGATCGAAACGCTGCTCGCCCAGGACGTCCCGCAGGTGTACATCTATTATCAGCCGCAGATCAGCGCCATCGATCCGTCACTGAAAAACTTCAAGCCCAGCATGATAACGCCCACCTGGAACGTGCAGGATTGGTACTTCACGGCCGGCGCTCGGTAGATTTAAACAGCCGAACGCATCGTGGAGGCTAACGGCCGGGCGGCGGACAAGGGTAGGGACTACGCTAGAGCCAGGGGCGATTAGCTCAGCTGGGAGAGCGCCTCCCTTACAAGGAGGATGTCGGCGGTTCGAGCCCGTCATCGCCCAAGTTTTTCGCCATCCCTTCGTTGCCAACGCCCTCGTGTGCCGTAGCACACTTCGGGCGTTGGCGCCTCGGGCTGACGAAAAACTACCTCTGAAATTAAACCTATCATGTTGCAAGAACGTACGTATAAGTTTATTACGAGCGAGCGTGAGGACGGCGGCGTTGCGGTTGTCACCATGGCGCGGCCGGAGAAGCGCAATGCGCTCTCACTGGAACTCATGCGCGAATTGCTCGACGTGTTCCGGGCGATCGGCGCCGAGCAAGAGACGCGTGCGGTGATTCTGCGCGGCGAGGGGCCGGCGTTCAGCGCGGGCCACGATCTGCGCGAGCTGCAATGCCGCGACGTTGCGGCGTACCGCGAGATTTTCGATGCGTGCGTCGATTTGATGCAAACGATTCAGCAGATTCCGCAGCCGGTGATCGCGGAGGTGGCGACGGTCGCCACCGCTGCGGGCTGCCAGCTCGTCGCGACGTGCGACCTTGCCGTTGCGGCGGAAGAAGCGAAATTCGCGACGCCGGGCGTGCGCATCGGCCTGTTCTGCACGACGCCGATGGTCGCGCTCTCGCGCGCGGTCGGGAGAAAGCGCGCGATGGAGATGCTGCTCACCGGCGACTTCATCGATGCTCGCACCGCCGCGGAGTGGGGTCTGGTGAACCGGGTGGTCCCGGCGCAGCGGCTTCACGACGAGGCACTGGGCCTCGCCCGGAAGATTGCGAGTGCCAGTGGTCCCGTCGTCGGCCTGGGCAAGGGGGCCTTTTACGTACAAATTGACCTAGCGCAAAACGCCGCGTACGGGTATGCTAAAGAAGTCATGTCGCTGAACGCGATGGCGGACGATGCCCAAGAGGGCATGGCGGCCTTCGTCGAGCGGCGGCAACCGGTGTGGCGGCAAAAAGTGACTTCCGTTAACGTTCCGTAGAGGACGTTACGAAGCGCAGGGGAACCTTCCACCGGCTGCTAAACGAAAGATTACTCCCGGTGCACGTGGGCAGCGCCGGCGAGTGACCGCGAATAAAGCGTCGCCCACACCCGGTATGCGGGCAACCGCATACGCGACGACAGTGAAGGCTCGCTTTCAGCGGGCCTTCCTGTTTTTTGGCTCGAAGGGACCGTCTCGTGAACCGGTTTGATCCGCGAACGCGCTTTGCCGCGTTTTTGCTTTTGATAGCGCTGCTTTCTTGCATCTTCGTTGCCGTCAACCGCGCGCGGGTCGAGCAGCAGACGCGCCGCGTCGAGATCGCGATGGATTACAACGACTTCCTGTCGTTCGCGCGGTCCTACAACTATAACCCGGGTGAGTTTTTGCTGCAGCTGCGCCGCGCGGGCCTGACCTCGCTCGCGCTCACCGAAGAGCTCGGCGGCTCGCTCACCAGTTCCTCGAGCGCAAGCGCAACCGCCGTCTCGGGTTTGGCCCTGCAGAGTTCCGCGCGCCTCGCTCCGGTCTCCGACCCCACGCTCGCGGCTCTGGTGCGCGCGAAGCACGTGCGCCCGGGATCCGTGTATCTGCTCGTCTACGACAAGCCGACGTTCCGGCGGTACATGCAGCAGCTGCCGCTGCACTTCGAGCCGCGCAGCATCAGCGTGCTGCACGCATCGGCCCCCTATGTCATCGCGCTGCGCACGCAGGTCGACTACTTCAACACGAGCGCGCTCGGTATTCCGGCAGACCAAGTCCAGCTCGCGCGGCGCCTGGGGCTCTTCATCATCCCGCGGTTCCAGAACGACGAGCGGCTGCAGGACGGGCAGATCGCCCAAATGTTCGATGATTTACACGCGGGCAAGTGGATCTCGACGGTCATCTTCTTCGGGCTGCGCAATCAAGTGCTGGGCTTCCCGGATCACCTGCGCGATACGGCGCAAATATTCAAGTCGCGCAAAACCACGAACTACGGCGAGATCGAAACGTACGACGCGAGCCAAGTGCAAAAAGGCAACGTCGAACTCGCGCGTCTGATTCCCGGCCATACCGTGCGCGTGCAGGCCATCGGCAAGACGGAACTCGACAAACTCAGCGTACCGGACATCGTTTCGCGCTACGAACTCGGCGTTCGCGAACGCAACGTGCGCGTCGTGTATCTGCGGCCGTTCCCCCACGAGTACAGCGGCCTCTCGATCGAAAAGACGAACGTGGAGATGGTGCGGCAGATTGCCGACGATTTGCGATCGCACGGATTTTCGCTCGGTCGCGCAACGCCGGTGCCGCTCTACCGCGGCAACAGCGCCATCGCGGTCGGGCTTGCGACGCTCGCCGTACCCTCGATGTTCGTGCTGCTGCTGGGATGGCTGGGCTGGTACCGGCCGTCATGGGCCGCGCTCGCGTACGGCCTGACCGCCGCCGTCTATCTGGGCGGCTACGCATCGCATCACGACTTGCTCGGGCGTTCCATTCTCGCGCTCTGCGGAGCGCTGGTGTTTGCTGCCGCGGCCTTCGCCGTTTTGGCGCCCGCGTTCTTCAGCGAACCGGAGCGCACGATGAGCGCGCAAGCCGTGCGCAGTCTGCGCTGGACGCTCGCCGCGACGGGCGTCGCACTGCTTGGCGCGCTGGTCGTCGTCGGCATCATGAGCTCGCCGCTCACGATGGAAGAAGTCGAACCGTTCCGCGGCGTGAAGCTCGTGCTCGCGCTTCCGCCGATTATCGCGCTCGCGCTCTACCTCTTCACCGATCGGTTCGATTCCGGCATTCGCAGCGCGCGCGAAGCCTTCAGCGCGCCGATTCGCATCTATCAACTGCTTGCGGCATGCGTGGTGCTGGGCGCCGGCGCGCTCGTGCTCATGCGCAGCGGCAATCAAAGCGACATCGCGCCATCGGCGCTCGAACTCTCGCTGCGCCATCATCTCACGGTGCTGCTCAGCGTGCGCCCGCGCTTCAAAGAGTTCGTGGTGGGCTTTCCGCTGCTGATGCTCCTGCCGGCGCTGTGCCGCGCCGATCGCCGCGCGATCGGAATCATCTTGACGCTCGGCATCGGCATCGACATCGGCGACATCATCGATACGTTCTCGCACCTGCACACGCCGCTGCTCATCTCGTTCGTGCGCGTGATCTACGGACTGGTCATCGGCGCGATCATCGGCGCGATTGCGATTGCGATCTACCGCCGTTTCGACGCGCATCGTAAACGCGGCGTCACCGTACCGGACGCTCCCGCCGAGCTCGTTGAAGCGTAAGTGCGTTTTTTGCTCTCGGGATACTATGGGTTCGGCAATCTCGGCGATGAGGCGCTGCTGCGCGTGATCGTCTCGCAGCTCAAAGCGCGCTACCCGTATGCCGAAATCGACGTGCTCTCCGCACAGCCGGAACAGACGGCGCACGAACTGCGCGTCGACGCGACGCCGCGCTGGGACGCAAAGGCGATTCGCCGCGCCATCGATCGCGCGGACGTCGTGATTTCGGGCGGCGGCGGCCTGCTGCAGAATACCACGAGCCTGCGCAGTTTGGTGTACTACGCCGGGATCATTCGCGCGGCCGCGCGAGCGAACCGTAAGGCGATGATCTTCGCGCAATCCGTCGGCCCGCTCGATTTCTGGGGACGTACGCTGGTCAAGGAATGCTGCAAGGGCGTGAATGCCGCGACGGTGCGCGATAAACGATCGGTGCAGACGCTCGCGCCGCTGCTTCCCTCGGATGCGCACGTCGAGCAGACTGCCGATCCGGTGTTTTTGTACGACGCGCCCGAAGAAGACGTCGATCTCTCGTCCGAAGGGTTAGGCCCGACGTCGGATCCGCTCGTCGTCGTGAGCGTGCGCAAAGCGGCCGGCATGAAAGATCGCTTGGACGTGGTCGCGCGTGCGGTCGACCGGCTCGCCAAGGCACACGACGCGCGCGTCGCGTTTTTGCCCATCGGCGGCGCACCGGATGCCGAAGTCTCGACGCTCGTCATTCGCAAGTGCAAGAGCGCGCCGGTGCTGCTGCCCGAGTGCACGCTCGAGCGCGCGGCGAACATCATCCGCCGCGCGAAGGCGGTCGTCGGCATGCGGCTGCACGCGCTCATTCTCGCCGCGCGGTACGGCGTGCCGTTTCTCGCCATTCCGTACGATCCGAAAGTCGTCGCGCTGTGCGACGATCTCGCCTACCCGATGCCGCCGCTCTTCACGCTCAGCCCGCCCGGACCCAAACCTGAGTACGAGGAGGTCGATGCGCTCGTCGACGACTTTTGGGCGCGCCGCGAGGCGCTCTCGGCGCATTTGATCGGCGCAGGCGAGCGCCTGCGAGAACTCGCCGCGCGCAATTTCGAGGTTTTGGACGAGCTGCTCGCCGAAAACCGGATGTCCTCATGAGCGATGCCACCATCGAGCGCGATTATCGCGAGACCCTGAATTTGCCCAAGACCGCCTTCCCGATGAAGGCGGATTTGCCCAAGCGCGAGCCCGATCGCGTTGCGTGGTGGCAGCAGAACCGCACGTACGAGCGGCGCCTGGAACGCAACCAGGCGCAGACGCCGTGGATTCTGCACGACGGACCGCCGTACGCGAACGGCAATCTGCACATGGGCCACTTCCTGAACATGGTGCTCAAAGACATGTTCGTGAAGATCGCGCTGCTCGACGGCAAATGGTCCAAGTTCGTACCCGGCTGGGACATGCACGGGCTGCCGATCGAACTCGAAACGCTCAAGCACCTGAAGATCAAAGATTTTCACGACATCGATCCGATCGAGCTGCGCGCCAAGTGCAAAGAGCGCGCGCTGCATTGGCTCAGCGTGCAGCGCGACACGCGCATGCGCATGGGCACGTTCGGCGATTTCGAGCACCCGTACCGCACCATCGATCCGTCGTTCGAAGCCACGATCGTCGAGGCGCTCGCGGATCTCGCGCAAAACGGGCAAATCTACAAGGGCCTGCGCTCGACGCTGTGGTGCATTCACGACGAAACCGCGCTTGCCGAAGCGGAGATCGAATACAAAGAGAAAGTCTCTCCGTCGATCTTCGTGCGGTTCATGGCCGACGCGCAGCAGCGAGCCGCGATGCTGAAGGCGTTCGGCGTATCGGACCTCGAGGAACCGCTCTCGGTGCTGATCTGGACGACGACGCCGTGGACGCTGCCCGCGAACGTCGCCATCGCGCTCAAGCCGGACGCGAACTACGGTCTCTATCGCCTCAAGCACGAAGCGTTCGTGCTCGCGGAAGCGCTCGCGCCGCAGACGCTCGGCGAAGACTTCGGGCAAGCGCACAAACTGGCGTCCGTGCAAGGCGAGGCGCTGAACGGCCTTGCCGTGCGGCATCCGTCCCTCGATCGCGATTCCGCCATCGTGATCGCGGACTACGTCGATTTGGAAACGGGAACCGGCGCGGTTCACACCGCTCCCGGACACGGCGCCGACGACTTCGAAACGGGCCTGCGCTATAATCTGCCGATTCTCAATCCCGTCGACGCGCGCGGCGTGTTTACCGAAGAGGCCGGTCCGTACGCCGGCATGCATATTTGGAAAGCCAACACGAAGATCGTCGAGGATCTGCGCGCGAGCGGCGCGCTGTGGAACGCGTACGAATACACGCACTCGTATCCGCACTGCTGGCGCTGCCACAATCCGGTGATCTTCCGCGCGACCGCGCAGTGGTTCATCGCGATGGATCAGAACCGCCTGCGCAAGCGCACCATCGACAACATTCGCGATGTCGCCTTCACGCCCGAGTGGGGACGGCGCCGTATGGAGCAGATGATCGAGCAGCACCCCGAGTGGTGCATCTCGCGTCAGCGCACCTGGGGCACGCCGATTCCCGCCGTTATCTGCACCGCGTGCAACGAATCCGTGCTCGATCCGCGCGTCGCGCGCATCGCGGCGAAGCATTTCCGGCAGCACGGCGCGGACACGTGGTGGCGCGATCCGGTTGAAACGTTTCTGCCGGCCGGCTTCACCTGTCCGAAGTGCGGCGGCACCTCGTTCGAAAAAGAAAAGAACATCGTCGACATCTGGTTCGAGTCCGGCGTCACGCACTTGGCCGTGCTCGGCCGCGACTTGCCGTGGCCCTCGGATCTCGTGCTCGAAGGCGGCGATCAATACCGCGGGTGGTTCCGCAGTTCGCTCGTTACCGCCACGGCGATCAAGAACGCCGCGCCGTATCGCCACGTCGTCAAGAACGGCTGGGTAAACGACGAGCACGGCCGTCCGATGAGCAAGTCGCTGGGCACCGGCATCGACGCCAAAGACGCGATGCAAAAGTGGGGCGCCGACGTGCTGCGCCTGTGGGCGGCGTCGGTGGAGTTCGTGGACGACGTTCGCTTCGGGCCCAACGTGGTCGACCAAGTCAGCCGCGTCTATCGCAATATTCGCAACCGCGTGCGCTTCATGCTCAGCAACGTCGACGATCTGCGCCCCGCGGAGATCGTGCCGCGCGAGAAGATGAACTGGTTCGATCGCCTGGCGTGCGAGATCACCGACGCGTGGACCACGCGCGTGCGCGAACATCTGCTGGCGTACCGCCTGCACGATGCGTACCTGGAGATCGTTCGCTTCGAGGGCGAGGACCTCTCGAGTTTCTATCTCGACGCGCTCAAAGACCGGCTCTACTCGAGCGCGGCCGCATCGCCGCGCCGGCGCAGCGCGCAGAGCGCGCTGCTGCACGTGCTGCAGCAGTTTCTTGCGGTGCTTGCGCCGATGCTTTCGTTTACCGCGGAAGAAGCCTGGCAGTCGCTGCCGGAAGAGCTGCGCGGCGACCGCGCGAGCGTCTTCGATCTGCCGCTCGCCGCCGCAAAACCCGCGAGCTCCGAAACGCTCGCGTCGTGGGAGAAACTCAAAGGCTTGCGCGCGTGGGTTGCGGCGAGCGAAGGCAAGCGCGATTACGAACTGCAGGCGCGCCTCACGCTGCCCGCGCTATGGTACGAGCGGTTCGATCCGCACGCGGACGACGTACGCGAAGCGCTCGTCGTTTCCGGTCTGACGCTTGCGCAGGACGCAAATCTCGCAGACGAAGCGATAGAACGCGAACTGCTGCCGGCGAACGGCGAGAAATGCCGGCGCTGCTGGAAGTATCTCCCGCTCGGTTCAGATCGCGAGCATCCGGCGCTCTGCGCACCCTGCGCCGAGATCGTCCGCGCGCTCTAGCGGTTTACGCCGAATAGGCGAGGGTGAGATGGCGGACGCGGTTGCGCGGTTTGGGTGCGTCGGTGCGTTTCACGATCACGCCTGAAACGGACGCGGGACGGTGATGGGCCGCCTTGAGCGCCGCGCGCGCTTGCGCTGACGGCGCGAGCAGCGAGATCGGCAGCGGCTGCAGCAGCCGGCGCGAGCGCACCCAGTCGATCACTTTGAGTATGTCGCCCGAGGTCATCGTCGATCCGCTCACCAAGTTGAGCGCCGCAATTTCGCGTTCGGCATATTTGCGCGCTTCACGGCGCTGCGCGGCGCGATCGTCCTCGTGGCCGATGCAGACGCGCACTTCGCTGGCGTGCGCAGGAAGCGCAAGTTCCCCGTGGAGCGTACGAGTCCCAAGCGAAATCGCGACCGGGATGTGCAGGCAGAGTGTGGCGTTGTCGTTCATGATGCCCTCCACGGGGAAGATGCGACAACTATCGCACCGCGGCGGGCAAGTATAGCGAATGCTCGGGGAATCTGCGTTCCGGCGGCCTTCTCAGGTTCTTCTTGAGCGGCCGCAGAAGTTAGCGGCGGCGCGGGCGCTTCGGCGGGCGATCGGAAGCGCGAATGACGGTCAGCGCTTTCCCGTCGATCTCGAACAAGTTGAACGCTTTGATCGCCGCATCCGCCGACGCCTCGTCGGCGACGTTGACGTAGGCGTAGCCTTTCTTGCGCCGGCTTCGGCGGTCGCGCGGAAAGGTCACGTCCTCTTCGCCCGCGCCGAATTGGCGAAAGAGCGAGAGGAGGTCGTCTTTGGTTGCTTCACGCGGATATCCCGCAACGAACAGTCGAATCATGTGAGCGCTTCTCCGATGACGCTATCGCGAAATGCGGCCCACGTCCCTGCTTCGATGGCAGCGCGCGCTTCCCGCATGAGTGCATTCAAGACGTAGACGTTGTGGTACGAGAGCAGCCGCGGCCCGAGCATCTCCCCGGCGCGGAAGAGATGCGCCAGGTACGCGCGCGTGTACGTCGTGCACACGGCGCAGTCGCACTCCGGGTCGACCGGCGAGAAATCGCGCACGTAGGCGGCGTTGCGAATGGCGAACTCGCCGCGTCGCGTCATCGCGCGTCCGTTGCGCCCGCATCGCGTCGGATAGACGCAGTCGAACATGTCGATGCCGCACTCCACCGCCGTCACGATGTCGCGCACCGTACCGACGCCCATCAAATACCGCGGCTTGTTCGCCGGCAGCAGCGATGCCGAAAAACGCGCCAAGCGGTACATTTCCTCGCGCGTTTCCCCCACCGAAAGGCCGCCGATGGCATAGCCGGGCAGATCGAGTTCGACGATGGCGCGGGCGCTGCGCTCGCGCGCCGCTTCGTTGAGTCCGCCCTGCATGATGGCGAAGAGCGCCGTCTCGCCGGGCCGCGCGCGCGCCGCGGCGCTGCGTTTCGCCCATTCGGCGGAAAGCCGCACGGACTCGTCGATTGCCTGAGGCGTCGCGGGAAGTTTCACGCACACGTCGAGCTGCATCGCGATGTCCACGCCGATCGCTTCTTGAAACGCGAGCACGTTCTCCGGCGTGAATCGATGGCGGCTACCGTCCAGGTGCGATGCGAACGTCACGCCGTCTTCGTCGAGCGTGCGGCGCGACTCCAAACTGAAGACTTGAAAGCCGCCGCTGTCGGTGAGAATCGGTCCGTGCCATTGCATGAACTCGTGCAGCCCGCCGGCTTCGACGAGCAAATCCAGCCCCGGACGCAGCCACAAATGATACGTGTTCGCCAAAATGATCTGCGAGTGAGCCGCCAGGACTTCGTCCGGCGTGAGGCCTTTCACGGTGGCCGCCGTACCGACCGGCATGAACGTCGGCGTCTCGACGACGCCGTGCCGCAAACTCAGCGTCCCGCGCCGCGCGCTGCCGTCGGTCTTTTGTAATTCAAACACGCAGCACGTTTTTCGCCGCCGTGTACTCCGGAGGCGGGTCGGTTTGAAACTCCATATCCCGTCCGGTGCGCGGGTGGCGGAACGAAAGACGCCACGCGTGCAGCGCTTGGCCCGGCAAATCGAAACGCGGATCCGTTTTGCCGTAAATCGGATCGTTGACGAGCGGATTGCCCATCGCCGCCATGTGCACGCGAATCTGATGCGTGCGTCCGGTCTCCAAGCGAAACAGCAATTCCGCCGCGTTTTTCAAGGGGTCGCGCACTTCGTAGTGCGTAACGGCGGCCTTGCCGTCCGCCGTGATGGCGTACTTCAACCGGTTGTGCGGATCGCGCCCGATCGCGCCGTCGACCGTGCCTTTGGGATGCTGCGGGCTTCCGGTGACCAGACCCAGATACTCGCGCGAAATATGGCGCGCTTTCATCGCCTTCCCGAGCGCGCTCAGCGCGTCGTCGGTTTTTGCAATCACGAGCAATCCCGACGTATCGCGATCCAGGCGATGAACGAGCCCCGCGCGCACGGTTTCTCCCGGCAGTGAAGCGACGTGCGCGAGCAGCGCGTTGACCAGCGTGCCGCTCGTCGCGCCGTGCGCGGGATGCGTCACCATGCCCGCCGGCTTGTCGACGACCAGCACGTCGTCGTCTTCGTACACGATCGTCAGATCGATCGCTTCCGGCTCGACGGTCAGCGGCGGACGCTCGGCGAGCTGCGCTTCCAGCACGTCGCCTTCGGCAACGAGATAACTGCCTTTGACGGCGCCGCCGTTCACGCGAACGTCGCCGCGCTTCACCGCGTCCGCAATCAGGGAGCGCGAGAAGCCGGTGTGATGCGCGATGACGACGTCGGCGCGCTTGCCGGCTTCCTCAGGCGTGACGACGACGTGCAAGGCTTGCGATGATCAGCAGAACGACGCCGATCGTGATGCACGCATCGGCAACGTTGAAAATGTTCGGCCAGATGCGGTAGAAATCGACGAAATCCACGACGTAGCGGTAGTGCAGGCGATCGGCGATGTTGCCGGCGGCGCCGCCCAAAATCATGCCGAACGCGATGCGCACCAGCAGCGACTCCCGCGCCTGATCGCGGAACGAATACCAGAAGATGAGCAGCACGATGAGCGCCATGAGGATCAGCAGCACCGGCGAGGAGCCGAACAGACCGAACGCCCCGTGCTGATTCTGCTCGTACGTCCACTTCAGAAAACGCGGAATGACGAAGCGGCTCTCGCCGGGCAGAAAACTTCCCGTTACGAGGTGCTTGGTGTACTGATCGAGCGCGACGACGACCGCCGCGACGCCGAACAGCTGCGCGGACTCAGAGCTTCGGCTGCGGGACAAACTGGTAGAACCAGCCGGCGATTCGTAGGAACGAGTTTGTGACAAGAACGACTCCCGTGGCGATCATGAACGCTCCCGCGGCGAATTCGACGGCCGGTAAGAAACGCTTGATACGATTGAGCGCCGGCAGCACCGCGCCGATCGCGAGCGCCGTGACCAGGAACGGCACGGCCAAGCCCATGGAATAGACGAAAAGCAGCCACGCTCCCTGCCAAACGCCGTTCTCCTGCGAGGCCAGCGCCAGAATGGCCGCCAGGATCGGGCCGATGCAGGGCGACCAGCCGGCCGCAAACGCCAGGCCGACGATGACGGAAGCGACGAGCGAACGCTGCCCGGTCTGCACGTGGACGCGCGTGTCGCGCGCAAGCAGGCGCCAGCGCAGCACGCCCATCATCTGCAGGCCCAAAATGATGACGATGATGCCGCCGATGCGCGCGATGAGCACCTGATTCTCGCGCAGCGCCGCGCCGATGGCGCTCGCCGAGGCGCCCAGCGCCACGAACACGATCGTGAATCCGATGATGAACGCGAGGGCGTGCGCGATGACCCGCGCCCGCGCGTCGGCGGACAGCGAGCCGCGCAGTTCTTCGACGCTCGATCCGGTCAGGAAGGAAAGGTACGCCGGAACAAGCGGGAGGACGCAGGGAGAGACAAAGGAAACGAGGCCCGCCAGGAAGGCGATCCCAACGGTGAGGTGCGCACTGGCCACACCCGACATTTAGACGGGGCCTCGCGTTGTCATGCCTAGCCCGCGCAAAGCCTTATGCAACACTGGTTTACCTACCCGAACATCAACCCGATTGCGATCCATCTGGGACCGCTGAATATCCATTGGTACGGCATCTCGTACCTGGTGGGGTTCATCGCGGTCTATCTGTGGATGAGCCGGGCCGCCGGCCGGCGGCGCCTGGGTCTGGAACGCGAGCAGATTCAAGATTTCCTCGTCTATGCGCTGGTCGGCGTGCTCGTGGGCGGACGCACGTTCTTCGTGATCAACGACATGATCAGCAAGCACGATGCGTCGATGTACTTCCAGAACCCGGTCAACTTCATCGCGGTCTGGAACGGCGGCATGGCGTTTCACGGCGGGCTGGTCGGCGTCATCGTCGCGCTCTTCCTGTTCCTGCGCAAGCATCCGGGCCTCACCTACAAAGTGCTGGGCGACGAAGTCGTGGTGCTGCTGCCCGTCGGCATCGCGCTCACGCGCGTCGTGAACTACATCAATGACGAACTCTGGGGCGATATCTGCAAGCCGGATCATCCGTGGTGCATCGTTCCCGGAAATACGGCGCCGCTCGAGTCGGGCGGCTGGGGACCGTTTTACCGCCACCCCTCGCAATTGTATGAAGCGATTCTCGACGCGATCACGCTGCCGATTCTGCTGCTGCTCTACAAGAAGCGGCCGCCGGACGGCGTCGTGGCGTGGTCGTGGTTCACGATGTACGGCATCACGCGCTCGATCGCCGAGACGTGGCGCCACGCCGATTTCATGTGGCACGGCATCACCGGCGGGCAGCTCTACGCCCTGCCGATGATTCCGATCGGCGCGATCGGGCTCTACCTGTGCTGGCGCTCGGGGACGCGCACCGGCGCTCGCGGTGACGACGAGTCGAAAGCCGCCGTATCGGTGAAGACCTCGACGACGTGACGATAACGCAGCGGTACGCGCAGCTGCGTGCCGCGGTTCCGCCGCACGTCACCATCGTTGCCGTCACGAAATTTCAGCCGATCGAAGCCGTGCGCGAAGCCCTCGCCGCCGGCGTGACCGACGTCGGCGAGAACTACGTGCAGGAAGCGCGCGGAAAATACGAAGGCGTGACCGGCGTGCGCAGGCACTTTATCGGCCACGTCCAGACGAACAAAGCCAAGGCCATCCTCGCAGCGTTCGATGCCGTACAAAGCGTGGATCGCGCAGACGCGGCGGCGGCGCTCGCAAAGGCGGCGAGCGCGCTCGAGCGGCGCTTGCCCGTACTCTTGCAGCTCAACATCTCACCGGCGGAGCGTTTCGGATGTGCCCCGGCCGACGCGCCGGAGCTGGCGGAGCGCATTCGTTCCTATGCGAGCCTCGATCTGCAAGGGGTGATGGCGATCGGGCCCATCACGCGGGACGAATCCGCGATCGCGCGTGCGTTTCAGACTGCGGCCGGCGTTTTCGAGCGCGTCGGCGGCGCGACGCTCTCCCTGGGTATGTCGGCCGACTGGCGTCTCGCGGTGGAGGCCGGCTCGACCATGATTCGGGTCGGAAGCACCATTTTCGGACCAAGACCCCCGCGTCCGGCGTCGAAGACTACGGCAACGCCCTCCCGGTGAGGTACTGCCTATGAGCATGTTCAGTAAAATGCGGTCGTTCTTTGCGATGGACGACGAAGCCGAAGAACTCTACGAAGAGGAACCCGGTGCGGCCCGCAACGTCGTTCCGCTCGATCAGCGCGCCTCGCGCCGCGGCGGCACGGAAGTGAGCGTCTACGCGCCGCGCGCGTTCGCGGACGTCACGGAGATTGCCGACGCGCTGCGCAACCGCCAAGTCGTCATCGTGAATCTGCAGAACGCGGATCGCTCGCTGCTTCAGCGCGTCGTCGATTTCACGTCCGGCGTCGCATACACCATCGACGGCAAGATTCAAAAACTGGCCGAAGCGATCTATCTGGTCGTTCCCGCGGGCATCATGGTGAACGCGCAGGGTCTGCGCGATTCGATGGCCACCGACGGCACGTTGGACTTTCTCTCGAACAGAGGCTAGAGCATGCAGAAGATCACGCCCATCGACATTCAGCACAAATCGTTCAAAAAGTCGCTGCAAGGCTACGATCGCGCGGAAGTGGATCAATTTCTCGACGAGCTTATCGAGACGCTCGAGGACGACGCGCAGCACATTGCAGCGCTTCAGGCGGAAATCAACGACCTGAAAGAACGCATCAGTCATTTCAAAGCGATGGAAGAGTCGCTGCAAAATACGCTCGTGCTGGCGCAGCGCACCGCCGACGAAGTGAAAGCGTCCGCGCATAAAGAAGCCGATCTGATCAAAGAGCAGGCGCGCCTCGCCGCAGAACGCGAGATCGCCACGTTCACGGATTCGGCCGCGGAGGCGCGCCGCGATCACCAGCGCGCGATCGAAGCCGCGGAAAAAGCCAAGAGCGAACTGCGCAGCCTGCTGATGACGCACATGGCGCTGCTCGAAAAAACGCCCCCGTCGAACGGCATGCAGACGCACGTAGAAGAACAGCCCAAAGAAGAAGAATTCCCGCCAACCGATCTGACGGAAACAAACCGAATCACGGTTTACTAAAGCCCACACCGCCTCGCCTGCGCTCGGCCCGTCCTTCGACAGGCTCAGGATGACGAGGGGGGGGATTATCTTCGTTCTATGTGGCGCACACAAGCACACACGCACACACAGCCGCGTCGCGTTGCTCGGCGTCCCGTTGCGCCGCGTTGCTCGGCGTCGCGTTGCTCGGCGTTGCACCGCGTTACGCGGCGCCTTTCTTCGTCATCCTGAGCTTGTCGAAGGGCGCGCCGAGCGCAGGCGAGGCGTAGTACGCCAGCAACGCCTTTAAACAGGAAGTTGCGGTATGGCTCCAGCACCTTTGGGCGATGCCCACGATAGCGGTTTTGCCTGGTGATGGAATCGGGCCTGAAGTTACGCGCGCCGCGGTGCGCGTGCTGCATACCGTGCGCCCCGACTTGGAATGCGTGGAAACACCGGTCGGTGCTGCGGCGCTCAAAGCGGGAAAACCGGCGCTGCCGGACGAGGCCCGCGCGCTGTGCGAACGCAGCGCCGGCATACTGTTCGGATCCGTCGGCTTACCGGAATACGAAGGCAAACCGCTTGCGGAGCGTCCCGAATTCGCGCTGTTTTTGCTGCGCCGGGATTTCGAACTCTATGCGAACGTGCGGCCCGTGCGCGTCTTTCCGGGATTGGAAGAAGCGTCGTCGCTCTTGCCGCAGCTCGTCAAGGGCCTCGATCTGGTCGTCATTCGCGAACTGACCGGCGGCATCTACTTCGGCAAACCCAAAGAGCAGCGCACCGGTGCGGATGGTATCGAAGAAGCGGTCGACACGATGATCTACCGCGCGCCGGAGATCGAACGCATCGCGCGCGTCGCATTCGATCTTGCGCGCAAGCGCCGCAAACACCTCACCTCCATCGACAAGCAGAACATTTTGGAAACCTCGCGTCTGTGGCGCCGCGTCGTCGATCGCGTCGCGGCCGAGTATCCCGACGTGAAGCTCGAGCACTTGCTCGTCGACAACGCCGCGATGCAGCTCGTGCGCCGGCCGGCGGATTTCGACGTGCTGGTGACCGAGAATATGTTCGGCGACATTCTCTCCGATGAGGCGGCGATTCTGACCGGCTCCATCGGCAATCTGCCCAGCGCGAGTTTGGGAACGCGCATGACGCAGTTCGGACAGTTTGGCCTGTACGAACCGATTAGCGGGTCGGCGCCCGACATCGCGGGATCCGGTATCGCGAATCCGACCGCTGCGATTCTTTCCGCGGCGATGCTGCTGCGCCACAGCTTGCAGGACGACGCGGGAGCGGCGCGGATCGAACGTGCCGTCGAAGGTGCGTTTGCATCAGGCGCTCGCACGCGTGAATTGACGGCGCAAGGGAAAGAGTTTTTCGACACGCAGCGCTTCACGGATACGGTGCTGGCTCATTTATGAGAGACGTCGCTCTTCGCGCTCCCGTTCGCGCCGCGGCGCTCGGGATGTACGTGCCCGAGTGCGTGGTAACCAATGAAGATCTCTCCAAAATCGTCGAAACGTCGGATGAATGGATCGTGCAGCGCACCGGCATTCGAACGCGCCGGCGCGTCGCGGAGAATGAATACGCCAGCGATCTCGCGGTGAACGCCGTGCGCGATTTACTCGCGCAGCATCCGGACGTCGATCCGCGCAGCATCGATTACGTCATCGTCTCCTCGACCACGCCCGATTACGTCTATCCGAGCATTGCCGCGCTCGTGCAGGACCGGATCGGCATTCCGACCAGCAGCGGTGCGCTGGACGTCAGCGCGGCCTGCGCCGGATTTTGCGCCGGTCTCAATCTCGGAGCGGCGCTCATCGCATCAGATCAAGCGCGCAGCGTGCTGCTCGTTGCAGCGGAGGCGCTCACGCGCAGCGTCGACTACACCGATCGTTCGACGTGCGTGCTCTTCGGCGACGGCGCGGCGGCGATGCTGATCGTGCGCGACGAGCGCAGCGCGCTCGCAGGCATGGATTCGGGATCGGACGGAAGTGCGGGTCCGGCGCTCTACCGCACCGCGATGCGTCGCGAAATCGCCGGCATTCGCGACGAGAGCGGATTGCTGCGCCAAGTCGGGCGCGACGTCTACCGCTGGGTGCTCGAGAATATTCCGCCGGCGATCGATCGCATTTTGGACCGCGCCGGCATGAGTTTGGACGAGATCGACTGGTTCATTCCGCACAGCGCCAACATGCGCATGATCGAAGCGCTGTGCAAGCGGATCGGTTTTCCGCTCGAGCGCACGCTCACGAGCATGGTCGAGTACGGCAACACGTCGGCGGTGAGCATTCCGCTCGCGCTCATTCCCGCGGTTCGCAATGGAACCATCAAGAGCGGCGATCGCATTTTGGTGGTGGGATTCGGCGGGGGACTGGTGAGCGCGGGTGCAGTGCTCACGTGGATCTAGAGAACCGCACCCGCGCTCGTTGTTACGCGCGCTGTTTTTCTTGTTAGTACGAGAGGACGAGCATCACGCCGCTCGCCGAGGCGATCCAAAGATTGCCGTCGGCGCCCGAAAGTAATGCGGGATTACCGGTTAGGTTCGCGATCGGATACTCCGTAACGGCACCGGTGGTCGTCACCCGCCCGATCTGCCCGGTTCCGCCGCTTTCGGTGAACCAGAGCGCGCCGTCTCTGCCTGCGGCGATCATCCACGGCCCGGCAAAGAGCGTCGGAACGGCGTATTCGCTCACCGCGCCGCTCGGCGTGATCTTCCCGACGTAGTTGCCGTAGTTTTCGGTGAACCACAGGTTGCCGTCGGGACCGGCGGTGATGAAGTTGCTGGTGCGTCCCGACGGTATCGGATACTCCGTCATGAGTCCCGTCGTCGTAATTGCGCCGATGTAATTACCCTCGGTGAACCACATGCGGCCATCCGGTCCGGAGACAATGTCGTATGCATACCGTTTCGCCGTCTGCGCCGCGGTGCTCGTGGGGAACGTCTGCATGAAGCCGGACGCCGTAATCTGCACGATCTCGCTAAAGCCGGTATTGAACGTACCGTCTTCGGCGGTGAACCACAGATTGTTATCCGGACCCTTCGCGATCTGCATCGGGGTGTACGACAATCCGTAGGACGCCGCCGGTGCGCCGGTTGGCGCCATCACCGCGATGCGATTGTTCGCGTGATCGGGAACCCAGAAATTTCCGTCGGATCCGAGCGCGATGCCGTACGGCGTCCCGGTGAACGGATAATCGGTGTTGCCGCCGGTCGCGCCCATGCGTCCGACCGCGCCGGTGTACCACTGCGTGTACCACACCGATCCGTCGGTATTGTTGATGATGCCGTACGACTCGTTGGATCCGGCGATCGGATACTGTGCGATGACGGCGGGAGCCGCCGGCGCCGGCGTGGGCAGCGTGACCGTGACGGAAACCGTTGCGCTCAGACCCTTTTTGTCGCTGACAGTGATGGAAGCGCTGCCGGCGCCCACCGGCGTGACGGTGAACGTTGCGGATTTGGTGCCGCCGCTGCCCGCGGTTTGAGCGGAGCCCGGGCTGACCGTGGCGACGGTGGTGTCGCTCGAGACTGCATCGAGCGAGCCGCCGGAGCTTTGCGAAGCGGCGAAGGTTTGATTCAGCGCCGACCCGGTGCCGGTGAATTGGAGCTGCGCGGGCGATACCGAGAGCGTGTGGGAAGACGCGCTCAGGGCGCTGGAAACGGGGATGACGGACGAACCGCCTGGACCGGCACCTGCGCCACCGCAAGCGGCCAGCGTAAGTGCGATCGCACAGAATGCGGCGGTTCTAGGCAGAGCATGCATTGCAAGACCTCCAAGAAACGACGCGCGCGTAGCCGCGGCGCAGGGCAATCATGGAGGGAATGCTGCCGAGCGAGTAAGGCCTAGGCCGGAAGTTCTATACGGGCGAGGAGGCCCCTGCCGCTACCCCGGCCCGATGATCCAGTGGTGGAACCACATCCGGTCCTGGAGGGCCGAGTACGATATCGGGTCGGCCGCCAGAATGGGATAGAAGTACGCGAAGAGCACGAGGGTCAGGGCCAGGAAGACGCCGATGCCCCATTTGGCAAGCTGCCGGTGCTCCATGGAGCCCTGCGCGCGTTCCCAAATCCACTGGAGCGCGATCGCGTCCGCGATCATGATGACGGCGTCGTTCGGAAAGAAATGATACTCGAAGAGCATGCGCGGCGAGGCGATCCACGGCAGCCACTGCGCGAAATACGCCACGAAGAGCAGCAGATAGGCCTTGTTGCGCCGCGTCCAGGCGAGCACACCCAGCAGCGGAATGCTCAGCAGTCCGAACCACCACGTGATCGGATTCGGCAGCGAGAGAATCTCGACCACGCAGCACGCGTTCGGATTGCTCAGATTCGCACCGGTGCGCATGTCCGCATACCAGTACGCGACGGGCTGGTAGAGCAGCGGCCATTCCCACCATTTCGAACTGTACGGATGCGGCGCGTTGTGCGTCACGGTGACGTCGTGGTAGGTGAACATCTGCCACTGCAGGTCCATCATCGCGCTCAGGTCGTGGCCCGTTTCGAACGTCGCCGGATGAGCCGTCAAAAAGAACGGAATGTACGAGGCGAGATAGAGCGCTATCGTCGTCGATAGCACGATTGCAACGAACGCGTCGAGCGGAAGCCGCCACTTGGGCTTGGGCAAGATGACGATTCCAAATGCGAACGCGATGACCAGCACGAGATCGAAGAGGGTGTTCCACTTTGCCGCCGCACCCAGGCCGCACGCGATTGCCGTGAGCCACAGCCATCCCAGCGCGACGGGGCGCGGTCGCAGCGACAATCGGAACGCCGCGTAGAGTGCGAGCGTCACCATCGACCACATCAGCAGCACGGCTGCGTGCGATTGATGTGCGAGCGCGCCGACGATGCCGAACGCAACGCCTGCGCCGATGCCGATGCTCAGCGCGGCGCCCGAGAGCAGCAGCGTCCAGCGCGGCGTCGCCGCCTGCGGCTGCTGCGCGACCCGCTCCCAATACCGGTAAAACGCGTACAGAATCAGCAGCGCGAAAAACGCTACCGTAATCTCCGGCGTAGCGATGCGCGACTGCGTGAAATGGAAGCCGTCGAAGACCACGAGCGCCGCGGCAATCGACGCAAAGACGCTCGAACTCGTAACGCGCCGTGCGAACACGTACACGAGGAACACGATCGCCGCGCCGACGACGAGATTCAAAAAGCGCCAGCCGTATCCGGTATCGCCCGCGTGCGCGCCGCCGAAGATCAGCATCGAGAGCGCGATGAGCAGTTTGGTCAGCGGCGGATGCGTCCACTCGTACTGCGGCGCCCACGTCAAATACTCGACCGCCGAGCGCGGATAATAGATCTCGTCGAAATAGCGCTGCGCCGGATACCAATACCGGATGGCGCACAAGACGAACGAGAGCAGCGACCACCCGAGCGCGGCCAGCGTGTCTTTACGGCTCACGCGTCAGATCGTCGCCGAACTTCTGGAAATTTCTCTGCCGAAGTAATCGCTCACGACCAGGTGCACGGCCCCGTGCTCGTGCGGATGCGCGCCTGCCCAGACTTTTTTCCAGCGGCCCAGCGCATCGGCTTTCATCGCCGCTTCCGCATCCTCGTCCATCGAATACATCGCGTTGGGTTCGACGTACACGACCAGCGTGCGATCCTTCACCTGGACGCCCGTGATCACGTCCTTGTACTTGGTCTTCAGCGGGGCCACGGCGTCTTGTTCTTTGGCAACCGCCGGACTGACGTTTGCCGGAGTGGTGTGCGCGCATCCCGCAAGCGTGCATGCCAGCGCCACCAGAACGCCGGCCCTACGAAGCGTCGTCATACGGCGGTAAAACTTCGGTCACGACCGGCCGCTATCATGCGCGCATGGACAGTATCGGATGGGCGGCGAGTGCCATGAACGCAGCGCGGACGCGCCTGGACCTGGCGGCGGAGAATCTCGCAAACGGCTCGACGGACGGATTTCGCCGGAGCGACGCGCGCGGGTTTTTGACCGCACAGGGCGTGGTCATACGGCGCGCCCGAAGCACCGGGCAAGGCCCGCTGCGCCGAACGGGGCGCGCGTTCGACCTTGCAATCGTGGGCAGCGGCTCGTTCCGCGTGCGCGACGCGGGCGGACGCGTCTTTGCCACGCGCAGCGGCGCCTTCACGCGCGACCGTTTCGATCGTCTGGTCGACGACGCGGGGCGCGTGCTGCTCGGCGCACGTGGACCGCTCTGCGTTCCCGACGGCGCGTCGATCGCCGCGGACGGCACGGTCTCCCGTAACGGCGTGATGCTCAATCGCATCGCCGTCCCGGACGGTTCGAGCGTGCGCACCGGATTTTTGGAGGGCTCCAACGTCGATGCCATCGGCGAGATGATCGACGTGCTCACCGCGCAGCGCTCGTTCGAAGCCGCGCAAAAGGTGCTCTCCGCAATCGACCAGACGCGCGAACGCGCGAACACGCAAGTCGCGCAGATCAAGTAACGATGAATAGAGCATTATACGCAGCCGCGAGCGGCATGGCGGCACAGCAGCAAAACCTGGAGATCATCTCCGAGAATCTTTCGAACGCCGACGTGGCGGGCTTCAAAGGCGCGGCCGCGAGCTTCACCGACGTTGCCGGTCCGGACGGCGGCAGCCTGGGCACCGCCGCGATCGGCACGCACACGGTGTTCACGCAAGGCAAACTGATGCGCAGCGGCGGCCCGTTCGATCTCGCAATCGACGGACCGGGATTCTTCGCAATTACGGACGATCGCGGCCGCCGCGCCTACACGCGAGACGGTGAATTCGCGCGTGCCGCGGACGGTACGCTGCGCAACGCGCAAGGCTGGCATCTGGAAGGCGTCCGCATCCCCGGCGACGCGCTCTCCGCGAACGTTTCGGAAGACGGCACGGTGACCGTGACGACGGCAAAAGGCAAAAAAGCGTGCGGGCGCATCCGGCTCGCGGAGTTTGCCGCGCCGGAGTATCTGCACTCCGCCGGCGGAACCCTGTTCTTTGCAACGCACGCATCCGGCAAACCGCATCGCATCGATCCCGGCTCGACGGGCGGACCGGCCGTCAAGTTCGGCATGCTCGAGCGATCGAACGTCACCATCATCGAAGCGATGATGCAGATCCTGGCCGCCCAGCGCGCTTATGAAGCGAACGCCAAAGGCGTTCAGGCGGCGGATGAGATGATGCGGATTGCGGATAATTTACAGCGAGGTTAGAGACCGTCATCGCTTCGAATCGAGCGTTACGTATGCCTCATATACGACTTTCCACACGGCGCCGAATTTTCTCCACGACGCGAGATACGTTCCGGAGCGATTGTGTTTCGGCGTTTTATAGAGCGCATTCCACGTTCCGTATTCGGCGGCACCCCTGCCGTCAGCACTGATCGTGATGCTGATCGGACGGCGGTCGTAGACGATAAAATTGGGATCTTTGAACTCCGTGCTTGAATAGCTTGCCGCAAGAGGACCGGCTCCTGAATAGACGGTACCGTTGCTCACAATCAGCCGAATCGTCGGAGTCCATGCGCTTTGCATGAGCCTAACATTGTGTGACTCAATCGCGCGGTTGTTCTCAAGCCGTAACGATCGAATGGTGTTAACGTCTCCTTGCGATGCTGAAACGGCCGGCGTTACGGATATCGTAAACAGCACTAGGGCGGCGACGGTTTTATGCATGTCCGGCTGTACTGCGCGAAAGGAGCGGACTCCCTCACGGATTTGCGTTTTATGTGAACTGCTAAAGGGGTGCAAGCCGCAGACGAGATGATGCGGATAGCGGACAACTTGCAACGCTCCTAACTCTTTCACGTTTTGACGACAAGCTCAGATGACGAGGTCGTTGTGCGCGGCCTGCGGCATTTCACTTCAACTCGTCATGGTGAGCTTGTCGAGCCACGTCCTTCGACAGGCTCAGGATGACGAGGGGTTGTTGTCGCGGCTGCGGCATTTCGTTTTGACTCGTCATGGTGAGCTTGTCGAACCACGTCCTTCGACAGGCTCAGGATGACGAGGTTGGGGTGGCTGCGCTGTAAGCGTTCTTTTGCGCAACGGCTTGTTGACGTGGCGGCAACAATCGCGTGATAGGGTTCCGGCATGGATCGTATTGATCGCGTGCACGCGCAGTTCGAAGCGCTGCTGCTCGAGCCGCTGCTGCGGCCGCTCGAAGCGGCCTTCGGGGAGTACGGCGAGATCGTGACGCAATCGTTCGGCGAGATCCTTGCGCAGGCGCTCGAGCGATGACGCACGATCGTGAAGCGCAGATTCGCGATCTCTTTCCGCTGGTCAAGAAAATCGCGCGACGCGTGCACCGGCTCATTCCCGGCAGCGACGTCGACGATCTCGTCGGCGAAGGCAGTTTGGGGTTGATCCGCGCGGTCGATTCCTTCGACGCATCGCGCGGCACGTCGCTCGCCCACTACGCGGCTCGCCTCATCTCCGGCGCGATGCTCAACGGCTTGCGCAAAATCGATCCCGTCTCCGAACGCGTGCGCCGCGAAGTGCGCGAAGCGGATCGCGAACGCTACGCGCTTGCCACGCAACTCGGCGAGATGCCCACACAGCAGCAGATGGAGGAGCGCCGCCCGGCGCTGCGCCGCGCGGTGATGCACGCGCATCGGTATACGCCGCTCTCGCTCGACGAGAAGCTGCCGATGGGCGAGCGCGTATCGGTCGATTGGGAGGCGGACCCCGGCGCGATTGCCGCAGCGAGCGACGAGCGCGCGTGCGTTCGCGCGGCGCTGCACCGTCTTTCGCCGCGTCAGCGGCACGTCGTCGCGCTGCATTATTTTCGCGGCAAGTCGCTGCATCAAATCGGCGAAGCGCTCGCGATCTCGCCGCAGCGCGCTTCGCAGCTGCATCAGGCGGCGATGAAGAACTTGCGTAAGGTGCTGCATGGCGCGCATTGAGCCGCTCGGCGGCGCAATTCTGCCGCTGCTGCCGGACGACGAATTCGAGACGCCGCCGCTTCCGCGCGAACATCCCCGCTGGGTGAAAGACGCAATCGCGGCATCGCAGCGGGCGCGAGCGCTCATCGCAACGCTGCGGCCCGTCGCGATCCGCGTGCTGACGTTTTGGGACCATCACGTGCGCGGCATCCGCATCGGCGGTCAAGAGCTAAGAATCGACATAAGCGGCAGTTATCGCGTAGATTAGGGCCATTCGGCCCAGAACCGTGCCCAGGAAGGCCTACCCTGTCGGGCCAAAAATAGGTTTTGAGCCAGCCCCTTGGTTTTAATAAGGAGCCAGTAGCCGTTGAAACAGCACGGGGTGCGCGGCGCGGACGAAATTTCGGCTCCTCTCCTGCGCACTCATCAGCACCGCCTCCAAGCGGTGTGGGACCTCTCGCTGGGCGAGCATTTCACCAGCGATAATCAGCTTCATGCGCTCTTGGGTGACGCGACTGCCGCGCTTCAGGCCGAGTATGCGGAGCTGTATTCGGTCGGCGAGCGTACCTTTCTCTCTGCCGGGTCCTCGGATGCAACGGCCGTTTTGGATTTGGCGAACTACGCATCCGACTATGCGTTGGGCGCGATCACCGCGGAACTCACCGAGCCGCTTTTGGTCGGCGACACGGATCTCGATGCCATCTGGGGCGCGCATCCGCTCGTTACCGCCGTCCCGCTGCGTTCGATTCTCGTCATGCCGGTGCAGCATTCCGGCAAGCGCTACATGCTGCTGGTCGCCTGGAAAGAGCGCCGCCACGGACCGCTGACCGAAGAAGAATCCGGCTATCTGAAGTTTTTCCAGCGCATCGTGACGCGGCTGCTCGAGAATCTTCAGCGCGAGCGCGACATCACCAGCCGCATCGTTACCGATCATCTCACGGGCCTGTTCAACCGCGCGGCGATGATGGAGCAGATGGCGATGGCCGTATCGGCCGCGGCGCGCACCGGCGGTTCGCTCGCCGTCATGTACATCGATCTGGACGGCTTCAAAGAACTCAACGACACCTACGGGCATGCGCTGGGCGATGCCGCCCTGCAGCAGGCCGCGTCGCGCATGCGTTCGGTGCTGCGCAAGAACGAAGCCGCGGGGCGCGTCGGCGGCGATGAATTTGCGCTGCTCGTGACCTCGTTCGAACGCGAAGATCAACTCGGCGAGATTGCAAAGCGCATTCTGACGGCACTTCGCGATCCGGTCGC
>DATEHZ010000130.1:0-4196 GCA_035279385.1 Vulcanimicrobiaceae bacterium | reverse complement strand
TTCAGCTGCAGGACCTCGCCGCGCACCTCGACCGTCACCTTCTTGCTCAGGTCGCCCTGCGCGACGGCGGTCGTCACGGCGGCGATCTGGCGCACCTGGTCGGTGAGGTTGGACGCCATGAAGTTCACCGATTCGGTGAGGTCTTTCCACGTGCCCGAAACGCCGGCAACCTCTGCCTGTCCGCCCAGCTTGCCTTCGGAGCCGACTTCGCGCGCAACGCGCGTAACTTCGCCGGCAAACGAGTTGAGCTGGTCGACCATCGTGTTGATCGTGTTTTTGAGTTCCAGAATCTCACCGCGCGCTTCGACGGTGATCTTGCGCGAGAGGTCGCCCTTCGCAACGGCCGTCGTAACGTCGGCGATGTTGCGGACCTGCGAGGTGAGGTTCGAGGCCATCGTGTTGACGGAGTCCGTCAAGTCTTTCCACGTGCCCGCAACGCCTTTGACGGCGGCCTGACCGCCCAGTTTACCTTCGGAGCCGACTTCGCGGGCAACGCGCGTGACTTCCGACGCGAACGCGTTGAGCTGATCGACCATCGCGTTGATGACCTTCGCAGACTTCAGGAAGTCGCCGCGAAGCGGATGGCCCTCAATCTCGACGGTCATGCGCTGCGAAAGGTCGCCTTGCGCCACCGCGCCGAGAACGCGGTTCGTTTCGGCCATCGGAGCGGCAACCGTTTCGATGAGAGAGTTGTACGCCTCGATATGCGCCTGCCAATCACCGCTCGCGCCTTCCAGCGACGCACGCAGAGAAAGGCGGCCGTCGCGGGAGATCGAACGGCTGACGCGTTTGATCTCGCCGAGCAGGCGCGTCTTCATCTCGAGGCACTCGTTGAAGGCTTGCGCGATCTCCGCTTCGATACCCGATCCTTTGACCGGGATGCGAACCGCGAATTCGCCGGCGCGGAACGCCCGAAGCGCATTCAGCAAACGCCGTTCGTTCGGCGTCGCAGAATGAGTAACGTCACCGTTTTTGGAAGCGGTACCGTTACCAGCGGCAGTTTTGTTGGCCGTGGTCGACATATGAAAAAAGCTCCGTGGGCTGGACGGGTACTCTTCTTCATTTCCACAACAGACCATTGCCAAACCGGGGCTCGGCAGGTTTAGCAAGCGGGCCCCGAGGGGCACAACGCAAAAGGTATGCCCGCCGGTTATTTTCATGCCTATGGTTGAACCGGGCGCGATACGCCGCCCCGACGCCCTCGATTTACTTGCACAGGCGAGCGGGTTACTTGCGCGCTCGTTCGACGTGTCAGCAACATTACCACTCGTTGCCGATCTGTGCATTCGCAAGTGGGCCGACTACTGTGCCATCCACGCGCGTCTCGATGAAGGCGGCGTTTCGCTCGTCGAAGCGAGCCGCGAACTTGGGTTGCACGTTCCGGTTGGGGATGCAAGCGCGATGCCGGACGTGCTGCGCGAGCACGGCTTCGAGTCGGTCGTAGCCGCACCGCTCGTCGGCCGCAACGGCACGCTGGGCACGTTCGTTCTCGCCGCACGTTCGCGTTCCGCGCTCAACGGCACGGCGCAAAAACTTGCCAACGTCCTCGCGCTGCAGCTCGCCGGCGCAATCGAACAGGCGATGCTCTTCGAGCGCACGCACCGCGTCGCCGATCGACTGCAGCGGGCGCTGCTGCCGGATAGCTTTCCGCGCGTTTTCGGCGCCGAGTTTCACGCGGCGTACAAGCCCGCAAGCGACGAGGCGGAGATCGGCGGCGATTGGTACGATGCGTTCGCGCTTCCCGACGGCCGAATCGCGATCTCGATGGGCGACGTCGCCGGACACGGCTTGGAAGCGGCCACCGTCATGGGCGAGATCCGCCAAGCGATGCGAACGGCTGCAATCGGCGAACCCTCGCCGGCTGCCGTTCTCGATCATATCAACAGCGTCATCAACCTTCGCAAAAGCATCGGCATGGTGACCGCAATCTTCGGCTTCTACGAGCCGGACCTTCGCGAACTCACCTATGCCGTCGCCGGACATCCGCCGCCAATCGTCACGATCTCCGAGGGTTTCAGCGGCTTTTTACCCGGAGGCGGCATGCCGCTCGGCGTCGAGCCGCATATCAACGCCAAGGATTGGACGATCGCGCTGCCGCCGCGCAGTTGCGTCGTGTTCTATACCGACGGCATGACCGAGTACTCGCGGGACATCATCGCCGGCGAACGCACGCTGCTCGATGCGAGCGTGCGCGCCTTCGATATGGACCCGGAGAATCCGGCGATCGCGCTGCTGGAGCGCGTTTTTGACGCGACGGTCAACCGCGACGACGCCGCGACCCTCACGCTCTCCTGTCACGACGGCGCGCTGCCCCACGAAATGCGCTTTTCCGCCGTGCCGCTGATTGCACCGATCGTGCGTTGCTTCGTGCACCGGTTTTGCGACGAATACGCGCTCTCGAACGCTCAGCGCTTCTCGCTCATCACCGCCGTCGGCGAGGCGGTCGCAAATGCGGTCGAGCACGCGTATCGCGGCGAGGCTGCGGGCAGCGTCGTCGTGCGTACGCAAGCCGACAATGAAACGGTCAGCGTGGAGGTCGAGGACCACGGGCGGTGGCGTCCCTTCATGCGGCGCGAGGAGCGCGGCCGCGGCATCGTGCTGATGCACGAACTCATGGACCACGTGCGCATCACGTCGGCTCAGAACAAGACGGTGATTCGCCTGGTCATGAATCGGCTCGCCGAAGAACCACCGCCGCGTTGATTCCGCCGAAGCCCGAAGAATTTGAAAGTACGACGCGCGAGGTTATCGCGCGTTCTTCGTTTCCACAGTCGATCGCGCACGCGCCGTCTGCGTACTCCAGGTTTACGGCGCCCGGAATGACTTCGTCGCGCATGCCGAGCAGGGCGACGGCGACTTCCCACGCTCCCGTCGCACCGAGCGCGTGTCCGTGCTGCCCCTTCGTCGCGCAGACCGGAATCGACGACAAACGCTCGCCGAAAACGTGGGCGTACGCACGCACCTCCGCCGCATCGCCGATCTTCGTGGACGATCCGTGCGCGTTGATTGCTTCGACTTCATCGGCATCGACGCGCCCGTCGTCGAGAGCGCGCTGCATCGCCCGCGCGGTTTGCTCGCCGTCTTCGAGCGGCGCCGACATGTGGAACGCGTCGTTGGACGCGCCGTATCCGACGATTTCTCCGTAGATCTGCGCGTCGCGCCGCACGGCGTCCTCGTAGCGCTCCAGCAGCAGCATACCCGCGCCCTCGGCCATCACGAAGCCGTCCCGCTGCGCGTCGAACGGGCGGCTCGCGCGGTGCGGCTCGTCATTGCGCGTCGACATCGCGCGCGCGACGTTGAACGCGCCGTAGGTGAGCGGCGCCAGCGGCGCTTCGATGCCGCCCGCAAATGCAGCTCGAACCTCGCCGCGCCGGACCGCGTGAAACGCTTCGCCGATCGCCATTGCTCCAGCCGCGCAAGAATTTGCGTTCGCCGTCGCCGGCCCCGTAATGCCGAACTCGATGGCGATGTTGCTCGCGGCCGCGCCGCCGAACACCGAGATCGTGAGCAGCGGGCGCACCGCGCGCAATCCCGTGGTATGAAAGACGCCCATTTGCTCTTCCGCGAGTGCAACGCCGCCCAAGGCGGAACCGGTGTAGACGCCGATGTCGGCGCGCGCGCCGTCGAAGCCGAAGTTCGCATCCTGTGCCGCCAGACGTGCGGCGGATACGGCGAGCTGCGAGAAACGATCGGTCCACTGCAGGCGGCGGCGCGAAAGAAACGCGGCGGCATCGAAATCGTCGATCTCGGCCGCAATGCGCGACGGATATTCGCTCGCGTCGAAGCGCGTAATCGGACCCACGGCAACCCGGCGCGATCGTACGCCCTCCCAGAAGGCGCGAACGCCGATGCCGAGCGGCGTAATCATTCCCAGACCGGTAACGGCGACGCGGTAGTTCATGGGTGCTCGCAGATTTCTTTCATACGCGCCAGCGTGCGCGCGGCGATTGGATCGATGAAATATTTGCCGATAAACGGCGCGAGGGGCGAACGCAGCTCGTGATCGATGCGCACGTGCGTCTTTCCGCCGGCGAGCGGCGTGAAAATCCACCAGACGCGCATGCCTGCGGTCCAGCCGCCGAGGTGCCGAAAGAAGATGTTCGGCGCCGCCGCATCGTTGATTTGCTCCGCGCGCCAGCGCACGGGAATCGCGCCGCGCCGCGCGGCCATCTCGACGATGCTTCGCGCGCCGTCGG
>DATEHZ010000129.1:0-2387 GCA_035279385.1 Vulcanimicrobiaceae bacterium | reverse complement strand
CGGCCGGCGCAGCAACCGGATCGCGTTTGCGATCGCCGGGCACGTGCATCGCGACGATTTTCGCCTCTTCGGCGACGTGCCGATGCTTGTCGCGCCGTCCGTGTCGCCCGTGTACAGCAACAATCCCGCTTTCGTGCGGCTCGACCTCACCGCGGACGGCACGCTGCAAGACTACACCCCGTTCGATTACAGCCCATGGTCGCACGCATGGGAGGCCGAGCCGTCGTTCGACGAAACCTACGGTGTACGGCAATTTTCTGCAAATGCGCTTGCGTCGATCCACGCACGCTTGCGTTCCGATGCCGACCTTCGCGAGCGTTGGGCGCGCATGTTCATGTCCGGGTCGGGAAATCGCCAGATCACTTCGTGGAACTGGCGCACGTATTGGTGCGCGCAGACCGAACTTGCGGACGGCTTTGCGGCCTGTGCGGGGCTGCAGCGGCGCGTACAGGTACTGCCCATCGCTGCGGCCGTAGCCGGCGCGGCCGTGCTTGCGCTGCTCGCGTTCTTCGCGGTGCGACTTGGGCGAGGGCGCCGGCGCGTCTAGTATGGTATCCTGGAGTTCGCCCATGGAAACCACGAAGCAAAAACGCGTCATTCGCGCCAAGGAACACGGCTGGGAAGACGTTCCGGTCGAAGGGTATCGCCCCGGAGCGGCGGTCGGCGTCGAGCGCCACACGATTGTCGGTGGCCGTAAAGCCGATGCGAGCGAAGCGGGTCCTTCGAAAGAGCTGCGCTATTTCGAACTGCAGCCCGGAGCGGTTTCACGCTTGGAGAAACACGAGCACGAGCATTTCGTCATCGTCAAGCGCGGGCTCGGTTATGCGATCGTGAACGATACGCTCACGGAGATCGGCCCCAACGACGTGGTCTACGTCGGACCGCTCGAACTGCATCAGTTCGTCAATCGCGGCGACGAGCCGTTCGGTTTTTACTGCTTCGTGGATGCGATGCGCGACTTTTCGCAGGAGCCCTCGGCGGAAGAACTCGATCGGCTCATGGCCTCACCGGCGGGCAAAGCGGCAAAACCCTTTGCCGTGCCGCCGCCGCAAAAGCGCTAGCGCGCCCGGTACCGCAAATACACGACGCCGCTAGCGAAGCGGCGTTGCTCGACGAAATCGAGATCTGCGCGTGTGCCGCGGGGCAACCAGTGCGCTCCTCCGCCGACGATTACCGGCGCGATGAACTGCCGGTACTCGTCCACCAATCCCGCCGTGATTGCCTGCGCGGCGAGCGCGGGGCCGCCGACGCTGATGTCGCGATCGCTCGCAATTTTCATCGCGCGAATCTCATCCGGCGCAAACGCCCGTTCGATGCGCGTTTTTCCCGACACGGCGGCATCCAGCGTTCGAGAAAAGACGATCTTGTCCGCAGCGCGCCAAATTTGCGCAAAATCTCGCACGACGCCCGGTTCGTTTTTGGTGTCAAGCGTTTCCCAAGCCCGCATCACCTCGTACAGGCGGCGCCCGTAAAGATACGTGCCCACGCGGCGTTCGAGATCGTTTACGAAGGCGTGAACTTCTTCGTCGGGCGCCGCCCAATCGAAGGCGCCGCGTTCATCCGCTACGTAGCCGTCCAGTGACGTGATGACGGAATAGATCAGGCTCGCCACGGACAGATGATTAACGCGTCATCGGGCGCGACGGGTCCGCGCACCACTCGCTCCAAGAACCGGGATACAAACGCGCACCCGGCAGCCCGGCGATCTCCATGCCGAGTTGATTCACCGCGGCGGATACGCCCGACCCGCATTGGTTGACGATGCGGTGGGGCGGAATGCCGAGCGCTTCGAATTCTTGGCGCAGCTCTTCGGGCTTCTTGAACTGGCCGAACGGGCCGGTGTAATTCGAGCGGAACGGCCGGTTGATCGCGCCGGGTATATGCCCGCCGACCGGATCGATCGTTTCGTTCTCGCCGCGGAATCGATCGGGACCGCGCGCGTCGATCAGCGAGAACGCGTTGCTGTCGAGCGATTCGAGTACGGCGTTTGCATCGACGGCAAGTTCGCGCCGCGGACGCGCGGCAATCGTGCCGTTACCCGGGCGCTTGGGAACGTCCGCGCCGATCGGTTTGCCCATGGCCGCCCACGCATGAAAACCGCCGTCGAGCACCGCGACCGCGTCGTGGCCGATGTAGCGGCACACGTACCAAAACCGCGCAGCCCACATGTCGGCGCCCGCATCGTAGGCAACGATTTGCGTATCGTCGTTCACGCCGAGCTCGCGTAAGAACGCGGCAAAACGCTCGGGATCCGGCAGCGGATGGCGGCCGTTGGTTCCGGTTTTCGGGCCGGCCAAGTCTTCCTCACCCGATGCGTAAAACGCGCCGGGAATATGCGCGGCTTCGTACATGCGCCGGCCGGCGTTCCAGTCTTGGAGAAAGTGCCG
>DATEHZ010000128.1:0-78574 GCA_035279385.1 Vulcanimicrobiaceae bacterium | reverse complement strand
TGCACGTGGGCGGCCGCACTGCGGCACCGCGTCCCGTGCAGCAGATCGCCGCCGCGTCGCCGGCACCGGGCATGCCGAGCGCGGCAACGGCAACCGCCGGCCCCGCAACCGCCGCTCCGGCGACGGCAAGGCCCGCGACGCCCGCAGCGAGCCCGTCGCCGACGCCGGTCGAGTACGTGGTGCAAGGCGCGCCGAGCCCGGCGGCATCGAGCGCACCCGCGACGCCTGCGCCCTACCAGGCAACGCCCAACGGCGCCGTGACCGAGCAGCCGATGGTGGCCGCAACGCTTGCCCCGCACGTCGTCGCAATCAAGCCGATCGCCGTGCCTGAAAACGCGCCGCCGCGCATCCTGGCGATGTCGATCAGCACGCCGGTCGCGCACGGAGGACAGATCGTCTCCGGCACTGTCGAAACCAGTTCGAACGTCGCGAGCGTCGAAGCGCGCATCGCCGGATATTCGTCTTCAATGCAGAAGGTAGGTGTCGGAAAATTCGCGCTTTCATACCGCGTGCCGTATTTGCCGTTCTTTCTGCACCGCACGTACAGCATCGAGGTCATCGCGCGCAACACGCGCGGCGATGAGGTGCGCACATCCGTTCCGATCACGATTAGGTAGCTATGGGTACATCAATTTTTGCAAGCGTCGCTCTTGCCGCTCTGCTCGTCACAATCGCGCCGGTCACGGTAACCGCGCAGCAAACGCCGCCCGCGCCGCCGACCCCGTCGGCATCGCCGGCGCCGTCGCTCTCACCCTCGCCGACGCCGATGCCGAGCGAAACGCCGCTGCCCTCACCGCTGCCGAGTGCGGCGCCATCGCCAACTCCGACGCCGAGCGTCACGCCGTCTCCGACGCCCACACCGAGCGTGACGCCGTCGCCGACGCCGGTCCCGACACCGACAACGGCGCCGTTCCCCACGCCGTTACCGACTCCGCTCGCGCTGCCGAACGATGCGCCGCCGCAGATTCTCGCTATTCAGCTCAGCGATCCGGTCTTTCACAGCGGCGAACTGGTGACCGGAACGATCATCACCTCGACGAACGTTGCGGCGGTTGAAATCCGCATGATGGGACACGCGCGCCGCGTTCCGCGCACGGACTTCGGCGTCTTCCAGATGAGCTACACCATGCCGCGCGTGCCGTTCTGGATGCGCAAAACCTACACCGCGCACGTCGTCGCGATGAACAGCGCCGGCACCGAAGCCGAACGCGACGTTACCGTTTCAATTCGCTAGCGGCGTCCGGAGCGGGCCCGGCGGCGGCGTCGGGAGATTCGGGAACGGCGCGGGATTGTACGGCGTCGGCATTGTTTGCGGAACGGGCAGCGTGCCGCCGGCGCTTTCGTCGCCCCAGCGCGCTACGGTTTTCGTAAACGCCTGCACGTCGGAGTCACCCACGCAGAGCAGATACGGCTGCTGTTCGATGCCGTTCTCACCGACTTGAATCGACTGCGTCGAGCCGCGATCGAAGAGCACGTGCATCTGCGTTCCCGACGCCAGCGTGAGGACGGTGCGATAGTGCAGCGCGTCGACGCGGTCGAGTTTATACGCCTGCGCGTTCCAAGCGCTCTGGTCCGACGTCATGTAGACGTTGTCCGTCACGCCGGTCGTCGGCGGGACTTGCACGGTAATGGCAACCAAAACGTGTTTACCGGCAACGGTTCGCGCGCACAGCGAACGATTACCCGTACCCGCGAGCTCCGGATTCGGCTGCGGCGGCGAGAGCGCGACCGCGTACCGGTGAATTGCGGCCAGATCGCCTTGCGCGGGTAGTTTCTTCGTGGAGACTTCGATGCGCGTCACGACGCCGTTCGCATCGAACGTCACGCGCGCGTAGCGCGGCGGAACGGCCGGTCCGTTGACGATGACGACGTCGGGCGCGACCTTGAAGCCGTCGCCCGTGGTGAAGAAGACGTAGCCTCTTTCGTAATCCAAAATTTGCGTGGTCACGACCGGGCCGCTCGCGGCACCCGCGGCGATGCAGACGACGAGCGCGCCGAGCGCAAAAAGACTTGAAAACTTTTTCATTACTGCATCACCTGGATGACGAATTGCGGGCTCCAGCCGCGCTTGCCGAAGTTGAAGTAGTATGCGCGCGAGAAATCGATCGACGTATGCGAGTTCACGCGAACGCGCAAGTCTGCCGTGAGATCGTACGGCGGCTCGCCGAGATAAGGCTGTCCGCCGTTGATTGGATTGCCGAGAACGTCGAGCGGCGGCGGCTGGAAAAAGTTCGGAATCGGCTTGGGAAAGTCGACGTGTTTACGCGCGAGCAGCGAGGCCGAAACGTAGCCGCCGTTCGCATACGTCACGCCGAGCGAAAGTTCGCGGAAGGTCGCGATGCCGTGGAACGCCGCGTAACCCGGATATGCCACACCGTCGACGACCGGCACGAAGGGCCGGTAGACGAGGTCTTGCAGTTTGCCGTAATAGTCGCCGACGTTCTCAATCGAGTAGCCCAAAAACGACACGAAACGATCGCGCGCGCCGAACGTCTTGCTCAGCGTTGCGCGGGAGGTGGTGGTGTCGATGTAATGGGGGGATGAGAACCACTGCCGGTTCTTCTCGAACGAGGCGTTCAGGTAATAGTTCTTCGAGACGATGTAGCTGTTACCGAGTTTGAACGAGGGCACGTACGCAAGCACATCGAGATTGTGATTCCAAACCGTCGTGTACGGCACGCCGCCCAAGAACTGCAGACCGTTGCCGTCGTGCGCATATCCGAAGCCGAAGCCCACGTGTTCGTAGAACGGCGTATGTGCGATGCGGTGATCGAAGGTTTGGGCGCTCAGCGACATCTGCCACGGGTGATCGGTCACGGTGCCGTGCCCCTGATAGACGCCGGGCGGCAGCAGCGAGAAGTTCGTGTCCTGCACGGCGAGTTGCAAAAACGATTGCTTGAACGCATTGGTTGCTTGCAACGTCGTATATTGCTGCGCCTCGTCGGGCTGCGTGAGCCAATGCTGGAACGTGTGCAGCTGCGTAAACGTACGCACTTGGAAATGGTCCGACGGTTGATCCGAGAGCAGCAGATCCCAAAACTTCGAAGGGCGCGTCATCGGATTGATCGAGAACACCGCGTAGGCTTTTTTGCCGCTCACGTGCTGCTCGAACGACAAATACGTTTTGTTCACCGTGTCATAGCGGAAATGCAGCGCGCTGATGGCGTTCGCGCCGCCCGCCAATTCCCACGTCGCATCGTAGTTGGCACCCGCGAGCGAGTTTTCGCCGAGATGCCGATCGGTCGAGAAGTTCACGTAGTACGACGACGTCGGCACGTACGCGCCCAGGCCGTTCGCGAGATCGATGCGGTTCCCGCCGAAGCGCACGAACGACTTCGCGCCGATCACGGCGCTGTTCGTGATGATGAACGGCTTCGCGTCTCCCAAATCCGGAAAGAAAAACGGGTCCCCCGGCATCGCGCGGCCCTTAGCCGGATGCGCAAAGTCCCCGTTCAAAAACGTCCACCGATCGGGCAGCGGCGCGTCGCTCGCGCCCGTCACAATCGGGAGGAAATACATACGATCGAAATCCAGGAAATCCGCGAGTGCCGCGCCGTCCTGTGAGCCGGAGGGGTCCTGCACGTGCACGTGTCCGGCCAGAACGAAGCGGTTCAGCTTCAAGTCCATGGAAAATGCGTCGCCGGTCATCGTCATGCCGTCGCTGGTCGTTACGCGAACGTTGCCTTCCGCTTCCAGCAGAAAGCGATCGTAATAGAAGTTCACGGTGCCGGCATTCACGCGAATCAGCGTTTCCGCGCTCGCGGCGGCGCAAGAGAAAAGCGTTGCGGCAAAAAGCGCCGCAATCAGCGCTAAGGATTTGTGGATCAGATCAATGCCTCCAGGTTGCCAGCAGCCGTTTCGCGGCGCGCACGCGAGTGTCTTTCGTTTTTCACGCTCTTCTAACGCAGCCAAGCAGACGTTTGTCTTACCGTTGACGTTGAAGGCGAGTGAAAGCGGATGTGCGAAACGCAGGAGGCGTAAATGACCCGATTTGTGACAATCGTTCTCGACTCGGGGGGTGTGGGCGCGTTACCGGACGCGGACGTCTACGGCGATGCTCCGGGCGCTAATACCCTCGGAAATGTCGCACACCGTGTAGGCGGTCTCCATTTGCCTAACTTCGAGCGTTTGGGCCTCGGTGCGCTCACCGATATCGCCGGCGTAGCGCCGCCCAAACTTCCGGCTGCGCGGGTCGCGAAGCTCCGCGAGCGCAGCAAGGGCAAAGACACCATCACCGGCCATTGGGAAATGGCCGGAATCATAACCGAAGTTCCTTTTCCGACGTACCCGAAGGGATTTCCGCCGGACGTCGTCGACGAATTCACGCGCATCGTAGGCAAGCCGCCGCTCGGCAACAAGACGGCTTCCGGCACGGAGATCATCGAGGAACTGGGCGCCGAGCATATGGCCACGGGCCGCCCGGTTCTGTACACGTCCGCCGATTCGGTTTTTCAGGTGGCCGCCCACGAAGACGTCGTCCCGCTCGAACAATTGTACGATTGGTGCGAGCGCGCTCGTGCGATGCTCGTCGGAGAACACGCGGTCAACCGAGTAATCGCTCGTCCGTTTGTTGGTTCTCCTGGGGCATTCGTCCGCACCGCGAATCGGCGCGACTATGCCATAGAGCCGCCCGCGAGCATTCTCGACCAGCTGGCCAGCAAGGGCGTCCCCATTCACGCGGTCGGCAAAATCTGCGATATCTATTGTGGGCACGGCATTCAGAGTTCCGTGCGTGTGACCGACAATTTAGATGCGATGCACAAGGCCTTCGATTTGCTCGAACGGGTCGAGCGGGGCTTTATTTTTGTGAATTTGAACGATTTTGACTCAAAATACGGTCACCGGCGCAACGTCCGCGGCTACGCGGACGCCCTGCAGGCGCTCGACGCCGTGATCCCGCAACTGGAATCGCTGCTGCGCCCGGACGACGAGGTCATTTTCACGGCCGACCACGGCTGCGATCCGACCGCGCCCGGCAGCGACCACACGCGCGAATTCGTGCCGTTCGTACACCTGAGTTCGAACCCCGGCACCGATCTCGGCATCATCGAGGGCATGGACTACGTCGGCAAAACCGTCGCCGCCGCATTCAATCAGGTACTATGCAAGTAGTAAACGACGACGTTCGGCTGATCACGTTTGAAGATTTGCATCTTTCCGGCGCGCGCAGCGTGCCGGCGTGGTGGTTCGGCTTCAAGCGGGCGTTCGACGTCATCGTTGCCGGCGTCGTCCTACTTTTTACGCTTCCGATTATCGTAGCAGCGGCGCTCGCAATCGCGATCGTCGATCGCGGCGCGCCGTTTTATAGTCAGGTCCGCGTCGGCATGCACGGCCGGCGCTTTCGCATGTTCAAGCTGCGCACCATGGTAGAAGGCGCGCACGACATGCGCGACGATCTGCTGCATCTCAATGAAGTCGACGGACCGGTCTTCAAAATCAAGAACGATCCGCGGCTGCATCCGCTCGGGGCGTTCCTGCGGCGCACGAGCATCGACGAACTGCCGAATCTGTTCAACGTCTTGCGCGGCGAGATGTCGCTGGTCGGCCCGCGGCCGCCGCTTCCGTGCGAAGTGGAGCACTACGGCCCGTACGAAATGCGGCGCTTGAGCGTCATGCCCGGCGTCACGTGCCTCTGGCAAATCAGCGGCCGCTGCGGCGTCTCGTTCGACGAGTGGATGCGGCTGGACAACGCGTACATCGACACCTGGTCGCCGCTGAGCGACATGGCGATTTTATTGCGCACCGTTCCGGCCGTCATCCGCAAGGACGGCGCCCATTAAGGCGCAGCTTCGGCTCGTTCCCCAACCAACGCGGCGTGCTGCGCTGGCGGGTTCGGCGTTTTTCGTCATGGCGGCTACGCTCGGCTCGACGGTTCTTGGCTTCGGCCGCGAAGTCGTCAACGCGCGTTATTACGGAACGCGCTGGGAGATGGACGCTTTTCTCGCCGCGACCGTCATACCGATGATTCTGTTCGGCGTCTTCAACGGCGCGCTCGTTAGCGCGCTCGTGCCGACGTTCACCGAGTACATCGCGCACGGCGACGACGAAGAAGGCTGGCGGCTCGCGAACACGATCATCAACGGCTTGTTCATCGTGCTGAGCGTCTGCGCGCTGCTCGGCTTCTTGCTCGCGCCGTATTACGTGCCGCTCATCGCGCACGGTTTTCCGAAGCCCGAGATGGGCGTGACCATTCGCATGACGCGCTGGCTCATGCCGAGCATTGTCGCAGTCAGTCTTTCGGGCGTATTCAGTGCCGTTTTGAACGCGCATCAGCGGTTTCGTTCCGCCTCGCTCACCGGCATCGCCCTCAATCTCGTGACGATCGGTTGCGTGGTGCTGCTGCATCGTAGGCTCGGCATCTATGCCGTCGTGCTGGGTACGGCGCTCGGCCTGTTCGCGCAGATGCTCGTACAAGTTCCCGCGCTGCTGCTCACGCGTAAGTATCGCTTCACGCTCGATCTGCGCCATCCAGGCCTCGTGCGGATGTGGGATCTGCTCGGTCCCATCATTGTCGGCGGCGCTGCGGGTCAAATCGCGCTATTCTTCGATCGGTACTTTGCTTCGACGCTCTCCCCGGGCTACATGGCCGGCATGAACTACGCGACGAAGCTGGTGAATTTTCCCTACCAGATATTTGCCGCGGCAATCGCGACGGTGATATTCCCGCTGCTCGCCTCACAGTTCGCGCGCGAAAACCGCATTGCCGTCGGCAACAGCGTAACGCTCGGATTGCGTTTGGTAAACTTCATTACGATACCGAGTGTGTGTGCGCTGATGGTGCTTGCCTACCCGATGGTGCAGACGCTCTTCGAGCGCGGCCGGTTTGAAGCGACCTCGACGGCGCTGTGCGCGGGACTCTTGCCGTACGCGGCGGTCGGCCTGGTTGCCCTTGCCGCGAACGTGGTGCTCACCCGCTGCGCGTTCGCTTGTAAAGAAGTGAGTTGGACCGTCGCGATTTCGGTCTTCACGGTTGTCGTGAACGTGCTGCTCTCGCTGCTGTGGCTGCCCTCGCTCGGCGCACGCGGTCTGCTGCTTGCGAATTCCGTAAGCCAATCGATGCAGGCCCTGATGCTGCTTGCACTGGTGAATCGCCTGGTGCCGCGTTTGGATTGGCGAGCGCTGGGCATTTCGGCGCTGAAGATCGGCGTGAGTTCGGCCGTAATGGTCGGCGCGCTCCACTGGATTGCCGCGCTGGGCGTGCAGCCGCCCGAGTCGTTCGTTGCGCGCGCGTGGTTTTTGTTCGGCCAAATCGCGATCGGCGCGCTGGCGTTCGTCGCCTCGGCGCTTGCTCTGGATGTTGAGGAACTGCATATCGCCGTGCGGCTGATCATGCAGAAATTCGAACGCAACGTGCCGAGCGCTCCCGAAAACCGAGAGGTCCCGATCGCGTAATGGCTACCGCGGCACCTCTTTCCGAACGTATCTCCATCCCGGTCCGGCGGGCGCTGAAAAACGATTTTCTGCGGCACGGTGCGCTTGTATTCGGCGCGACGATGGCGGCCAACGTCCTGAACTACGCCTTCAATGTCGCGCTCAGCAGGCGCCTTGGCGTCGAAGGCTTCGCCACGCTTTCGTCGCTGGTCAGCTTCATCATGATCTTCTCCATCCCGGCGTCCGTTCTGACGCTGATGGTGGTAAAGTATACGGCCACGTTTCACGCGGCGGGCGATACGGCGCGCGTGCGGCGGCTCTCGGCGATTTTGCTGAAGTGGACCAGCGTCGCTGCGATCGTGGCGTTCGTGCTCGGCGTACTGCTGCACGGCGAGGTCGCCGCATTTCTGCGGATAGCAAACGACCCAGCAATTCCCTTGTGCATCGGGATTCTCGCGCTGAGCCTCATTACGCCCAGCGTGCGCGCAATTCTGCAAGGCGAACAGGACTTTATCCGTTACTCGATCTCGGTGGTACTCGAGAACTTTCTAAAAGTTCTACTTGCCGTCGCCCTGGTATACGCGGGCTTCGGCGTGATCGGCGCACTATCGGGATGGCTGCTCGGAACGTTTGCCGCGCTCGCGTATACCGTTTGGGCGGTGTTCAAAAAGCATGGCTCGGCCGCCGACGCGTCTATATCGCTTGGACTTGACGTGCAGCGCCTCGTGCGCACGACGATGGGCGTCGGATTTGCCGGGGCGTTCGTCGTCGTGTTCAGCTCGATCGACGTCTTGCTGGTGAAGCATTATTTTACGCCTCATGAAGCCGGATTGTACGCGGCGGTAAATTTGACGGGCAAGGTGGTGCTGTTCGTAGCGGCATTCGTTCCGTCCGTGCTGCTTCCGAAAGCGGCCGCGAAGCACGAGCGCGGCGAAGCACCGACCGTTTTACTGTTGCAGGCGGTCGCCGTGACGTCCGTGATGTGCGGTGCCGCTCTCGTGATGTTCGGCAGCGCTCCGGGGCTGGTCGTTCGGATCCTCGCCGGCGCCGATTTTGCGGCAGCGGCACCGTACGTGCTGCAGTACGACGCCGCGATGGCTCTACTCGCCGTTGTCACTTTGCTCGTCAACTACCGCATCGCGATTCATAATTTTCAATTTTTGTATCCGTTCGGCGGAGTGCTTGCGTGCGAGATCGCTGCGATAGCGCTATTCCACGGCACCCTCTGGGACGTCATCCACGTACTACTTATCGGAAATGCTTTCGCCGCAGCAGTTTGCGTGTACGGCCTTAGCACGACTCGAAAGGCGCTCGTAGGAGCCGTCCAGTGAAGCGCGCGCTTATTATGTACGCCCCGGGCGCACACCGGTGCTACTTGGACATGGCGGCGCAGCTTTCGCATTTCTTCCCAAATGACCAAATCATCGCAGTCGCCGAGATGGCAGACGATACGACGCGAAGATCGTGGGACGCTATGTGCGCGCTCAACCCCAATGTCACATTCCGCGTTCTGGGTCTACCGCTCGGCAAGGGTGCTGCTATTCGAGCCGCTCTCAATCTCTGTTCGGCCGATCTTATCGCCCTAATCGACCCCGACGGGATTATCGATAGGCAGTCGATCGTCGATTATTTTCATCATCTCGAAACCGACGACAGCATCGAAGGCATTATCGGCAACCGCTGGAGCCGCCATTCCGCGGTCCGCGTGAGCGGCAAACGAAAACTGACGAGTCTCGCTTTTGCCGCTGCAGCGCGTGCGCTTTTCGGACTTCGAGCGCACGACCCGCAAGCGCCGCTCAAAGTGTTCCGGCGTGAAGCCATGCGCCGAATCTTCGAGGATTTGCGTCTCCACGATCGCGGCTTTGACGTCGAGGTATTGTTCCAGTGCGCGCGCCACGGCCTGCGCATCATCGAGCGCCCGTTGAATTGGAAGGCGATGCCGACGCACTGGCCGGTGGCGGTCACCGCTCTGCGGGTGTTTGCGGCCCTCTTCTATCTGCGGATCCTGAACAGCCCGCTGCGGCGGCTGCCCTTTGTGGATTTCCTCGGCCGGCCGTACAACGTCCCCGTGAAGCGCTCGTATTCCATCGCGATCTTCTGCTGGCGCGATCCCAAAAATCCGGACGCCGGCGGAGCCGAAGTCTATCTGCAAGAACAGGCAAAATGCTGGGTTGCGCAAGGGCATCACATTACGTGGTTCGCGCAGCGCTTCCGCGGCAGCGCACGCGACGAAGTCGTCGACGGTATAAAGGTTGTCCGACGCGGCGCCTTCCCATGGCTGTTTCTATTGGCGCCTATCTGGTATCTGTTCGAATCGGATAAGTCGTTCGACTTCATCATCGACTGCATGAACGGGATACCGTTCTTCACACCGTTGTATTCGACCAAACCGAAGGTGTGTTTGGTTCATCACGTTCATTCGCATCACTTCAAGTCGGAGTTGCCCGCGCCGATAGCTGCCCTCGCTTGCGCCGTTGAAACGCGTCTCGCGCCGGTCGTGTATAGAAACACGCGCTTTATTAGCGTCAGCGAGAGCAGTAAAGCGGATATTGAGGCGCATGGGATCGCGCGACTTCCCGTGGACCTGATTTACAACGGCGTCTCGTCCGCGCTCGTCCCCGCCATCAAGAACCTTCATCCGACGGTGTTGTACCTGGGCCGATTGAAGAAATACAAACGGATATCGAAGCTGATTGACGCGTTCGCGTTCGTTCGCAAGCGTGTGCCGGAGGCGGAACTCATAATCGCGGGAAGCGGCGACGATGAAGCGGACTTACGCGCGCACGCGTCGGCGCTGGGAGTGCAGGGAGTCCGGTTCACCGGCCGGGTGGATGAAGAGACGAAGGTGCGTCTCATGCAGCAAGCGTGGGTTTTCGGCATGCCCTCCAGCATCGAGGGCTGGGGCATCGTCGTTATTGAAGCGAACGCGTGCGCGACGCCGGCAGTCGGATATTCGGTCGGCGGACTGCGCGACTGCGTTCTGGATGGTAAAACGGGATTACTCGCTGATGACGATGCCGGTTTTCGGGAGAAGCTTTTGCGCCTGCTGACCGACGCGCCCATGCTGGCCGCCATGTCCGAAGCGGCGTATCAGTGGTCCAACCGGTTTTCATGGGCGTCGAGCGCCCAAAGCACACTCGAGCAAATACGCAAGGCTCAACCGTGGCACGCAGTGTTTGAGCCCGATACGACCGACGCACGAACTTGGCGATTCGTGAAAACGCACACGGGCGAACGCTCTCAATCCGGCGAACCCCGCGTGCTTGCGACGTTTGAATAACGCGGTACGCGATGCGCAGGAGCGGCGCGGACTTTTAGCGCCTTTACTGACTATCGCAGCGATCGCGGCAGCATCGCTTCTCGCGTTGCGGAGTGTGATTTTCACGTCGGGTATTCCGGCATTCCAGCACGATTGGGCCTGGAGCCCCATGGCAAGCCAGCTGCGCACCCTGATTACCGATCGCTTAAGCATTTTTGAGGTAGGCGGGCTGCACGGTTACAACGTTGCGGCGCTGTCATACGCGCCCCTGGTTGTTGCAAACGGCCTCGCAGTGTTTTTCTCCAGCTCGACTGCGCTGGCGATCTTTCTTCTGCTCTGCGCCGTTACGGCGGCTCTTGGCGCAGCGTTCCTTACGCGCCGGCAGGGCGCGCCGTTGCCGTTTGCCGTTGCCGTAGGCGTGCTCTATGCCCTGGGGCCGATCTTCGTGAATAAGCTCGGAAGCGGCCAAATAAATGCGTGGTCCGCCTATGCCGCGCTCCCATGGGCGTTCATATGCATTCAAGGCTTTCGGGATCGCTTCGATCCGCTGCGCGTCGCGTGCTTGGGGCTTTGCAGCATCGCCATCGCCGCGCAGATCCATGTCTTTGCCGTGTTCTTTTTCTTGACCGCCGCGTTGGCCGCCGCTACATGGCGCATATCACCGTTCGTGCAAACGGTCGGCGGCCTCTGTATCGGCGCCGTATCGCAGATCTTCGGAGTCGCGGAAGTACTGTATGCAGTTCATTCGAACACCATCGACCAGTACGCGGCACGAATTCCGTGGGAGGTCGGCCAGAGTTCCGGCGTATTGGACGCGGTGGGTCTTACGGGATATTACGCGCATTATTTTCAAACGCTGATGGGCGGCGCATATCCATGGATTCATTGGCTCCAGGTGGCATTGGGTGTCGCGGCGTTTTGGGGACTGCTGCAAGCCAAAACACGGACGACCCGCACGATGTTTATCGCGGGACTGCTGATCGTTCTCGCGGTGTCATCCTTTCACACGCCGCTCAAGCCGCTCGCCGCGGCCGTATTCGAGCGATATTCGTGGCTGAGCCTGTTCCGCGAACTGTACAACCTAAACGAATTGCTCGCGGTCATCTATTGCGTCGGTCTCGGTTTTGCATTCTCGAATCGCTACGTGCGAGCGTTTGCGATTGCGTTAATCGGCGTGCTCCTTATCGCATACATTGTTCCGTCTTATGCGCGGATTCTGCATATCACGAACTTCGGCGCCCATCTCAATGCGGCGGCCTACATCGCGCAACGACCCGGCGATGCCGCCGTGTGGCCGCTGCCGAACGGCAGATTTCTCGTTGAAGGATCCGGCGATGGGGGATACGATCCGTTTGCGGGACGTTTAGGTTCTCACTCGGTGTTGGAGCAGTACTTCGCAACAGGCGCGATTGCCGCGGTAGAAAGCCGGAGTACCACCGGTGCGATGCCTTTGCTTCGCGCAATGGGGGTGGGCTATATCTGGTGCCGTAGCGGACTCTCCTGGAAGCCGCCCCAGTGGTCGGGGAAGATCGCGGCACTGCAGCCGCCGTGCGCGGGCCTGCGCAACGCCCGCGCAGTTTCGTCGGACCGCGTTTCCGAAGTGCCGGCATCTCCGGCATGGCGACTAGCCACGCGCATTGCGGTCACACCCGACGTGTGGTCGCGCGGCATCGATGAGTTGCGACGCGGCGATTTTGTCTTTGCGCGTGATGCGGCGGTGTTCGGCGTCGATGAGGGCGCCGGTACGCTTGCCGACGTGCGGGCGGCCGTCGACCCGTCACAGGGGCCAATTCCGGCCGAGCTCGGGGATCGCTCCAACGCGTTGTTTTCCGACATTGCGGGGCCGGCTCGCGTGGTCTCTCCAAATTTTTACCGCAATAGTGACACCGCTCGACCGGCGTTCCGCATCATCGCCGCGAAGCGGTTGCGCAAAGGTACGATCCTCTACTCGTCGAGCACTTACAGCGTCGCCGTTTGCGACAACGTTGTGGCTTGTGTGACGCGCGAAGATCCGTTTGCGGTGGTGGGCGTCGCACTAAAGTCGCCGGTAATGCGGGCGCGGCCCGTCGACCTGGGCGGTGCGGTCGTTCTCATAAATAACGCCGGATATCGCCCCGCATGGCAGGCAACCGTGCACGGTACGCCGTTGCCGCATTTTCGCGTTGACGGCTTCGCGAATGGTTGGCTAGTGCCGAGGCAGTATCTAAATCAGGTCACGTTTTCGGATCGCAGTGCGGCCGTGTTGCGGGTCCTGCGGGCGCTTTCGATCTGTGCGTGGGCCGCCGTCGCGGTTCTACTGCTTTTACCGGCAGTGCAGCGGCTAACGGCGGTCCGCGTGCTCCGCTTCCGAGAAAGGTTGTAATGTCCGGCAGTTTGCAGCAGTTTTATGACGCGCACAAGACCGACGTTCCTCACGTCGACGCGCGCCTTTCGCTGGTGGCTAAACTCGTTGGTCAAGTGGGCGCCGGTTCGGCGCTTGACGTGGCGTGCGGCCGCGGCACCCTGCTGCGCACACTTCAAACACGGTACCCGCAGCTAGCGCTTACGGGCGCTGACATTTCGCAGGATTCCGTTGAAGCGACGCGGCGTTTCGGCTTGCGGGCCGAAGTTGCGAACGTCGAAAAAGCGCTTCCATTTGCTGATGAATCCTTCGACTGCGTCGTATTCGGCGAGGTGATCGAGCATCTCGTCGATCCGGATGCGGCGCTGCAGAACATTTCGAGAGTGTTAAAGGCCGGGGGACATCTCATACTCACCACTCCGAACCTCGCGAGCTGGTTCAACCGCGCGTTCCTGCTTTTCGGAATTCAACCGATATTTACAGAGACGAGCGTCCACGTCAATCTCGGGCGCATCGTCCCGGCACTCGGTCAATGGAAGCCGACGCAGGGCCACTTGAAAGTCTTTACTAAGGGCGCACTGCTGCAGATGCTCGAGGCTAACGGCTTTCGCGTCGAACGCTTGTTGGGAGCACCGTACCCGCAGCCGAGCCCGGCTGCGCTTTTCGACCGTCTTATGAGCCGGTTTCCATCCCTTGCCAGCAACTTCGTTGTCTGCGCGCGCAACGATCGCACGCTGGCGACGAATTACCCGCGTCTGCCCGGCTGGCTGGACGAACTCGGTGCGAGCCAACAGGATCCCATGGCGTAAGCGATGGATTGGTCGCAGCATCCCGTACTGTTTGCACCGCTGCATTATGCGACCGGTGCCGAAATTGGCGGCAGTGAGCTTCTTTGGGCCTACAATATTGCGCGTGAGGCGTCGCGCTACATGACCGACGCCGACGCAATCGTTGGATATATGCGAAATGGGAGTTTCGGTGCCGGCATGCACGTTCACGAAGTGCTGGCGGAAAACAACACGAACTATTTCAGCGATGAAGCGCTTATTGCGCGTCTGAAGTTCGTCGCCGCGTACACGCGTAAAGCGCGTCAGCTCGCGAGCAAGAAACGCTACAGCATTCTTCATCACGTGCTGCCGTGGGGTCGAACGACCTTCAATCCGCTCATCATGGCCCGCGGGCTTTCCGGTGCCGGCTTGGCATCGGCGCGCGTCGTCATGGGGCCGCTCCAAGATCAACACGAGGTAAAGTTTGACGCGGACGATCGCAGCTATAACCGATTCGCCGCGAATCGCAATGGAACGCCCGCAATCGGCGCAACTCTACAGCGTGTGGTTACGCAAGGGGGAGAGCGCGTCGCTGCCCGCTTGTGCGCTGCGACGCTGCAGCGCGCCGACGCCCTTGTAGCGGTGAGTGAATCTGCGCGCCGTTCGATTGCGGCGCTCGGTATCGATCGCCCGATTCACGTCATACCGGCCGGCGTGCGGTGCGAAGATTTTCCGGCTGTTGAGAGAGCAGCTCACGGCGGCCCTTTGAAGCTTGCGCTGGCAACGTATTTTTTGAAGCGAAAAGCGATAGATCTGATGGTGCGAGCGATAGCAAGCGCCGTACGGCGAGGTGCCGACGTGGAGCTGCATCTAGCCGGCGAAGGCCCGCAGCAAAGCGCAATCGAGACGCTCGTAGCAGAACTCGGGATTCAACGCTGTGTGATCTTCCGTGGGCCGATGCGCCTCGGCGAGATTGCCGCACTGTACGCGAATTGCGATGCGTTCGTCAGCATGTCGTGGGCGGAGACCTTTCCGGCCGGAATCCTCGAGGCGATGAGTACCGGGCTGCCCGCGATTAGCGCCGCTAACGTCGGGGCGCGTGAAATCATCGAAGATGGAAAAACCGGCACGCTGATTCCGCTTGGCGACTTCGAAGCACTTGCTGAAGCAATATGCGCCTATCACGCAAATCCTGCGTGGCGAATTCAGCTCGGGGCGAACGCCGCGCAGGCCGTACGCAACACGTATGATTGGGGCGCGGTCGGCTCCCGGTATCGCGAATTATACGAATCGCTGCTGGAGGACCGCAGGTGAAGCGCACCGCGTTTTCGCTGCGCAATAGAGTTGACCGCTTGTTCATAGGCGCTCTGGCGCTCGTGGCGCTGGCCCTGCATTGGCGATGGTTTTTGCCGGGAATCATTACGGACCAAGACTGGTGGAATTACTCGGATACGGCCATGCGCGCGCTGTGGCCGATACCGAGCACATTTAATTTCGATGCGAATGCGGGCGCGGATTGGCGAACGAGCATCAACTATTTTCCGATGGAGTCTATCATGGGACTCCTCGCCCATCTTGGGGCGAATTTTGCGCTGGCCGAGCGCTTAGTGGTCCTTTTCCCCACGGTGCTCCTCGCTCCGATTGCAGCGTACCTCTTGCTGCGTCTGTACGCTTCGCGACCCGCCGGTGCGTTCGCCGGCGCGCTGTTCTACGCAAACAACGCCTACATCGACGTCATCATAGCGCGCGGCCAGATGACGATCGCCGAATCATACGCGATTGCCCCGCTCGTGGTGTACTGCGCGGTCCGAAGCGTGCGCTCACCGCAGAATCCGCGTCTCGCCGTCGCAACGGCGATGGCCTTTGCCGCCGCGGTGATTTTCGACGTGCGCATCGCGCTGCTCACGGCCTGCGTGACCGTGCTCGTTGCGCTGTTCGAAACGCGATGGGCGCCGTCAGCCGCGCGATCGGTGGCCCGCAACGCGGGTCTGGTACTACTCTCGTGCGCAGGTCTTCTCGCGTTTGTTTGGCTTCCGGTTGCGGCCCTGCATCTGCACGAGGCGCCTCCGCTGGACTATACGTCATCCTCGTGGATTTTCAAGTTAACTGGACCGACCGTCTGGGATTTGCTGACGGCCTATCATCCGCTGTGGTATACCAACGTTTTCTCGCAATGGCAGCCGTTCTACGTCAGTTATTTTGTGCTGCTGACGGTCGGGCTTCTATCGTTGATTTTGACCAAGCGCAAACGGATTGCCGTGTGCCTAGCGCTCATTATCGCGATTTCGACCCTGTTTGCCGCGGCGGGAAACACGCCGTTCGGTGCGGTCTACGAGTGGCTGTTCGTGCGCAGCTGGTTCATCGGACTCTTTCGCGATCCGTCCAAGTTCTACGCGCCCGCCATGCTGGCGTATTCCTTATGTATAGCGGTTGCGGCGACGCACATCGCGTCCTTGGGCCGCCGAAGGTTTACCATCCCGATCATCGGCGCGATTTGCTTTTTGGCGCTTTTTCCCACGCTGCCCGCTGCGATCGGACAACAAGCGCAGCTCTACGCGCCGAAGCGCCCGACGACGGCGGAAGTCCGCTTACGGGACGAATTGCAACGCGATTCCGCGTTTAGCCGCGTCCTTTGGGTCGGCGCGACCGATCGGCTCGTCCCGGGAGACTACGTTCACCCGGCGGTAGACATGCTCTGGTTTGGTGCAATCGCGCACCCGCAGCACACGGTTGTGGAATCCGCTAACAGCGCGCTCGCAGCGCTCAAGGCACTGGGCGTCGGATACGTTGTCGTGCGAACGGACTCGGGGGAAGGCTTAGATTACGATCCAAGCCGGTTAATCTACAAAACGCTACGGACGTACGCGCGATTCGGCGCGTTCGGACCACCGGAGTGGTCTGCTGACGGTCTGGGCGTGTTTCGCTTGCCCAATGTAATCGCCGCGCAGCCGATTAACGGTCCGGCGTACGTTTTGCCGACGAGCACGGTGCCGGTGGTGCCGCGGGCGGGCACCGCCCAGCATCCCGACGGAGTGCCCGTGGTTCGCGGTCACGAGATCGCTGTAGGTGGCGGGGTCATTGCGCTGCCTGCCGATCTCACCCTTGCAAATTCAACCGCCGCATACGTGCGAGGCCCTGATGTCGAGGCGTTGTGGCAGCGTGGCGCAGCGATTCGAATACTTGCAATTCCGGAATTGGAACGCATACGGATTGCGAGCAAACTCGGCGGCAAGATGCGCATTCCGGACTGGACCGGGTACCTGATGCTGAATCTCGTTACGCGGGCCGGCGCGAGAGCATCGGTGACGGTTGAAGGCTTTCGATTTTACGAACGTTACGATCTCGGCCGCATCGCGCCCGGCCGGCACTATGTTACCTTGCCTCTCCGGAACGCCCCCAAAGATGTAACGGTTTCCCTAAGCACCCGTGCGCTCGCAATAGAGTCGGCATGGCGGGTCCCGCAAATTTACCGTGGCTTAGTGGATGCCGGAGCGCTGGGAAGGCCTCGTGACACGCGTGCCCTGCCGATCGATGTGCCGTTGGCTGCCGCAGTCAAACAAACGCCAACGGCGGCGTCAGCCCGGTCGATTGACGTGAACGCATCGCCGGCGGAACTTCGGGCCGTCCTGGCTACGCCCGGGCGCTATGGTGTGCCGTTCGCCTACACCGGTCTATGGAGGGCCGCTGCCGGCCACGCCGCCGTCGTTCACCCGGCGAAGGCGGACTCGTTGCTCGAAGTGAAAACGACGGAGCGCGAACTGTACCTGGCCTCTGCCGCCGATCCGCTCCTTCGCGAGGGCGCGATTGCGGCCACCATAGCCTGGTTGTTTCTTACGGTAGTGCTAATCGGCTGGAAATTGCGCGACATGTCGATAAAGACGATTCAAACGAGAGTGCAGCATACGACACAAGGAATACGATGAACTTTACACACTACTACGCTGAAAATCGCGCGGTTTTCAACACGCTTGAGGAAATGGATCCCTCAATGTACCAAAAATACGTTGACTGGATCGTGCGCTGCGCTCCCCCGCAAGGGCGTATTCTCGATGCCGGGTGCGGTATTGGTTACGTCGTAAACGATCTCGCTGCTAAGGGCTTCGACGCGTCCGGAGTCGACGCAAATGCCATCTCATTACAAAAAGCGCAGCAAGGCTCCGGCAAATTTTATCTCGCGAGCGACTACCGTCTTCCGTTTGAAGACGATACGTTTGACGTTGTCGGGTCGTACACCGTGCTCGAACACATCGGCGATCCGAACTTATTCCTGCGTGAACAGGTTCGCGTGTTGCGGCCCGGCGGCGCGATCATCGTCGGCTGTCCAAACTTTATGCAGGTCGTCGGCTTGGTCTCTCATCATCCGCGCACGCGTGGTGCGGCGCGGAAGGTCGCAAACGCCGGAATCCTTTTGAAGAAAGCGATGCGGTACGCCCTCAAAGGGGACTACGAGTTTGAAATGATGGAGCCCATCGTGCGAGAGATCTTCGAACCGGACGACGACGCGATCGTTGCCACTAACGCGATCGACGTGTGCGGCGCGCTCCGCTCATTTGGGGCCCGGATCGAGCATCTCTCCGGGACGGATCACTATCAAGGGCAGATTTTAGAGCGCGTCGGTTCACTGCCGGTGTTCCGTTCCATAGTGGGCGGCGTCTTCGTCGTCGCTCGCAAGACGCGCCGATCGTCCGGGGCCTAGCAGTCGTGCGAAGAATAGCGGTTATCGGCACGGGTTACGTCGGTCTTGTCACGGGAACGTGCTTCGCGGAGCTTGGAAATCAGGTTGTGTGCATCGACACCGATACGTCCAAGATTGCATCGCTGAATAGCGGGCACGTTCCATTTTACGAACCCGGGCTCGCCGATCTTGTGACGCGCAACGTCAGTGCCGGGCGGCTGAGCTTTACCGAGAACAGCGCCGATGGAATCCGGGACTCAGAAGTTATTTTTATCGCGGTCGGAACGCCGATGGGCGAGGACGGCCACGCCGACCTCACCTACGTGCGGCAGGCCGCGCACGATATCGCGTCGTGTTTGAACGGACCGAAAGTTGTGGTCAACAAATCGACCGTTCCGGTGGAGACCGGCGATTTGGTCGCCGCGATCGTGCGTGAAAATGCGGCAGCCTCACACCAGGTTTCCGTCGTATCGAATCCGGAGTTTCTTCGCGAAGGCTCGGCCATCAACGATTTCATGATGCCCGATCGTGTCGTAATCGGCGTTTCCGATGATAAGTCAGCGCAGTTCATGAAAGAGCTCTACGCGCCGCTCAACGCACCGCTGATCGTGACCGACGTACGTACCGCCGAGATGATTAAGTACACCGCCAATGCATTTCTGGCAACAAAGATTTCATTCATCAACGAAATCGCGCATATTTGCGATGAAGTCGGCGCCGACGTGCTTGCGGTTGTGATTGGAGCGGGAAGCGATAAGCGCATCGGCACGGCGTTCATGCATGCCGGGCTCGGGTTCGGCGGTTCGTGCTTTCCCAAGGACGTTCAGGCGCTCATCAAGATCGCGCACCGCTACGAGGTGACGCCGCGCATTCTGGACTCGGTCCTCGAGGTAAACCGTCTACAAATTACCCGGCTCTGCCACCGGCTGGAACTGCGCCTGAGCGGCGTTTCGGGGCGCAAAATCGGATTGCTCGGCCTGGCATTTAAACCCAACACGGACGACGTGCGTGAATCGCCGGCTATCGCACTGGCGCAGGCGCTGCTGGATATGGGCGCTCAGATAACCGCGCACGACCCGGTCGCGGTTTCAACGGCGAAAACGGTACTCGGCGACTGCGTAACCTACGTTGAACGCGCGTATGAGGCAACCAAGGACGCAGACGCCGTCATCGTGGCAACGGATTGGAACGAGTACAAGAATCTCGATCTCGAAATCGTGCGCAAACTTATGGCCGGGACGCTCTTCGTCGACGCGCGCAACATCCACGACCCGGAGAAAGTGCGCCAAGCGGGACTGGAATACGTTGGTATCGGACGCGGCATTCCGTTGAATGGGAGTAAGGTATGCGTAACCGCACGTTTGGAGGGAACCGGTTAGCTCTACAATGCTGGAAAAACTCCCCACCAAATTTGCGGATGCTTTTCTAATTCGCGTGCCTGCCTTCGCCGACGATCGCGGGATCTTCAAAGAGACGTACGTGCGAAGCAAATATTGTAAATTGGGAATCGGCGACGAGTTCGTGCAGGACAGCATGTCTTTTTCGCGCCGTGACGTACTTCGCGGATTGCACGCTGATCCGCAGATGAGCAAACTGGTGCAGGTTTTGCGTGGCGAAGCGTTTGACGTTATTGTCGATACGCGTAAAGAATCGCCGACGTTCGGGCAGTGGGAAGGCGTGCATCTGCGCGCCGCCGAGCATACGCAAATCTACATTCCGGCCGGCTTTCTGCACGGTTTCCTCGCGCTCACCGATGACGTTGTATTCTCATACAAGCAAAGCGCCGAATACGCGCAGGAAAGAGAAATTGGCGTGCGGTGGGACGATCCGGACCTCGCGATAGCATGGCCGCTAACGGCTCCGCCTCTTCTTTCACCCAAGGACTTGTGCCACGTCATGTTTCGCGACGCGTTCGAGACTAGGTAAGGCCGCAGGCCGCCCGGCGCCGGAACAGTCCGCCAAATCACGCTGATATTCGGATAAGGAATCATACAGTCAGCGGTTTGTTAAACCACTGCTCGACGCCCGGGCACGAAGCATGCCGTTTTAAAGCGCCGAGTATGTCGCCTGGCGGTGCAAACGACGGCGGAGTAACCCGAAGCGCCGTGATCCCGGCTCACCAAAATTTAAAAATACTGTGCCGGCTGAAGATCGATGCCTCGATGCGCTATAGTTTTTGAAGACGAATCAGTCAAAAAGGCCACGACGCCGCTTCACGTTTTGCCTCGAAGACAGCCATATAAGCAATAGAACAGCAAAAAAAATGACTAGAGTCGCTTTTATTGAAATCGCTTTGAGCGGGTAAGCAGGCGCCGTCAAGCGAACTGAAAAGACGGGCGGGTGTGTACTTCGCGCTTATGAGCCGATAACCCATAAGTGCGTTACTGCAGTCCACTGAACTGACGGGTTACCATTGTCCGTACTGACACTTTTTTCGTTGCATCACGGATGTTTATGCCGAGCGGTAAAATTTCTGTTATCCTGCCGGCATTTGGCGAGTCGGCACGTATTGTCAATAATCTTAGGCACGATGTCCGACCTTCGCAAAGCTTTCAGCACGAGTTTGAGATCATTGTCGATGATGGCAGCGCCCGATAATACCTATCTGTACGCCCTCCGAGTGGCGTTAGATCATTAGAACAATGCGTGCATCGTTCGATATGGCGAGAGCCAAGGAAAGGGTAGCGGGTCATCATATATTCGAAACGACCACATCCTATTCCTAGATTCTGATGATCCCAATCAACTTCCGCTGTTCCTTGGATGACTGCATCCTGGTTGTTCGCGTAGCGCGGTTTTACCCGATGCTCAACCGTTTTTGCGGAAAACTTGGCGCTATGTGGTCCGCCACGTCGCGCTACGCAACAAGGTTTCTAAATGAATCCCCGATTACCTCAAGGGATACCATCATCGCTCCAAGTATGCATGCGAGCTGGATGTTCTTCGACATACCAGCCCCTTCATGTTACGCAGCGCTGGCTAGATCACTACAATGTTTGTTCACACCTATGCAGCGAGAGTGTCGTGATACGTCAAGCATTTCCGCCGCCGATGTCCTGCAACTTTTTGGAGTCAGAAAAAGATGAACACCGCTGAAATACAGCGCCGGATGTATGATGAAGTAGGCTCGGTTCGGTTCATGCGCCGGGATCGCGCCTTTCGCAGACGTTTGTCCATCGTGCACACTTTTTTGCAGAGCCTGCCTCCGGGAAAACTGCTCGATGTTGGTTGTTCGAACGGCGAAATTACGAGGACGTTCGCAAAACACGAACTGTTCGGCATGGACATATCGCCAGTGTCAGTCGACGAGGCGTGCGGAAATGGCATTAACGCGCGGGTCGGCGATCTAGAGGCCGAATTTCCCTTCGACGAGGGAGCCTTCGATATCGTGTTCTCCGGCGAGACCATTGAGCACACGATCCGTACGGATTTCTTTCTGTCGCAATGCAACAGAATGTTGCGCGACGGTGGGCACCTAGTTCTTACAACGCCGAACGTCAACTCGCTCGCATCTATTATCATTATGCACATGCTGGATCTGCCACCCGTTGCGGCTGCGCGTTACCGGTCGCCGCACGTTCGAGACTTCACTAAACGCGTGCTTGGCCACGCGCTCAACCAAAACGGTTTCGAGGTGCTCGCTGTGCGCGGTACATTCCTGGGATTTCCGTGGCCGCGCGTAGTTGACGTGATAATTGGGCCGATTGATTCTACTGTGGCCTATTTGGCGCCGAGGATTTCAGCTGGCCTCGTGGTCCTAGCAAGAAAGACGAAGGAGGCGAGGTATGACGCCAGCACGGAATTTCAAGAGGCCTTGGATATTCACTGAAGATTATGCACGGCGATACTCTTTTTTGCCTGCTCCCCGGTTTAGGAGACGCGTTCGTCGCGAGTCCGCTAATGCGCTGTATCGTCGAGTCTGGCGAAACGATCGATGTGCTTACGATGCTACCGGCGGTCACCGAATATGCAAAAGCGCTTCCTATTGGTGAGGTGATCGAACTTCCGCTTCTCAATAGCAAGCGTATCGTACAATCTATACGCGGAGTTGCAACCTTGCGCCGCCGTCGTTATAAAAGGGTATTTTTGCCTTTTCCAGCGACGCGTTGGCAGTACGCAGCCGTTGCCGGCGCTATAGGTGGTGGTCGCACTATAACGCATCGGTACGGCGGTGCCTCGTCGGCGTTGTCCATACTTACAGGCGCTAGGCAAATTGCCTTGCTTGGCGGCCATCGCACGCATGAAAATATGCGCCTGCTAAACGGTACGCTAAGTTCTGGAGGCAGACAAGACTATTGGATGCCGCATGGATGGAAACGCGAACGCATTCGTGGGGTCATGGGCGTTCACGTCGGCACCATGACGTATAAAGGCAACGAATCTCGGCGGTGGCCACTCGAAAACTTTGCCGCGGTCTGCAAGGAGGTGGCCAAAACCCGGCCGGTACGGGTCTTTTTCGGTCCAAACGAGCGAGCCGATTACGAATACTTTCAAAGGCATTTGCGACTGCCAAACATTCATCTGGTGCGTGAGCCATTGGCGACGGCAGCGCAGAGCGTAAGTGAATGCGAAGTGTTCGTCGCAAATGATAGCGGGTTTGCGCATTTGGCGTCTGGCCTAGGCGTAAAAACGATTGCACTGTTTGGTATGACGCAGCCTCTCCGAGCTGCACCTTTGGGACCGTCTTTGCCGTTGCGTACCTCGGACTGTCCCCCGTGCCACGATGAAGGGCTGCGCCGTTTTAGCTGCGCTCGAGGATTGAACTATAAATGCGTGCGGTCGGATCTTACGGTTGAATCCGTCTTAAGAGCCATCGCGACCATGCTTTTCGATGACAACTGCACATACGATCCTCCTAGCAGTGGCAAGTTTCAATTATACGGTCGTGTACACGGTTAGCTATCGGCTGGCGCGCTATCGTCGGGCAACGCTGCTGATGGGATATTTGTTGATTCCCTCACTGGCGTGTCTTCCGTTCCTATTGCTTGGTGTACCGGGATTCCAACACGACTGGAGCTGGCCCGTGGACGCGCGGCAATTTAACAACTTAGCACACACTTACGCAGCGCCATGGAACCCGCAGAGTCTCGGCGCGGAAAACGTACGCCGATCGCTATCTCCCACAATCACGCTCGTTTCAGTACTTGGTTCGACGTTTGGGCCGCGCCTGGGGCTCGTGGCTTTTGTTGCCTTGTCTATCCTGGTCGCGATCTGCGCCGCCGCGATCCTTGCACGGGACGTTGGAGCGGGAAGGTTTGCGGCTCTCCTTGTCGGTGTGTTGTATGGGACCTCCCCGCAACTCTATTACAGGATCGCCGCAGGGCACTCGTTCGTTTGGTTCGATTATGCATTGCTGCCGTTGATTCCGTGGGCTAGCTATAGACGACGAAATCCGGCGCTGGTGGTCACGTGTGTTGCACTCGTCGTTGCGTGCGGTTCATCGCAAGGCGAAATGCTGCTCGTCACATTACTTTTGGCGGGTGCGTGCGCCGTGCTATTCGCGAGCTGGCCCACCGCGTCAGGTGCGCTTTTGGGTGTCATCCTGTCGGCGCCGACATTCATGGCGGTAGCGAACGGCCTTCACAGCGGCCAGCTGTCATCTTCCCTGGCGACGTTTCCCTCGTGGGAGATCAATAATAGCATTCCAGTGCGCTTTGCTCTTCTCGGCATTGGCTACTTTACTGGAAGCTTTGAGCTAGCGGTTCCGTGGGCTAATGACATGTGGTATTGGGTAGCACTCGCGGGCGCTCTAGCGTTGCTGGGACTTGGCCTTTTCTTCGCGCGTGCGCGAATGCGCCTCTTGATAGCCATTCTGATCGCGTGCGGGATCGTATGCTCGACGGCAGCCAGAGGGCCTTGGGCCGGTTTTGCGTTTTGGCTCTATAAGTTTCCAGCCATAGATACACTGCGTGACCCCTACAATCTCGCAACCCTGACTGAAGTTGGGGTAGTCATCGCCGCGGCTATGGCAAGTCGTTCACGCATATTCTTTCTGCTACTCGCGCCATTGCTATGCGCGCAAGTCTGGGCTTTCACTGTGGGATTTTACAGCTTGCCGCGAGCTCACTTTACGACTGACGACGAATCCGTTCTGTCCGCGCTGGCACAAGCCCCCGGAGATGCATCTTTTCTTTATCTGCCTATGGGGGGGCGCCTCGTGTCCGGTAATCATCAAGGGAGCGAATACTGGCCATCAAACGTGGGACAGCATTCTTCGATTAACGCCTATTTCGATGAAGGTATCGATCTGAGCCTGGAACTTGCTCTGGCTACACATGCGATTGATCCGAGTCGCGCACTTGCCGCAGCCGGTGTCGAATGGGTGGTCGAGCGAAATGCGCTACGTTCCCAACGTGACTTCGCATTTATTCCAGATTCCGCGCTTGAGAGAGTGCTTTCTACGCCAACCGCGACCCTCTGGCGAAATCTGGCGTATAGCGGGCGCCCCATCTTTAGTGCACACTGCGCCGTGCCGGTTCTCTTTTCAAACCTCATACGCATGGCGGCCAAAAATCCCTACACCTGCGCCAAATGGTCGATGGCTGCAGCGCCTTTCGGCGAGTCACAACGCATTGAGCGGGATTGGATCCCGTACACGGGCGACCTCGTACGACCTGAGTTTGGTGTGGAGGCTGGAGTCGCCCCAGCTATGTTTGCGCAGCGCGGCGTACCATACCCGCTTCCGCCGGTTTCGGCAAAGGAGTCAATCGACGTCTGCGCAAGCGGATCGTTTCAGATAGTTGCCGGCCGCCATAACGTGCCGATGGTTCCTGTGAAGGACGCGAAGCAGTGCCACGTGACCGCACCAGCACATGCGGTTGCGTTCCTCGTCCCATATGGGCCCGTCGTTATTTACGGGTTTCGCAGCGGCACGCGCACGGTGCGAGATGCTTCGCGCACACGTGCTCACTCTGGCGATTTGGCGCCTGGACAGAAGGGGCCACGTCTAGGCCACCTTGCGGTTGAGATCCCAGCGGCGATCGCGTGCTTGGGTTACGCGATTATCCTTCTCATGCTGTCCCGGGCAAGTTTCGAAAGGAAGACTGCCCAGTGAACATCGCGCTTTTATCCCAGTTCATGCCACCCTTTACCGGAGGGATACAAACCCACGTCCTGGAGCTTGCAAAACAGTTCGAAGCGCGCGGCCACCGTGTCACGATGATTGAGGGACGTCTCGGTCGCGGAACCATGAAGCGCTACTTCCCCCGACGCCTTACTAATCTTACAGAGTTTGATGTCGTGCATTTGCATGGGTTTGAGCGCCTTTTGTTGTTGTCCACGGTCAGCGCACGACCGAAAAGGCTATTTGTCACCCTGCACGGAGGGGCCTGCGCACCGCAGGTATTACCAGGCGTCCTCAATCGCGTGAAAGCATGGTCCGACACGCGCGCATTTCTCCCGCTACTTCGTCTCTGTAGTGGCGTGATTGCCTTGCATGCGGGTGAACGGGAGCGGCTCATACGCACGGGTATATGCGAAACAAACGTCAGCGTGGTTCCGAACGGCGTTCACTTCGTCGACGCCGCCTCGGCGGCAAACGGCGAGCCCGTTGAGAAATACTTACTATTCGTGGGGCGCGTTGTTCGCGAAAAGCGTCTCGATCTTGCCCTTAGGTTATTATCACACTGTGATAACCTAATACTGAAGATTGCCGGACCAGCTGCTGCGTCTGAACGAGCGCGTCTTGAGTTCCTCGCTAGAACGCTTGGGGTTGAGGAGCGCGTGCACTTTCTGGGGACAGTCGAAGGCGAACTAAAGGCGCACCTGCAGCGCCGCGCAGCCGCAAATGTCCTTATGAGTGACTACGAGCACCAGCCGCTAAGTGTGCTTGAGGCGGCGCAATATGGCACGCCATCGATCGTCCGGAATGTTGGTGGAGTGCCTTACATTGCGCGCATCTTAGGCGACGCCATTTCCATCGTTGATACTCCAGAAGATGGCGCAAAATCTGCGCAAGACTTTTCGGCGGAGACCAGGCATGAACGATTACTTCGCGTTGAAAACCTATCAGGCGCACTCGGAGAGTTTCGCTGGGAGCGCATAGCGGAGATCATACTTGAAATTTACGGAAGAGGTTAATGGGAGACGTAACGGTAGCAATACCCGCGTACAACGAGTCCTCCACCTTGGGGCGTTTGCTAGACGTACTTCAGGGTGAGCTCGACGTCGCGGAGATTTTAGTAGTAGACGATTGCAGTAGCGACGGGACCGATCGGATTGCCAGGGCTGCCGGGGGCAAAGTGCGGCTGATTCGACACGAGCACCGCAGTGGCCAGACCGTGGGCTGGCAAACCGCGATTCGAGCTGCTACCTATCCAATTGTCGTGTTTGTGGATGCGGACTCGGTGCCGCAACGCGATGCAATTAATGAGCTGGCGCGTAACATTCGCAACGGCTTTGACCTTGCCGGCGGTCGAGCTGAACCGCATGGACGTGGGACATGGCCTCCATCGCGATTTAGCGCGCGCGTCTTTTCAACACTAAGCGAGATGGGGTACCGCGAAACCCAGGTCATTGGTCGCTTGTTCGCGATTCGACGCTCCTGGCTCGCCGATGTTGACTTACCTAAAGATGTTATTAGCAACGATCTGTGGCTAGCAATGTATGCGGAACAAACAAACGCCCGTTTCGTTTACAGTCCTCGGGCAGTCGTGAGCTACGCCGCTCCTGGAAACATAAGGGATTTTAAAGCGCAACGATTGCGAGCCGGACTCGGCCGCATTCAGTTGCAGCGCTGGGGTCTCGTTACACAAAAAGCCAAAACTCGATGGTCGTCCGTATTGAGTGCGGTTGCACTGAGCTTCGCGCGGGATCCGTTTGCGGGCGCTTGTTGGGCAGCGATTCAGATAATAATACACATATCGCCGATTCCGCGCGTGCCGTTACCGGCCGACGGCATGTGGCAACAACAGAGCAGCACGAAAACGTTATGAGAATCGCTCCGCGGTGGAATTGGTTAGATTGTGGGGTGCTCGTTGCCCTCGGTGCTTTCGTCCTCGGATGGTACCACGGCCCTGGTATAATACTCGGGGTCGATTCCTTTTTCGTCTTGCGGCCAGAACTCGCGATTCATGAGGCAATGGCGGCGTGGTCACGATTGACTAGCGTGGGTGTACCAAATTTTGCGCCGCAGACGCTCTTGTTCTACAGCGTTTTCTGGCTGCTGGTGCATGCGCTTGGCTACCGCTTTGCGCAAGTGGCAGTTTTGTGGGCTTTGGTTTCGTGTAGCGCGCTATCCATGCGAGCGTTGCTTCGAAGCATCGTTGAGACACGAACACCGGAGTCCGCCATTGCAATTACCGGGTGCGCCATACTGTATGCATTCAACCCTTTTTCCACCTCGTATGTGTGGTGGCATCAACTGTGGCTTGAGCTAACATGGGCCACTTATCCTTTTCTTTTGAGCTTGCTCATCGATGCTATTTCTTTGCGCCGGTCCTTGCCTTGGGCTGCCGCAACGGGCGCGCTTGTCCTTCTTGTGGCTGCCCCCGGTTACACTCATATTCTGCTTGTCCCGCTGGGAATATTTGCAATCGCGATCGGGGCTGCAACGTTGCATACAGCTGCAAATCGCGTCGCCTCTCTCAAAGCAGGAGCAACGGTTCTTTTGTCTTGGGGGGTCTCGCTGGCGTGGTGGATCCTTCCGTCTCTTAAGTTTCTAGCGGATTTCATGGCTGAGTGGCACGCGCAGTACCATGTCGCCCCGGCCATGCTGCTGGACTATGCCAGCCAATACACGTCTATCGCGAACGTTGTACGGCTCGTAGGACTACCTCAGCTACACACGCACATCAATGGGCTTCCACTGTACCCATGGTTCGTGGCATTCGAGGGACCATTAGGCGTCCTACTCTTTAGTCTGCCGCTTCTTGTTGTTGTTGGCACTTGGTTTGGCATAGCGCGAGGCAACACCGCACTTGTGCGTGCTATTGCGGCTGTCTGCAGCGCCACATGGGTATTAGCTATCTTCTTGATGAAGGGCGCCCAGTGGCCGTTGCCCGTTATCAACCGGGCACTTCTGGGACTCCCGCTCGGCGCAGCTTGGCAGCATCCATACGATAAGTTTGCGCAACTAGCAGTGATCTGTTCTTGCGTCCTAACGTGCTTGGCTGTCCTCCGCATACTGGAGCTTGGCGGCGCACGACGCGCTATCCCGGCTACGCTTTTATGTGGGTTTCTTCTAGTCGAGGGCTGGCCAGCATACGTTGGGGCTGTGCTAACACCACAGCAGGATTCGATTCCCGGAGGGGTGGTCGTAGTACCGCAGTATTACCGGGATTTTTCTAACGCGTACTCTGGAAGTGGCTTGCTGCTGCAACTGCCATTACGGGAGAACGGTGAAACCGCGTTCTCTTGGGATCGAGGAGCGCAAACGAACAACGATCCAGTGTTAGAGAATTTTGACAATGGCTCGCCAGTGGTTAGGATGCGTACCGGGTACCCATACGCCGACGCGGCGCTGGATGAAGCGTCCAACGTGTTACAGCAATATGATGCGCCGGAGCTGCTTTCGGCGCTTGGCTTTTCCGCTGTCGTAATTCAGGACGATTGGAATAGCACTTTTTTCCCGACCCAGCCTGACATCTCATACTATAAAAATTTGTTGCAGCCAATTTACCCGCCGCGGGTTGGTGCGCTGCTCCGATCACAGGCCACGTCGGATCCCCTAAAAATCTCGACGCGCCCATTCACGCAGAGTAATTTCACCTTTTCGGCGTACGTCAATCTACGCGACACAATGCATGACCAGCGGCTTTTCGAAATGGACAACGGCACGCAACTCCTTTGGCTGCGGCCCGGTTACCTGGCGCTGTGGTCGCCCAGCGAAAAAAACATGCTCTTCACGAATGATCTCAGCGCGCGGAGTGGCGAATGGATAAAGGTTGCGGTCGGATTTTACTCCGATAATGCGGAAATTGCGGTCGACGAGTCTGTGGTTGCGCGCGGTCACTTCGCAGTTCCGAAGCGAGCGGTGTCGCTATTTGTTGGAAGCGCTGATAAACACAAGCGCTTCCATGGCGAAATTGCTGATGTTTCGTGGAGCAGCGACAACCAACTGCACTTTGCGGCCGTTAATAATCCTGTAATGCGCGCACGCGCCCGTGCCGCGAGGTGGTTCTTATCGGCGCCTAGCGGGGCTCAGCAGCAAAACGTAGGGGATGTTGTCGTAGCCGGTAAGAAATCGGCCGGCCTACGCTTACCTATACCGCAGACAACTTTGGATGATTCAGAGATTTCATTTAACGTGAGCCTTAGCAATGTGGATCGGGAGCAGGCGCTGCTAACTACCGATAGTGGAGCGCAACTGCGTTGGCTTACACCAGGCTACATCGGTTTACTCGTTCCCGGCCGGGGCACCGGCTCTTGGATTCACAGCGAGCGCCTGGAAATTAAGGATCGTCAGTGGTTCCAGGTTGAACTGCTTCTTCGCAACGGAAACGTAAACATTGCAGTGGATGGAATACCAGTGGCTGGGGGCCGACTAGCTGGATCTGTTGGAAAAGTGCGAAGCTTGTTCCTGGGGAGCGCGACAGCGCACGATGCTTTCCGTGGGTCCATGGCGCAAATTGCAGTTCACACACCAGGGCTGCATTTTGACCTGTTATCGGACGCAAACGTCGATGCCGTCGCGTTACACTACGGATGGAAGGTTTCTCGATCATCACGAGGAGCGCCAGGTTTCACCAAACAGCGATTTGGCGAGATTGAAGCTTACCTGACGCCGTGTCCCACACCGCTTGTATATGCTGTCGGTGACCCTACTTTCATAAGCAACGGCGGAAACGTAACGGATATCCTACGACGACACCGCTGCTTGCCAAGCGCCGCGATTAGCGGCATGCGGCCCAAAGCTTGGCGCTTCGCCGGCGACGTACGTATTGCGCGCTTTTCCTCTGCCGACGTAAGTGGCTATGATGTCGTGTTGAACGGTCGCGGTAATTATGCGCTGGTTTTGGGGACATCTTATTCGCCGGATTGGTCCGCGAAGTCGGTTACGGGTCGTTCCACGGTGCTTCAACACAGCGTTGCGAATGGATATGCCAACGTTTTTCTTATTTCGAGCACCGGTTCGGATGTAATACGAATACGGTACGGCAGCCAGCGCATCGTATGGGCTGCTCTCCTGGCCGGCCTCTTAATATCTATCGCGACTGTTGCCGTGCTCGTAACTCCAGCTTGTCGGGTATTTTGGCGCGGGCGCAGTTTTGCGACCAGTGACTCCAGGAGACGCAACGAGACGGCATGAGGCGACAGGCGAGACGAACACGCACGAAGCGTGCTGCGTCTCGACCATCGAGACGTCGTGCAACCTAATTCGTTTTGAATGTTTTGACGTTCTTGATTCGCGCCATCGGATTTTTGCTCGACGACGGGCGCTTAGGCCCTGCACGCTCCGTAGACAGCGACGACGCGTTCCGCTTCGATGGCGTCAGTTGTAATTCTGCATCTGATCCTGCGGAATCGCGTAGTCCGCAAGATGATCGATGACGCGCGGTTCGGCGGAGAAGCCGACGCAGGGCGTGTTGGAACTGATGTTAGGCATTTGCTGCGGCGGTGGCTCCTTGAATCGGGGGAGACGGCATCTCCAGTTAGGTCACGTGGGCCGCATACGGAATTTGTGCCGCACCCGATCCGAATCGTGACTTTTGGCCTATCGTATAAGGGGCTTTTGCACTAGGAAGGGTTCCCGATTGCCCCGTATACCTTCTCACCATCTTCTCAGGAAATTCCCGGTCGGTCGCAGTGGCAGGGCGGGGCGAGCCATTTTTCGGTAAGGAGACCAGATTTTGTTAGACCGGCTTATTTCGGTTGTTGTGCCGGCGTATAACGAGGCCGATCGAATCGTCGCAAGCGTTGCCGAAATGGTGCGCACCCTGCAATGTTTTCGGTACAATTTTGAGATCATCGTTGTAGACGATGGTAGCGCAGATTCTACCTCGCAAAGCCTGTTGATTGCGGAGTTTCCCGATGCAACCGTAAGGTTTGTGCACTACGTGCAGAATCGCGGGAAGGGCCACGCGCTGCTCTGTGGTGCGCGTTATGCCCGCGGGGAATACGTGGTGTTCCTCGATGCGGATCTTGACCTGCATCCTGATCAATTGCCGCTCTTCTTTGAGACGCTTGAACTAAAAGGCGCCGACGTGGTTGTCGGGTCGAAATGGCATCCGCTTTCAAACGTCGCAACACGTCGATTGCGTCGAATCTACAGCACCTGCTATTACCTCTTGACGCGCACGCTATTTCGGCTTCCGGTCAGAGATACACAAGTTGGGCTAAAGCTGTTTCGTAGCGAGGCGCTGAGACCGGTGCTTGGCCGCGCGCTCTGCAAGCGATTCGCGTTCGATCTCGAGGCTCTCGTCATTATAAACCGCATGGGATTCAAAATTGCTGAATCCCCGGTCACGCTGACGTTTCAGAGGTTCGGCAATCGCATTAACATGCGTGACGTCGTGCGCATGATGATTGATACGGCGGCGATTTTCTACCGCGCATCAATTTTGCGATATTACGATAGAGCCGAGGTGAAGGATGAAATGCTGTCGTCTCTTTTCGGCGATTCGCGTGAGCTAACGCTACAGGTGGAGAATCTGACCGAAGACCTTGATGTTCCGAGTGGGGGACCCGCTCTCATCTAGTGGTCGCCTGCCGGGTGTTGCGCCAGGGGGCACGCGTGCGATGCGCGCTCCCCTCAGCGCTCAAACCCGGTCTGCGGCGCGTAAACTACTTCGTTTCGAACGTTTTGACGTTCTTCAGTCCGGCGTCTTTGAACTTTTGTTCGACGACCGGGGCTTCGGCTTTGTCGGCCTTGTAGACGACGACGCTGCGTCCGGCTTCGATCGCGTCGTTGTAATTCTGCACTTGATCCTGCGGAATCGCGTAATCCGCGAGATGATCGATGACGTGCGGTTCGGCGAAGAAGCCGACATAGCGCGCGTCGGAACTGATGTTCGGCACTTGCGGATCGCCGAAATTGGTGAGGATGGATTCGCCGCCCACGATGACTTCGTGCTGCACGTCCGAGGTGGGATGGGTCTGACCGACGTGCATGAACGTCAGGACCGACTCGTGATGCATATCGGTCGGCGCGTCTTTGGTGATGACCGCGACCTTGTCGGCGTTCACGGGCGGATCCGAGAGCGCGCCTTCTAGATGCGCCGGGTCGGACGATTGGGCGATACCGGTGACCAGATGTTCAGCCATTCTTTCCCTTCGATACCTTAAGTTGGCGGCGTTGTGACTTTCGGTTTGAAAATTTTGACGTTCCGAAGCCCGGCTGACCGGAAAGCCGCCTCCACCTGCGGCGCTTCTTCGGGCGTCGCTTTGTACATCACCAGACCCCGCCCTTCCGCGATGGCGACGTTGAAGTGTTCCGCCTGGTCGCGCGGGATGAGCGGCAGTCCGCCCAGGAAGTCGGGCACGTCGGCATGGCTGCTGGCCGAGAGCGATGCGTGCCCGCGGCCGACCCCCGGCACGCCCGTGCCGCCCGAGCCGGTCATAATCGTGCTGGCATTGGAGAAGGACGGCCCGCCGTGCTCCGCGTGCGCGTTCAAGCGCGCCTGCCCCGACGCTTTCGTGACCGAGGAGAGCCGGCTTTCGTCGAGCGAGCTCCCGGACAGCATTTTGGAGATCTGCGCCGCGTCGCCCGTGGGCGCGATGCCGGTAACCAAGCACTCAGCCATACGTGTGTCCTTCGACAGGCTCAGGATGACGAGACCCTATTATGACATAGAGCGGACGGCGCGGGCGAGGCGTTCGATGCCGATGCGGATTTTTTCCGGCGTGGAGTGGGAGAAGTTCAGGCGCATCCCGTCGGTGACGTCGCGCTGCGGATAGAACGAGACGCCCGGGACGAACGCGACTTTTTGCTGCGTGCAGGCGCGCAGCAGCTCGGTCGTGTCGACGCCGCGCGCGCGTGCCCACATGAACATGCCGCCTTCGGGGTGATTGAACCGCACGTTCTCCGGCATGAACTCGGTGAGCGCTTGGTGCATGACGTCGCGGCGCTCGCCGTACACTTGCACGATCGTCGCGAGATGCTTCTCGAACGCTTCGCGCTTGGAGACGTACTGCGTGAAGACGTACTGCGCCAGCGTGCCGCTTTGCAAATCGGCGCCCTGCTTTGCGAGAATGAGTTTTTCGCGCACTTCGCGATCGTGCATCGCCAGCCACGCGACGCGCATGCCGGGTGCCATGATCTTGCTGCCGGTGCCGCTGTAGATGATCGTGCCTTCGCGCGAAAACGACGAAAGCGACGGAAGATGCGTTCCCGCGAAGCGCAGTTCGCCGTACGGGTCGTCCTCGACGATCGGCACGCCGTAATGTTCGCAGATGCGCACGATCTGCTCGCGGCGATCGGCCGCGAGCGTTCTGCCGGTCGGATTTTGGAAATTCGGAATCAGATACACGAACTTCGGCAGCGGCTCGGCGTGCGCGAGCACGTTGTCGAGCGATTCGGGAATCATGCCGTCTTCGTCGGTCTCTGCGGCCAGATACCGTGCCTGATACGCATCGAACGCTTGAATCGCGCCCAGGTACGACGGATTCTCCAGCACAATGTGATCGCCGGGATCGATGAGGATCTTCGCAATGAGATCCAGACCTTGCTGCGATCCGTTCACGATGATGACGTCGTCGGGATCGTACGTCGCGCCGACGTGCCCGCTCAGTCGCTGCGCGACCCACGTGCGCAGTTCCGGAATGCCGTCCGTCACGCTGTACTGCAGCGCGAGCGAACCGACGTCGCGCATGACCTCACGCGTACATTCGGCGATCTCGTCGGTGGGGAAGAGTTCCGGAGCCGGCAGCCCGCCGCCGAACGAGATGACGTCCGGCTGCTGGGTGACCTTGAGCATTTCACGGATGGTAGAGGCGCGCATGCGCGCGGTGCGCGCCGCGAATCGAGCGGTGCGCGATACGGTTGCCATACGTTAGCCGTATATTCCCCGAAATCGGGGAGGGGCCCGCTTAACCCGGTCGTTACGGAATTGCCGCAAACCGTGCGATCGTTTATACTTCGTATATACATGAAGAGACGTGTGGACCGCTGGGGCAACAGCCTGGGCGTTCGGCTCCCCAAGGGGATTGTCGAAGAGGCCGGATTGCGTGAAGGCGATCGGGTGGACGTCGAAATGCGAGACGGGGCAATTACCATTCGCCGCGCACGACCGCGTTATACGCTCGATGAGCTGCTCCAGGGGATGACGCCGGAGACGGTTCATGATGATGAATTCGCGGACGTTCCACTTGTTGGACGGGAACGGTTTTGGGAAGAGGGATGAGCGTAAACGCTCATCCCGATCGCGGCGACATTGTGTGGATCGATTTCGATCCGCACGGTGGTCATGAGCACGGGAAACGGCGACCGGCGCTCGTTCTCTCATCCGGGCGCTACAATGCCCGATCCGGACTCGCTTTGATTTGCCCGATCTCTAGTCGCGCGAAAGGCCTTCGATTTGAGGTGCCGCTTGATGAGACCGGCGAAACATGTGGCGTGGTTCTTGCAGACCACATTCATTCGTTCGACTGGCGCGCGCGGCGCATCGAGTTTCGCGAGCGCGCGCCGCAAAACGTTTTGGACGAAGTGCTCGCGCGCGTTGCAGCGCTTTTAGAGTTCTAGCTTCGCACTCACGACGCGCGCATCGGCGGGCCGCCGATCGGCGGGCGCGGACCGCCGCCCGGTGCGGCAGCCGTCGCCGAGGCCGGTCCCATGAACGCGGTCTCGCGCACGAAAGCGAGAATCGCGGCGCCGAGGCCGACCAGCCACACGAGGCACATCACGAGCGGGCCGAGCACCGGAACGATGCCGGCGGCGCTCACCACGATGAGACCCAGAATCAGCGCGGCAATCGGCGAAGGCGTCGTGCGCGGCAAAATCAGTTCGTACAAGCGGCGTCCGATGAGCATGCTCACCGCCGCGTGCCCGATGAGAATCGCGGCAAACACCGCAAGGATCTCCACCGGTATGAGCGGCCAGCCGATGAAACTGATGGCCAGCAAAATCATGATCGGAAAGACCGCGACGAGCGCGAGCACGCCCACTCCCGCGGAGAGTCCCGGATGATGCTCGACGCGACCTAGCGCAGCGCGCACGCGCACCGGGAAGAGCAGGAACGCCAGCAGCACGATCACGCTGTACGCAAGCCACATCATCAGTTTGTGATTCTCGTGCGCCATCGTCGACGCGGTGCTTGCCGACGGCATGAACGGCACGTACGTGGCCAGACTCGTGCCGCCGAGATCGTTGATATCGCCCGTGATAACGGCGTTCGGGCCTCTGCTCCACGTACCGCCGATGACGTTCAAGTCGCCGTCGATGCGCCCGTCGATCGTCGCCTCGCCGCCGATGACCGTGACGTCGCCTTTGACTTCCTCGTCTTCGGGGACGTTCACGCTCGAGCCGAACGCGGTGATGCCGTGGTCGATCGTCCGCGCGCTCGCCGGAGCGGCGGCGGCAAGAACGACGACGGCAAGCAGACTCAAGACGAGCGAAATGCGATACTTCATGATAGCGACTCCGGGACTGAAGCGAGCCGCGCTGCGACGCGCGGGCGAATGACGAAATAGAGCAGCGCGAACGCGCACCCGAGCGCAAGGTCGATAGCAAGTACACCCGCGCCGAACGCCGCAAGCGTCGGCGTAAAATGACCCAGACCGTGCGAGAGCGTCGCTGAAACGCCGCTCGATACGATGCCGATGCGCGCGAGCGCGCTCGAAATGCCGGCGATGACGGCTGCGGGCGACGTACCGGTCAACACCATCGCGAGCACGCCGGCCACCCACGCTGCCGCGGGGTAGAGCACGAGGAAAGCCCAAATCGCGTGCTGGCGCGCACGCGGCGCCGGCAGCGCGCGTACTTCAGCCATGACGGCGAAGGTGAAATTCTCCGCGAGATCGGGCCGGCGCGTCGTCGCGAACAATCCGTCCACGACTTTGAGTTCGTTCAGCAGCTCGCGGCACGACGCGCATCCGCGCAGATGCGCGGAGACGTCGATCATCTGGCGCGGCGTCAGCGTGCCTTCGGTGTAGCGATCGAGCAGCGGCTCACAGGACGAGCATCGCACGCGGAGCACCTCCTTTGGCCTTTGCATGATGTACGGCATGGCGTTCTTTCTCACGCATCTTTTGCGCGAGCGCGATCTTGCCGCGGTGAATGAGCGTTTTCACGTTCCCGAGCGAGAGTCCGAGCGTGCTCGCGATCGTGTGGTATTCCATGTTGTTGTAATACCGCAGCGTCAGCACGGTTCTGGTCCGCTCGGGCAGTTCTGCGAGCGCCTCGCGCAGCTCGCGTTCCGCTTCCTGGCGAAGCACGCCGCCGGACGGATCGCCTTCATGTGAGAGATCTGGAAGCGCGTTTTCCAGCGTTTGATCTTCCGGCAATTCTTGCGTTGGGACGCGTCGCTGGGATTTTCCCAAGTACGTGCGCACGACGTTGCGCGCGATTTGATAGATCCACGTGGAAAATTTGCCGAGCGCGGGATTGAACGTGTCCAGGTGCGCGTACGCTCGCAGGAACGTCTCCTGCGAGAGGTCGGCGACGTCCGAGGGGCTGCGTACTCCGGCGCTGATGAAATTTGCGATTCCACGTTTGTAACGGTCCACCAAGATGGAGAAGAGCTCGCGCTCGCCGCTACGGACCCGCCGCACCAGAGCCTCGTCGCTCTGCTCTCCGATCTCCATGCTCCTCAAAGTTCGGGTTCTTGGTGGCTTCTACCGCCGTGCCGGGGGTTTGTTACAGGCGCCGGCGAGGGCCGGCCGGAGCGCTTGGCTTGCTTGCAGGAAGCGGCTCCGCCACCGGGGAGACTAGGAACGTGCCTTTACCGCATCGTGTGTTAATTTTTGGCGGCTCCGGTCAACTCGGCGGCGAGATCCGCCGCGGCTGGGAGGGCGTGGAGTTCGTCGCCCCCGCGCATACCGACGTCGACATTACCAATACCGAGGCGGTGGCGGGTGCTATCGAGCAGCATGCGCCGGACGTCGTGCTGAACTGCGCGGCTTTTCATAACGTCGAGCGGTGCGAAAGCGAACCGCACAGCGCGCTGCTTGCGAATGCGGTTGCGGTCAATGCTATGGCGGAGGCCTGCGCGGCGCGCGGCAGCATCTTCGTGACCGTGAGCACCGACTACGTCTTCGACGGTGAACTCGGACGGCCGTATACGGAGAACGACACGCCGCATCCGATTAGCGCGTACGGCGTTTCCAAATATGCCGGTGAATTGCTGGTGCAGCGTCTGCAATCGCGAGCGTACGTGGTGCGCACGTGCGGCGTGTATGCAACGCGCGCCAGTACGAGTAAAGGCCACACGTTCATCGATCGCATCATCACGCAAGCGCGCAGCGGCGAACCGGTTCGCATCGTGCGCGACCAAACCGTCTCTCCGACGTACGCGCCGCACTTGGCGCAAGGCATACTCCAATTGCTGCAGTCGAACGCGCCGTATGGTCTGTATCACGTGGTGAACGAAGGCCCTGTCACCTGGTACGACTTTGCAAGCGAAGCGCTGCGCGTCGCCGGCATCGACTATCCGATTGAAGCCGTATCGTACAAAGACTGGCCGTCCCGCGTGCGCCGTCCCGCATTCTCCGCACTCGAAAACGCAAAACTGCACGCATTAGGCATTTCACTGCCGTCCTGGCAAGACGCCGTCGCCGCCTACATCCGCGACCGCGCGCTTATCTAGCGGAGCAAGGCCTTCGCCGTGATTGAATCTCGCTGGGGCGTTTCGATGGTGTCGACGGACAGCTTGATACCCTGTACCGCAGCGGGTTCGACTCCCGCACGCTCCAGCCGCCGGCGCTTGACTCCGGCGAGTAATGATGTAGCATGGGGTAATACAGGGTATCAGGCTGTCTACATCATCGAACGGGGCGCTCAAACTGAGCGCCCCGTCGCCGTTTTACACGTCGGAGAGTGGGACTGCTAAGACGGCTTGGCCGTTGGCGATGAACATCGTTTCGCCGGCGATGACCGGCGGCGAGGTTGAGAACGGCTGCAAATACGACGTGGTGTGAATGACGTGGCCATTGCGGCGGTCGATCTGATACAGCACGCCCGCCGTGTCCCCGAAGTACACCACCTCGCCCTTTACCACCGGACTCATTTTCACGTTGCCCGACGTGTGCACGGTCCACAAAACTTTGCCCGTGCGTTCTTTGAGCGCGACGACGCGGTTTGCGTTGCCGATGGGCTGGTAGAGCACGCCGTCGTGCGCGACGCCGGCAATCTGCCGTTCCGCCGAAGCGATATACGTGTACGGGCCGGGCGGCGCATCATACGTCCAGCGTGTCTTTCCGGTGCGTTCGTCTATCGCTGCAACGGTAATTTGGCCGCCGGTGTGAAAGCGCGTGTCTTCATCGCGCGATGCGTTGACGAAGACCATGCCGTCGTCGACCGTCGGCGTACAGTCGCTGCCGCCGTACCGGTTCGTCCAAAGCGTGCGGCCGTCGGTGATATCGATCGCGCGCGTTTCGCATGCGTAAGGCGCGTTGTGACACGTTGGAACGAACGCGACCCCGTTCGAAACATTCATCGACGCCATCGTCGCGACGCCCGGCGTGTCGACGCTCCAGCGCTGTTTTCCCGACGCGAGTTCGAGCGCGTACACGTGCAGATCGCCATTCGCGAAAATCGCCGCGCCTTGCGAGATCGCCGGTGAGGGCATGTTCTGTCCGACGGTGTGCAATTTCCATGCGAGGTGACCGTCTTTGGTCGAGAAGGCGTACACGTCGTCGCCTTCGGGGCGTCCCCAGACCTGCGACATATAATCGTCCGGTTTCAAAAAACCGTCTTTGCCGCTGCCGACGATTACGACGCCGTCTTGCACGACGGGCGTCGACATCAAAATGTTGTCCGCGGAGGCGGTCCAGCGGATCGCTCCCGTGCGCTCGTTTATCGCGTACAGTTTCTTATCGAAGCTCGCCGCGTAGATGGTGCCGTTGCTGATCGCAAGCCCGCCGTTGATTTTGCCGTCGGTCGAGGCCGTCCAGCGCACGTTCAGCCCGGCCTGATCGAAGACGGCGTTGTGCGTCGGGTAGCGCTGGTACATCGGCCACGGTTCCTCTTCGCCCGCCGGCGGCTGCAGCGCGGAGGGCGCGGCGTGCGGGATTCGCAGCAGGAGCGTGGCGGACACCGCGAGCCCTGCCGCGGCCAGGATTAGAGGAAGACCGGAGGCCCGGCGTTTCATGGCGACCTATTCGCTTGAGGAGAATGCCGTGCATGCCCCTAAGATGAGAAGGTTATGGAACTGCACATCGACCCCCGGCTCGTCGGCGCGGCCCGCGAGTTGGCGGCCGCCATCGTGGACCCCGTCAGCGAATTCATCGGATCCCACTCGACCGTTTCGGTGGAGCGTTCGGTCTTGCGCCTGCTTGGCGTGGACGGCGTGGGGCCCGAGGACGTGCCGGTTCCGAACATGATCGTCGACGCGCTCGACGAGAACGAGCGCGCACGCGGTGCCGCCCTGGCTTTCGGGCGGGCGCTGGCGCAGAGCGGCCTCACGCCGCGCGAGCTTGGCGAGCAGATCGCGGCCGGCAAACTCGCGCTTTCCGATTTCTCCGGCGTTCCCGACGAAGCCGCGCGCGAAATCGTCCGCAAGTTCGCGCGCGCCTCGCTTGCGAACATCGCGGCGCGCCGCGACGAGCGCCGCGAACGCCTCGCGCGTTTGCCGCAGCTGCCGGCGCCGCTGCTCTACGTCATCGTCGCGAGCGGCAACATTTACGAAGATCGCACGGCGGCGGTCGCCGCCGCGGAGGCGGGCGCGCAAATCATCGCGGTGATCCGCTCGACCGGTCAATCGCTGCTCGACTTTGTTCCGTACGGACCGACGACCGAGGGCTTCGGCGGCACGTACGCCACGCAAGAGAATTTCAAAATCGTGCGCGAGGCGCTCGACGAAGTCTCCGAGCGGCTCGGACGCTACGTCATGCTCACGAACTACGCGAGCGGTTTGTGCATGCCCGAAATCGCGACGATGGCGGCCATCGAGCGGCTCGACATGCTGCTCAATGACTCGATGTACGGCATCCTGTTCCGCGACATCAACATGAAGCGCACGTTCATCGACCAGCACTTCAGCCGTATGCTCAACGCGTACTCGGGCATCATCATCAACACCGGCGAAGACAACTACTTGACGACCGCCGATGCGGTGGAGCAAGCGCCCGCGGTGCTGGCCTCGCAGTTCATCAACGAAGAGTTCGCGCACCGCGCGGGCATGCCGGACGAGCAGCTGGGCCTCGGCGATGCGTACGAGATCAGCCCCGATCTGGAAGACGGCTTCTTGTATCAGGTCGCGCAGGCGCAGCTTACGCGGCAAATCTTCCCGAACGCGCCGCTTAAATACATGCCGCCGACCAAGCACATGACCGGCGATATTTTCAAAGGCCATCTCATCGACGCGATGTTCAACCTCACGTCGGTGATGACGCGGCAGACGATTCATCTGTGCGGCATGCTGACCGAAGCGATTCACACGCCGTTTCTGGGCGACCGGGCGCTCTCGATCGAAAACGCGCGCTACGTGATGAACACCGCGCGCCACTTCGGCGACGAGATCACGTTCAAGCCGGACGGCATCATCGAGAAGCGCGCGCAGAGCGTACTTGCCGATTGCGAGAAGCTGCTGCGGCGCGTCGCCGATCAGGGCCTGATGCACGCGATCGAAGCGGGCGTTTTTGCCGACGTTTCCCGTCCGCCGGACGGCGGCCGCGGCTTCGACGGTGTCTTCGAACGCTCCGCGGAGTACTGGAATCCCTTCGAAGAAGCGCTGACGGCGACGCGGGTGCCGGCATGACGCATCTCATCAAACCCTACGGCGACACGATGAACGACGGCAAAGTGCAGCTCTCGTTCACGCTTCCGGTGCAGTGGAGCGAAGCGGCGGACGAAGCGGCGCGCCAACTGGTCGTGAGGATGGGCTTTACCGACGTGCAGGTCGTCGAAGGCCGCCCCATCGCGGCGGGGTTTTCGCTCTTCGTCGTCTACGCGAGCACGCCGCACGCGGTCGACTTCTCGACCATCACCGCGCCCTCGGCAAAAACGCACGCGATGTCGATGGAAGAGATCGACGCGTTCGTCTCCGAGCGCATCGGCCGCAAACTGCGCGTTGCCGGCGCCTGCATCGGCACGGACGCGCATACCGTTGGTATCGACGCCATCCTGAATATGAAGGGATACAAAGGCGACTACGGCCTCGAGCGCTACAAGATGTTCGAGACGTTCAATCTGGGCAGTCAGGTTTCGGTTGAAGAACTGGTTCGATTCGCAAAGGAGAAGCAGATCGATGCGCTGCTCGCCTCACAAGTCGTGACGCAAAAGGGAAGTGATGTGAAAAACTTTACGGCACTCGTAGAACTGCTTGAGGCCGAAGGGCTGCGCGAGCGGATCGTGCTCTGCTGCGGCGGTCCGCGCGTAACGAATTTGATGGCGACCGAACTGGGGTACGATGCGGGATTCGGGCGCGGCACCGTTCCGAGCGAAGTTGCATCGTTCATTGCGACGAAGATGGCGGCTCACACGAAATGAAAACCGTACTGATCACCGGCGCTGCCGGCTTTATCGGCTCGCATCTGACCGACGCGTATTTGCAAGAAGGCCGGCGCGTCATCGGCATCGACAACCTCATCACGGGCAGCCGGGATAATCTTGCGGATGCGCTGCGTTCCGAGCACTTCGAATTGCTCGAACGCGATATCACCGTGGGTCATCGCGAACTCATCGACGATATTCACGCGAAGTACGGGCCGATCGATCTGGTTCTGCATTTCGCATCGCCCGCAAGTCCGGTCGATTACGCGAAGCTGCCGCTGCAAACGCTGGCGGTGAACAGCAAAGGGACAGAGTTCTGCGCCCAAGCCGCGCTCGAGTGGGGTGCGCGTTTGCTCTACGCGTCGACCTCGGAAGCCTACGGCGATCCGCTCGAACATCCGCAGCGCGAGACGTACTGGGGCAACGTGAATCCGGTCGGCCCGCGCTCCTGCTACGATGAGTCCAAGCGCTTCGGCGAAGCGCTCGTGAGTGCGTACGTGCGCGCGCACGACGTGAACGCGCGCATCATCCGCATCTTCAATACGTACGGGCCGCGCATGCGCTCGGACGACGGCCGCGTCGTGCCCAACTTCATTCTGCAGGCGCTGCGCGGGGAGCCGCTCACCATCTACGGCAACGGCTCGCAGACGCGCTCGTTCTGTTACGTGGACGACTTGGTCGCCGGCATCATGGCGTGCGCCGCGAGCGACGCGGCACGCGGGCGCATCGTCAACCTCGGGAACCCCGAGGAGTACCCCGTTGCCGAGTTCGCGCGCATCGTGAGCGAGATCGCGGACGTACCGCTGCGCACCGAAAACCGGCCGATCCCGCCCGACGATCCCACGCGCCGCTGCCCCGATATCGCCGTCGCGCGGCTGCTGCTCGGATGGGAGCCGAAGGTTCCGGTTCGCGAGGGATTGCGGCGCACGATCGAAGCGCTGCGGGGCACGCTTCCTCAGGCGGAAGCGCCCTCCGCGTAAGCGAAGAATCCGGCGTCATGCTGCCAGAGTTGCTGGCGTGGTTTACCGGAAAAGAACCGAACCGGCGCAAGTACCCGCGCAAGCGGAAACCGTACAGAGCGACGTTCTCGGTCGATGCCGGAACGACCCAAAAGCCGGCTATCGGACTCGACATCAGCGGCGGCGGTCTGTGCGTGCTCACGCAAGAGCCCGTCGGCAAAGATGAATTCGAAATTCGCGCGACCATAGAATCGCGCGTGGTTCGCGTGCGCGCGAAATCGGTCTGGCAAGACACCGTCACGCATCAGGGCAAGTCGGTTTGGCGCTACGGCATGCGCTTCACGGGCATCTCCGCGGACGATTGGGACGCGATCATTCGCTACACGACCGACAAGCAGATCGAAGAATCGAACAAGGCGCAGGAAGACCTTACCACCGTGCGGATGTCGCCGGACGATGCGAACCGCCTGCTGCCCACGCGCCTGCAGCACCGTCTGCTGCACATGCTCGTCGAGCGCCGGCGTCTCGCGCCGCTCAAGGATAGCCAGACGCCGCTCGTGCAATATTTCTACTCCGGCATCATCCGCCATGAAGGCAAACTGATGCACCGGCTGACGATTCAATCCAAAGTCGTCGGACTGGAAGGCGACGAGATGTTCGAAACGCGCTTCATCTTCGACGACGCCGGCAGCAACATCATGATCTTGAACTAGTTAGGACAACGTGAAAAAAACAGCGCTCATCACCGGAATCACCGGCCAGGACGGATCGTACCTGGCCGAATTGCTGCTTGAAAAGGGCTATCGCGTCGTCGGCATGACGCGCCGCACCAGCACCGACGTGCACGAGCGGATCCAGCATATTTTCGACGACATCGAGTTCGTATCGGGCGACTTGCTGGATCAAACGTCGATGACGACGATCATCGACAAAGTGCGTCCGGACGAAGTCTATAATTTGGCGGCGCAGTCGTTCGTACCGGCCTCGTGGTCGCAGCCCGTGCTCACCGGCGAATTCACGGCGCTCGGCGTGACGCGCGTGCTCGAAGCGATCCGCTCGGTGAATCCGAAAATTCGCTTCTATCAAGCATCGAGTTCCGAGATGTTCGGCAAAGTGCAAGAAGTGCCGCAAAGCGAAAGCACGCCGTTCTATCCACGCAGTCCGTACGGCGTTGCCAAAGTCTACGGCCACTGGATCACGGTAAACTATCGCGAATCCTACGACATGTTCGCAGTGAGCGGAATACTGTTCAACCATGAGAGCGTTCCGGCAACTACCCCGGTCATTATCAAGCGCGGCAACATCGTGGACATCGTGCCGATCAGTGACGTTCTGCGCGTGCGTCAGAAAGGCGCGAACGTTCAGCGCTTTGACGTGCCCGACACCGAGGTGTGGGACGGCGAGCGGTTCGTGCGCGTTCTCGGAGGAACCGCGTACAAGCATCGCCCGGTCGTCGACAACAAGGGCGTGCGGCGCGTTGAGGCGCGATGCGGTGCCGTTACGCTGACGGCCGATCACGTCATGTTTACCGAACAAGGCGAAGTGCCGTCGAAACACGTCGAGCCCGGCACGAAGATGCAGCGCGCAGATCTTCCCGATGCCCCGTCTTTTTCAAGTATGACTTTGGAGCAGGCATGGCTGCTGGGCGCATTTGTCGGCGATGGTTCCGCATATGAACGCGACGGACACGTTCGTGCGAAGTTCATCAACAGTGATGCACGGCTGCGCGAATTCTTCGCCGGTGCTTGGCAGCGCGTCACGATGGGGACGAGCAGCTATACCGCGACGACGTCCGGATTTTCGCAAGGGACCGTCGTTGGTGCGCTCGCGCTCAATGGCGCACCGCAATATCTGCAGTGGTTGCGGGAAGAGTGCTACACGCGCGATGGCTACAAGCGCATCCCGCGCTGCGTGCTGAACGGCGATGAAGCGGTCTGGCGCGCGTTCTTGGAGGGCTACAACGCCGCCGACGGCCGTTACAAGAATTTCAAGACCAACTCGGCTGTGCTTGCGATGGGCCTGTGGTGGCTCGCGAAGAAAGCCCTGAAGCAAGAACTCGTGCTGAACGTGGATGTCGGCCCGGCGGAGCGGCCGGGGCCGTTTTATTCACTTAACCTGCGCTCACCTAAAGCCGGCAATAAGGGCGCACATCTTCGCAAGGACCTCAGCGAAGTCAAGCGCGTCGTCGAAGAACCGCATTTCGATGGCTGGCTTTACGATCTGACCACGGAGTCCGAGCGCTTTCACGCCGGAGTCGGGGAAATCATCATTCACAATTCGCCCCGCCGAGGGAAGGAATTCGTGACGCGCAAAATTAGCGATGGCGTTGCGCGCATCAAACTCGGATTGCAGAAAGAATTGCTGCTCGGTAATCTCGACGCTCAGCGCGATTGGGGTTTCGCGGGAGATTACGTGCGCGCGATGTGGCTCATGCTGCAGCAGGACCACGCGGACGATTACGTTATCGCGAACGGCCGCACGCACAGCGTGCGCGAGTTCTGCCGCATCGCGTTCGAATGCGCGGGCCTCGGATCGTACGAGAATTACGTTCGCACCGATCCGCGCTTCATGCGGCCGGCAGAGGTCGATCTGTTGATCGGCGATCCGTCGAAGGCGAAACGCGTGCTCGGTTGGACACCCGAGATCTCGTTCGAAGAGCTCGTCGAGATCATGGTGAAGGCCGACATCGAGCGCCTGCGCCCGCTCACGACCGTGTAGGAGTTGGATCCTTATGATGCGCGCGCTGGTGACCGGCGCAAGCGGATTCGTCGGGCGCTATTTGACCGCGCGTTTGGCAGCCGACGAAGTCGAGGTCTTTTCGGCGGGCGGTCCGCACGACGGGGAGACGCACTTCCCGATCGATCTGCTCGACATCGAAACGCTGCACGCGGCGTTCGATTTGGCGCAGCCCGATGCGGTGTTTCATTTGGCCGCGCAAGCATTCGTGCCGCGCGCGATCGAAGCGCCCGCGGAAACGTACGAAACCAACGTCATCGGCACGGCGAACCTGCTTGCGGCGTTGCGCGCGTGGCGCGATCGCAGCAAGCGCGACGTGCGTTTGGTATTCGTGAGTTCGGCGGAAGTCTACGGCGTGCAGCCGCCCGAGCGTATGCCGCTCGCGGAGACGCTTGCGCCGAATCCGTCGAATCCGTACGCGGCGAGCAAAGCCGCGGCCGAGGCAATCGTGCTCGGAGAGGCGCGTGCCTACGGCGTGGATGCGGTGATAACGCGCGCGTTCAACCATATCGGTGTGGGCCAGAACGAGCGGTTTGCGGTTCCGGCGTTTGCCGCGCAGCTCGCGCAGATCGCGAACGGAGCGCAGCCGGTGCTCTTGGTGGGGAATCTCGAGCCGCGGCGCGATTTTCTCGACGTGCGCGACGTCGTGGATGCGTATGCAGCGCTTGCGCGCAGCGGGCGCAGCGGTGAGATCTACAACGTCTGCAGCGGCAGCGCGGTCAGCATGCGGGAGGTGTTGGGCGAACTGATTCGCATCGCCGGCGTTCCCGTGGAGGTGCGCGAGGATCCGGCGCGGATGCGCCCGGCCGACGTGCCCATTTTGTACGGAAGCAGCGAGAAAGTTCGGAGCGCGACCGGATGGTCGCCGCGCATACCGCTGCGTAAGACGCTGCAGGACGTTTATGGTAGCTTCGACAAGCTCAGCCGTCCTTCGACAAGCTCAGGATGACGAGATAATAGCTCGGGATGACGAGAGATAATTTGGTGGACGATAACGACGAATTGCAGGCGCTGGTATTTAAGAATCGGGGTGCGCTGCTCTCAATTCCGGCGGTGTTGCTGGCGGCGTTCGGGAAGCCGAGCGCGCTGAGCGTGACGCTGGGCTTGCCGATTGCGTTTGCGGGCGAGCTGGTGCGCTGCTGGGCCGTCGGCTACTCGGGCGTGACGACGCGCGAAGATCATGTGACGGCTCCCGAACTCGTGACCGCGGGTCCGTATGCGTACGTGCGCAATCCGCTGTACGTCGGAAACTTCATCACGGCGGCCGGCTTCGCGATTGCGTTCACGGGGGGCAATCCCGCCGGCAAGAAGCTTGCGTTGATCGCGGCATCGCTGGGAACGATGGCTGCAGTGTACAGCATCATCGTTCCGCATGAAGAGCAGTATCTGCGATCGGAGTTCGGCGAACCGTACGAACGCTATTGCGAGACGGTTCCGCAGATCGTTCCCTCGCTCGAGCCGCTGGGCGAACAGCGCGGCGAGTGGAAACCGGACGTGATCCCGCAGGCGGAATCGAAGACGTTTCTCACCTTCGGCGTAATGCTCGCCGCGCTCGCGCTCAAGGCGCTCAAGGCCTAACGCATGTCGCCGCGCGCGCGGCTGCTGACGGCTTTGGTCATCGTCGCCTTCGTTGCGGCGCTCGAGTTCTGGGGCGGCGTGCGCGCGAATTCGCTTGCCCTGCTCACGGACGCAGTGCACGTCTGCATGGACGTGTTCGCGCTCGCCATCGCGCTCTTTGCACTGCTCGGCGCGCAGCGTCCGGCGACGCTGCAAAAGACGTTCGGCTTCGGACGTCTTGAGATTCTTGGCGCGATGCTCAACGGCAGCGTGCTGCTCGCGGCGACCGCGTTCATCGCGTACGAAGCCGTGCATCGCTTTTTCGTTCCGCACCACCCCGAAGGTGCCATCATGAGCATCATCGCGGGAGTCGGACTGGTTGCGAACGGCACCGTCGGCTTCATGCTGATGGGGCAGGGCAAGGACAACTTGAACATGCGCGCCGCGCTCTTTCACGTCGCGGGCGATGCGCTCGGCGCGCTTGCCGTGATCGTCGGCGGCGCGGTCATCACCGCAACCGGCGCTGCATGGATCGACCCGGCACTCTCGCTGTTCGTCGCGGCGATCATCATCGTCGGCGTCGTGCGCGTGGTGCGCGACGCGGCCGACGTGCTGCTCGAAGGCGTGCCGCGCGGACTGGACGTCGAAGACGTGCACGACGCGATGCAGGGCGTGACGGGGATTCAAGCGGTGCACGATTTGCACGTGTGGACGATCGGCAGCGGCGCGCTCGCACTCTCGGCGCACGTGCTGGTGCAAGACGCGCGCGTGAGCGAAGCGAGCGCCATCATGCAGAATCTCGACGCGCTCGTGCGCGAGCGCTTCGGCATCACGCACGTCACGCTGCAATTCGAATGTGAGAATTGCCGGCCCGACGCGGCGATCATTTGCACGCAGCCGATGATGCCCGGTCAAGCAAGCGGGCCGCGACATTAGTAGTATGAGGGACGCGTAACGCGCCGTACCGAATCGTCTCGGGCTATGATTTCGCGCAATTCCAAGGCCGTGGTGCTCTCCACGGCTCGCACGCCGTTCGGCCGCCTCGGCGGAACCCTCGCACCCCTGGAAGCGACCACGCTCGGGGCCGCCGCCGTCCTCGCCGCCATCGAACGTTCGGGCATCGACCCTTCCGAACTGGAACACATCGTGATGGGGCAGGTGCTTCAGGCCGGCGCCGGACAGAATCCGGCCCGCCAAGTCGGCTTCAAGAGCGGCCTCGCCAAGACGGTGACCGCCGAGACGATCAACAAGGTCTGTGCATCGGGCATGCTCGCGGTGGTCAACGCCGCACGCTTGCTCAATGACGGCAGCAACGACCTGGTGGTCGCGGGCGGCATGGAATCGATGTCAAACGCGCCCTACATTTTGAAAGAAGCGCGCAGCGGCTACCGCTTCGGCGACGGACGTCTGATCGATGCGATGATCCACGACGGCCTGTGGGATTACTACTTCCCGATGACGATGGCCACGCAGGGCTCGAAGGTCGCGAACGAACTGAAACTCTCGCGCGAAGATCAGGATCGTTTCGCGTACGAGAGCCACCGGCGCGCAAACGAAGCGCAGAACGGCGGAAAATTCGCCGGCGAGATCGTTGCGGTTCGCGTCGCGAGCAAAGCCAAAGGCAAGATCGTCGTCGACAAGCTTCCCGAACCTGCGCGCGCACGCGTTCCGGTTGCGGCGGGCTCCTCGAGCAGCGCGGCGGACGACGTGTGGGCGCACGAGCCGTCGGCCGAATTCACGCTGAATTACGCGCAGTGGGCGCCGTTCGTCACGGGCGACGTTCCGCACGCAACGCTCGATCGCGACGAAGCGGTGCGCGCAGACGCGAGCCTCGAAGCGATGGCCAAACTCAAACCGCTCGAGAAAGACGGAACCGTCACCGCGGGCAACGCGCCGGGCGTGAACGACGGCGCCGCCGCGCTCGTGCTGGCGAGTGAAGACTACGCGCAGTCGCACGGCGTCAAGCCGATTGCAGCGATTCTCGATCACGCGACGGTCGGCTGGGATTCGCCGTACATCGCGCTCACGCCGGCGATGGCCGTGCAGAAGCTGCTGGCGAAAACCGGCGTAAGCAAAGATCAGATCGACGTGTGGGAGATCAACGAAGCGTTTGCGTCGGTCGCAATCACGTCGGCGCGCAAACTCGGTCTGGATCCCGAGCAGATCAACAAGTACGGCGGCGCCGTCGCGATGGGCCATCCCATCGGCGCGTCCGGCGCGCGTCTGGTCGGCACGGTGATCAATCAACTGCGCGCGCGCGGCGGCGGCCTGGGTATCGCTGCGATTTGCAGCGGCGGCGGCCAAGGTGACGCAATCCTGATTCGCGTCGATTAGCCGCGTGAAGATAGCGATTATCGGCGCGGGCCAAATGGGGTCCGGCATAGCTCAGGTTGCGGCGATGCACCACCACTCGGTGGTGCTCGTCGATCGCGACGATGCAAGCGTCGGCCGCGGCGTTTCGACCATCGAACGCAATCTGGGGCGTCTGGTCGAGAAGGGCCGGCTGAGCGAAGAACAGCGCGGAACGATTCTCACGCACGTGCGCACCGAAACGGCGATCAAGGATTTCGACGTCGACGTCGCCATCGAGGCGGCGACCGAAGATCTCGAACTCAAATCCGAACTCTTCCGGCGGCTGGATCAATCCACGCCGCCGGAAGCGATTCTGGCCACCAACACCTCGTCGATCTCCATTACGACGCTCGCCGCGCAGACGCGCCGCCCCGAGAACGTCATCGGCATGCACTTCATGAATCCGGTTCCGGTGATGCAACTGGTCGAGATCATACGCGGCCTCGCAACCTCGCAAGCGACGTACGACTTCACCGAAAAACTCGCGCGCGATCTCGGCAAGACGCCGGTGGAAGTGCGCGATTTTCCGGGCTTCGTCTCCAATCGCGTGCTCATGCCGATGATCAACGAGGCCATCTACGCGGTGTACGAAGGCGTCGGAACGCCCGAAGCGATCGACACGGTGATGAAACTGGGCATGAATCATCCGATGGGTCCGCTGCAGCTCGCCGACTTCATCGGTCTGGACACGTGTCTTGCCATCATGAACGTGCTCTACGACGGCTTCAGCGATCCGAAATACCGCCCGTGTCCGCTGCTGCGCCAATACGTCGCGGCAGGCTGGTACGGACGCAAGAGCGGCCGAGGATTTTATACGTATGAGTGATGCGGTTGCGGTGCCCGGCGCGACGTTCGATCTCACCGGCGACCAACGCCAAATCGGCGAGCTCGCCGCGGAGATCGCGCAGCGCGAAATCGCGCCGCACATTGCCGCATGGGACCGCGAACATCACTTCCCGCGCGAACTCTACACGAAATTCACGGCCGCAGGCCTCATGGGGCTGCTCATTCCCGAAGCCTACGGCGGCGCGGGCGCCGATTACGTCTCCTACGCGCGCGCGGTAGAAGAACTGGCGCGCGTCGACGCGGGCACGGCGGTCACCGTCTCCGTGCACTCGATGATCTGCATGGCGATCCTCAAAATCGGCAGCGAGGAGCAGAAGCGCGCGTATCTGCCCAAACTCGCGCAGGACGATACGATCGCCGGATTCGCACTGACCGAGCCCGACGCCGGCTCCGATGCGGCGAACATTCGCGCGAGCGCGAAGCGCGTCGAGAACGGCTACGTTCTGAACGGACGCAAGCAGTGGTGCACCAACGGCAGTTACTCCACCGTGCTCATGGGGATGTTCCGCACCGGCGGTCCGGGCGCGAAAGGCGTGAGCGCATTTTTGGTCGACAACGAACTGCCCGGCGTGAGCGTCGAGCGCGTCACCGAAAAACTCGGCATTCACACCAGCAACACGTGCGACATCGCGTTCGACAACGTGAAGGTGCCGCAGTCCGCGCTGCTCGGTGAAGAAGGCGGCGGGTTCGGCAACGCGATGACCGCCCTCACGGGCGGACGCATCGGCATCGCCGCGCAAGCGTGCGGCATTCTTGCCGCGTGCCTGGACGAATCGGTGCAGTTCGCGCAAGAGCGCGTCGCGTTCGGCAAACCGATCGGCGCGTACGAAGGCATCTCGTTCAAAATTGCGCAGATGGCGACGGATTTGGATGCGGCACGGCTGCTCACGTATCGCGCCGCCGCGCTGTACGATGCCGGAAAGCCGTTTGCAATCGAAGCCAGCAAAGCCAAGTACTTTGCCTCGACCGCCGCGCGCAAGCACGCCGCGGAAGCGCTGCAGATTCACGGCGGCTACGGCTACACCACCGAGTTTCCCGTCGAGCGGCATTACCGCGACGCGAAAATCACCGAGATCTACGAAGGCACCTCGGAGATCCAGCAGCTGATCATCTCCCGTGCGTACTTGGGGAAGCTGTAACAGCCTCCACGATAACTAAAACGAAGGACAAGTAAGAGTAAAGTGAACCTGATGGAGTATCAGGGGAAGGAACTGTTCCGGCGTGCCGGCATTCCCGTTCCCCGCAGCCAGCACGTGACCACGGCCGACGAGGCCGCCGCATTCGTCGGTGAACATCCCGGCAATTGGGTCGTCAAAGCGCAAGTTTTGATGGGCGGACGCGGCAAAGCCGGCAAGATTCAATTCGCGAAGAACGCGGACGAAGCGCGCGAGAAGGCAACGCAGATCATGGCGAGCCCGATGCCGCCGAACCGGCAGAATCCGAATGGCGAAGCGATCAACTCGCTGCTGATCGAAGAGACGCTGGCGGTTGCGAAAGAAGCGTACGCGGCAATCGCGATCGATCGCACGACGAAGAAGCCGCTGATCATGGTCAGCGCGTTCGGCGGCATGGACATCGAGGAAGTCGCCGACAAGCATCCCGACTCCATCGCGAAAGCCGTCGTCGACGTATCCGCGAGCTACTGGCCCTTCATCGGCCGCGACCTCGCGTTTAAAGCAAACCTGGACAAGGGCTACCATAAAGCGCTTCCGGGCGTGCTCGCGGGCCTTTACGATCTGTTCTTCCGCTACGGCGCGAAGCTGGTCGAGATCAATCCGCTCGTCCTCACCGAAGACGGGCGCGTCATTGCCGCCGACGCGAAAGTGGAACTCGACGACGACGCGATCTACAAGAATCCGGAATTTAAGCAGTGGCAGACTACGCTGCCGCTCGACGAAGACGAAACGCTCGCCACGAAAGCCGGCCTGGGCATCCGCAACTTCCGCCGCTTCGACGGCACCGTCGGCACGATGGCAAACGGCGCGGGCCTGGCGATGGGCACGATGGACGCGGTGAAAAACGCAGGCGGAAGCTTCGCGAACTTTCTCGACGTCGGCGGCGGCGCCGACGCGGAGCGCGTGCGCAACTGCTACGAGCTGGTGATGAACCACACGAACGCCAAAGCGTTCTTCATCAACATCTTCGGCGGCATCACGCGCTGCGACGAAGTCGCCAAAGGCATCGTCGAAGCGCTGCGCACCACGAATTCGCGCAAAGTGCCGCTGGTGATCCGTCTCACCGGCACCAACGAAGAACAAGGGCGGCGTATTCTCGCCGACGCGGGCATGACGCCGGTGCAGACGATGGACGAAGGCGCTGCCGAAGCCGTGAAACTGGCGGGAGTATAAGCATGTCGATTTTTCTGGACAAGAACAGCAAGGTGATCGTACAAGGCATCACCGGCGGTGAGGGTTCGTATCACACCGGACGCATGCTGGACTACGGCACGAACATCGTCGGCGGCGTCACGCCCGGCAAAGGCGGACAGAAATCCTCGCACGGTTTGCCCGTGTTCAACACGGTGCAGGAAGCGGTCGACGCAACGGGCGCGACCCACACCTGCATCTTCGTTCCGCCGCCGTTCGCCGCGGACGCGCTCTTTGAAGCGCACGCGGCCGGCATCACGTTCGCGGTCTGCATCACCGAAGGCGTACCGGTGCACGACGTTCTCAAAGTCGTCGCGGCCACGCCCGGCATGCGCATCATCGGGCCGAACTGCCCCGGCCTCATCTCGCCCGGCAAGTCCTCCATCGGCATCATGCCCGGCCACGTGTTCAAAGAAGGCAACGTCGGCGTGATCTCGCGCTCGGGCACGCTCACGTACGAAGTCGTCGACTTGCTCACGCGGGCGGGCTTCGGACAGTCGACCGCGGTCGGCATCGGCGGCGACCCGATCATCGGTACGACGTTCGTGGACTGTCTGCGCGAATTCAAGAACGACTCGCAGACCGAAGCCCTCGTGGTCTGCGGCGAAATCGGCGGCTCGGACGAAGAAGACGCGGCCGCGTTCATCAAAGAGCACATGGCGAACGTGCCGATCGTCGCGTTCATCGGCGGGCGCAACGCACCGCCGGGCAAATCGCTCGGCCACGCCGGCGCGATCATCTCCGGCAAATTCGGAACCCCGCAAAGCAAAATCGACGCATTTCGAGCGGCGGGCGTTCCGGTGGCGGATCGACCCTCACAGATTCCCGGATTGCTGGCGCAGCGAATGCCGGCGAAGGTGTAGTGACCCGAAGAGGCCCCGCAGCAAGCGGGGCCTCTCTTGTTTTTAAACGGCTGTGCTGGTGCTAAGAAGGAGATATACGCACTTTTGAAACCGGAGGAGCCATGCTCAAAAGGGGATTCCGGAATGCGTTTATAGCTACTGCGATCGTCGCGGCGATGCTTTGCCAGGGAACATGGGCACTGGCAGGCACCACCGGCGGCATCAGCGGCACGATTGTGGACACGGAAACGCGCGCACCGATAGCGGACGCGCAAGTCACTGCGGCGGCCCCGTCGCAGAGCGCCACAACCCGGACAGACGCATCCGGCCATTTCACGTTCCTATCCCTCACGCCCGACACGTATACCGTGTCGGCGGAGAAAGACGGCTACGACGCCGTCAGCCAAGCGGGCATCACGGTCTTTGCCGATGCTACGCAAACCGTCGCCGTCACGATGCACAAGTCGCTCAAAACCATCGCGCGCGTGACCTCCAAAGCCGCGAGCAGTTTGGTGAAGAGCGGCACGACGGCCGACGTGTATTCCGTCAACGCCGCAACGCAAGACAAGATCAGCGCGCTCGGCGGCGGCGGCAGCTTGAACAGCGCCTATTCCGCGGTGGCATCCGTCCCCGGAGTGGTCATGCCGCTCAATCAGGCGGGATACTTTCAAACCGTGCATATTCGCGGCGGCGACTACGATCAAGTCGGCTACGAATTCGACGGCGTTCCGGTGAACCGGTCGTTCGACAATTACCCGTCGGGGCAGCTCTCCTCGCTGGGCATGTCGGAGCTGCAAGTCTACACCGGCGCGACGCCCGCGAACTCCGAAGGCCAGGGCCTCGCGGGCTACATCAATCAGGTGATCAAGTCCGGAACGTATCCGGGCTTCGGCATGATTACCGCCGGAATCGGCGCGCCGATTTTCTATCATAAACTCTCGGCAGAAGCGGGCGGCGCATCGCCGAACCGCTTGTTCTCCTACTACGTCGGCATCGGCGGATACGATCAAGATTTCCGCTACGTCGATCAAGACAACGGCAAAGCGTACAGCGATTCGTTTTCCGGCTTCGGTCCCGTCGTGCTCGGCTCAACGCCTGCGGCGGGCTGCGGCGATCCGACGACCGTGAACTTCACGGAAGGTTACAACAACTACCTCAATAGCGGCACCTACGCCGGGCCCGGCGGCTTCATTCTGGGGTCGTACAACTGGCTCTCGCCATCGAGCATTTTCGATCGCGACGTCGTCGCCAACGTGCACTTCGGCATTCCGCACAGACACGACAGCGGGCGCGACGACATCCAACTGCTCTGGGATTCCGGCATGCTGCTCAACGGCTTCTACGAAGCGGTGAACGACGTTCCGGGCGGCAACGCAACGTTCGGCCCGAACACCGACGATCCGGGACCGGTATCATACATCGACGGCTTCCAGTGGAACGGTCCGGTCGGCACGCTGCTGCCGGCGAATCCGTCGCAGTACGTCTCACCGTATCTCTATCCCGCATCGCCGCCGCACGCGCCCAACTCGCTTGCGGTCGATCCGAACAAGCGCGACACGATCTGGAACAATCAGGAGATCGTCAAGCTGCAATACCAGAAGAACTTCGGCTCGAATGCGTATCTGCGGCTCTACGGGTACACGTATTATTCCGACTGGCTGCAGACGGGACCCGTGTGCGCCTATCTGAACTACAATTGCGTCGTATCGCCGGACTACGAACTGAGTTCCCACACGCGCGGCGTCTCGGCGACGTTCGCCGATCAGCTCAACGCGCAGCATTTGCTGACCATTGAGGGCAACTACACGACGGCGAACTCGACGCGCGACAACAACACGCAGATGTTCAACGGATTCGGCCGGCGCAGTCTCGCAGCCATACTCGTCAGTTCCGCGAATCCGACGGCGGGCTTCTGCTACAACACGAGCAATCCGATCAGCGGCACGAATCTCGCGCCGGTGAACTGCACGCGGGCCGACGCCTCGCATCTCTCCTGGAGCTGCCTGGCAGATCCGACCTGCGTCGGACCGGCGCAAAGCGCGGCTCCCGGCTTTACGTGCGGCGGCGCGCCGTGCGCGTATCTCGTTGCGGAGAACAGTCTGTACGCAACGTACAACCAGGTCAAGCCGAAGTTTACCTCGGTCTCAATTCAAGATCAATGGCGGCCGACGGAGCGATGGCTCTTCAACATCGGCCTGCGCGACGACCGCTTCGAGTTCGACGGCTCTAGTACGAGTCCGAACGATCCGGCGCGGCAATTCTGGTTCAACGCGTTCAATCTGAACAATTGCGTTGCGCCCGACGGCTTCACGCTCGAATCGGCGACTTCGCCCGGCGTCTGCCCCGCGGGCACCACGCCGGCGAAACTGACGAACGAGTCGGCGCAAGTGTTCAGTTACAACATCCTGCAGCCGCGTATCTCGGGCACGTACACGATGAGCCCGCGTACGGTTCTGCGATTCAGCGCCGGACAGTACGTCGAGCCGCCGAGTACCGCGTACGAGCAGTACAATACGCTGCAGGAGGATCTGGCCGATTTCCTGGGCTCGCGGTTCTACAAGTACGGCTTCACGACGCCGGGCCACCCGGTGCGTCCGCCGACCTCGAACAACTTCGACCTCTCGTGGGAGCAGCAACTCGGCCAAGGCTGGTCGTTCAAACTCACGCCGTTCTATCGCAAGACGAAAGATCAGATCCAGAACTTCTTCCTCGACCAAGCAACGGGCTTCGTCTCCGGTCTGAACGTCGGACGCCAGACGAGCGAAGGCGTGGAGTTCCAAGTACAAAAGGGCGATTTTTCGGCAAACGGTCTATCCGCGTTGCTCTCGCTCACCTACACGCATAGCTACATCAACTACGACACGCTCTCGAACGGCACGAACATCGTTACGCAGATCAACAACGACATCAAGACGTACAACGCGTACACGTCGTTCTGCGCGTCCAACGCGAGCGATCCGCGCTGCGGCGGCGGTACCGCTCCGAACGATCCGAACACCGGCGTGCCGGTCGTCGCGGCACCGTGCTACGACAACACCGGCGCAGCGGCGGCGTGCTCCGCGGCCACGGTTGCCAATCCGTATTGGAACGCTCCCGTGCGGCCGCTGCTCGATCCGGGCGCCAGCTATGCAACGTACGACATCTTCCCCGGCGGCATCGGCGGATCGGCCGACTCGTTCGCGGTTCCGTACGCGGCAACGCTGGTGCTCAACTACAAGCACGACAAATTCGCGATTACGCCGAGCTTGCAGTTTCTCGCCGGCAACCGGTACGGTTCTCCGGAGACCACGCCGGGCATCGACCCGAACGCGGGCGGATGCGCGTCGGATCCGTACGGCGGCGGCGTGACGGCCATCGATCCAACACGCTATCCGTTCGGCGCTCCGTCCGGCGGTGCGGGATACAACGCGATCGGGTGCAACGCGGTGATCACGATCCCGAATCCATACACCGGCAAGTTCGACGAGCCGGGTGCGTTCGTCAATCCGAGCCAGCTGCTGATGAACTTGCAACTCTCGTACGACGTCTCCCCGAAAGTGACGCTCGTCGGAACGTTCGCGAACATCGTCAACCGCTGCTTCGGCGGATCGAAAGAAGCGTGGACCGTATCGGATTCCAACGTCTGCAGCTACGGCATCAACAACAGTGCCGGCATCGTGGAACCGGTCGGCAACGTCTTCAACCCGGGGGCGACGATTCAGCCGTTCGTCCAGTACCCGTACGAGAAGTACCTTTCGCCGGTGAACGTCGACAGCTTCTCGACCAAGCAGCCCTTCAATTTCTATCTGGAAGCTCGTATTAAGATGTGACAATAACTCCTGTCAGCATCTGGAAAGGGGCGTCGCCTGAGGCGGCGCCCCTTTCGCAGGCCATGGAGAGGCACTTCTCAGTGGCTTCCCAGAGGATTAAGAATAAGTGAAAAGAACCAAGCGCCTTAAGTCGCAGGGGAGCGACTTCTGTCGCCATGCCCCCGCGGCCCATAACACATAAGGTCCAACTCCTATAGGAGGAACCATGCCAAAACTCAGACTTCGGCATGCGTTCGTGGCCGTGATGATCATGCTGGCGATGCTTGCCCAGGGAACATGGGCACTGGCGGGCACCACCGGCGGCATCTCGGGTACGTTGACCGATACTTCGACGGGCAAGCCGGTCGCTAGCGCGAAAATCACGGCTGTGTCCCCGTCGCAGACGGCGACAACCACGACGGATGCTGGGGGGCATTTCACCTTCCTGTCACTCGCGCCTGACACGTATACCGTGTCGGCCGACAAGGACGGTTATGCTCCGCAGTCACTCGCAGGCGTGACGGTCTTCGCTGACCAGTCGTTCACGCTTTCGATGACGACGCACCCCGAGCTCAAGACGATTGCGGTCGCGCATTCGCGAGCTGCGGGCAACCTCGTCAAACCGGGTACGACGTCGGACGTCTACTCGGTCAATGCCGCAACCCAACAAGTCGTGTCGGGCAGCGGCGGCGGTTTCAACCTGAACAGCGCGTACTCGGGCATCTATCAGCAGCCCGGTGTTACTTCGTATATGGGTAACGCCGGCTGGGGCCAGGTGTTCTACATCCGCGGCTCTTCGTACAGCCAAATCGGATACGAGTTCGACGGCGTTCCGGTCAACCGCGCCTTCGATAACTATCAGTCGGATTCGCTCTCGAATCTCGGACAGCAAGAGCTGCAGGTGTACACCGGCGGTTCTCCGTCCGGCGCTTCGTCGGCGACGCTCGGCGGCTTCATCAACCAAGTCATCAAGACCGGTACGTATCCGGGCTTCGGTTCGCTCAAGGGCGGCATCGGCGCTCCCGGCTTCTACCACGCCTTGACGGCTGAAGCCGGCGGCGCATCGCCGAACCGGAACTTCTCGTACTACGTCGGTTTGATGGGCTACAACCAGACCTATCCGAACCTCACGTGGAACGACGGTTCCAGTCTGAACGCGAACGGTCTGAGCTCAACCGGCCTGCAGGCGCAAAGCGAAGCTGCAACGCTGTACCTGAGCATGTTCCCCGCCGCGAACTTCTTCTGCGGCACGAGCTCCGCCGCAGCATATGGTTGCGTAGGAAACATCGCGCCGATCAATGGAAACGCGCCGGACTTCAACTCAACCACGTGCTTCAACACGGGCGTGAGCTGCGGCTACGCGCTCCAGTGGGGCAACGGACCGTGGCCGGCTTGCCAAAACAACACGACCTCGCCGGGTAACGGCGGTATCGCGGTTGGTAACACCGCCGCGAATCCGGGTCCGTTCAACGGCGCGTGTCTTGGCTACGGCCCATACGGTGCAGGCTTCCTGGTTCAGCAGCAAGAGCGCGACACTGTGCTCAACTTCCACTTCGGAATCCCGCACAAGTTCGATCAGGGCCGCGACGATCTGCAATTACTGTATGACAACTCGATGCAGTATCAGACCTACGGCAGCAGCCTGAACGACAACGGCGGCATCAACTGGCTTTCGGGCTACTTGACGCCGTTCGATACGGCCGGCTATTCGGCCGGTACGCCGTGGGCGGGCACCGCCGGCGGTGGTTTGTGCGGATACGAGGCGTTCTGGGCCTTCGGCTGCTCCAGCGGCTCGGCCAGCCCGATTCCGTACGCGGACACCTACATCTTCGCTCCGGGAACGCAGTTCGGACAGTCGCTGAACACGGCGAAAGTTGCTCCGTACTACTTCCCGAATTCTCCGACCAATCGTTCGTTGAACGATCCGTTCGTGGGCGGCCAGCAGAGCAGCATCGATCCGACGCTGCGTGACGGCACGTGGAATGACGTCGGCATCGTGAAAGCGCAGTACACGAAAAACATCGGCAGCAATGCCTATGCGAAACTGTACGGCTACACGATGTACTCCGACTGGCTCATCAGCAGCCCGTCGGGCGTAACCGACTGTTACCTCGGCGGATATCTGCAGGCCAACCTGTGGGGCCAGTGCACCGGCGACTACGAGCTCACCACGCACACGCGCGGCGCAGAGTTCCAATTCGCCGATCAGCTGAATCCGCAGAACCTGCTTCGTCTCACGGCCAACTACACGACGGCCGGCGTGACGCGCTTCAACAACGGCTCGTGGCTCTCGGGCTACTTCGGCAGCCGCAAAGTCGTCGCAAACCTGACGAACGGCGATCCGAACAACCCGCTGTGCTTCAGCAAGACGTCGGGCAATCAGGCCTCGTGCTTCTCGTCGTCCACCGCGCAGAACTTCGGTCAGATCAACTCGGGAGCATATCCGCAAGACCCGTGTGCCACCGGTGCGCTCGCACCGACGACTCCGGCGTGCGTTGCGGGGGCGACCTGGAAGGTCACCGTTCCTGGCGGCCAAGGCACGTACAACACGGTGAAACCGATCTTCACGAGCGTCTCGCTTGAAGACGAGTTCAAACCGTCCGATCGCTGGGATCTCAATCTCGGCGTTCGCTTCGAATCGTATCGCTACGATCTCCGCAGCTCCGATAACCCGGAGTTTAACTTCTGGTTCAACGAAGGCGCGCAGGTCAACTGTTACGATCCGGGCACGGGCCTGCCGATGACGACGCCGCTGGCGCCGGGCAACCCGGTTCCGCCGAACCCCGTGCAGACGCAACCGCTCAAAGCCTGCGGCACTGCGCCGTCCGGCCAGGAAGGTCTGCACCCGGTTGGCAACACCGCACTCTGCAACGGCGTTACCACCGTTGACTGCGGACCGTTGCAGTACTCCGCGAAGAGCCCGTCGAGCTTCGTGCACAACGAAGTCTCGCCGCGTATCGGCGGTACGTACACGATGGATCCGGATGACGTTCTGCGCTTCTCTGTCGGCAAGTACACGCAGCCGACCGAAACGGCGTTCGAACAGTATCTCGACCAATCCGGTAAGCGTGCGGCGACCTTCGACTTCAGCCAGTTCTGGGGTCTGGGTTTCCACACGCCGGGCCACGACAATCCGGTTCAGTACTCGAACAACTACGACTTCTCGGTCGAGCACCATTTCAAGAACACGGATATCACGATGAAGGTCTCGCCCTTCTACCGCGATACCCACAATCAGTTGGAAACGGTTGTTCTCGGACCGGGCTTCGTCGGCGGCGTGAACGCCGGCCACCAGCACAGCTATGGCGTTGAAGTCGGCATCCAAAAGGGTGATCCGTCGCGCGATGGCTTCTCCGGTGGTATCTCGTACACGTACACCAAAGCGCTGGTGCAGTACCAGGACCTGCCGAACGGCAAGAACGCGATCGACAACTTGAACGACTACATCAAGGCGTTCAATGGGTTGACGCAGGCCGGCGGCGGTTCTCCGTGCTACAACTTCAGCGCCGGCGAAGCGTGCCCGGCAACGCTGGGTCCGAACGACATCGTCAACCCGTACTACAATATGTCGCAACAGCCGCTGCTCGACCGCACCGGCTGGTATCAGACGTATCCGAATGAATCGCCGAACAGCCCGTTCGATCAGGGCGGCGCCTCGGCAATTGCACCGCATACCTTTGCGGGCTGGCTGCAGTTCAAGCACGATAGACTCTCTATCGCGCCGAACTTCCAGCTGTTCTCGGGCACGTACTATGGCTCGCCGGTTGATACGCTGGGTATCGATCCGCGTGCTTGCGGCCAGAACGAAGGCGCAGCAACCACGCCTGCGGGCACCCCGGTCCTTCCGGCCGGCTCGCAATACGCGGGACTCTGCGACTTCCTGACCTCGACGGCGTCGCCGTTCGTTTCCACCGGTCAGTTCGCCATTCCGAACCCGTACACGGGCAAGTTCGACTCCGTCGGCCAATTCCAAGAGCCGTGGCAGTTCAACTTGGGCGCGCTGATCCAGTACCGCATCTCGCCCAAAGTCTCGGCGAATCTCTCGCTGACGAACATCGTGAACACGTGTTTCGGCGGCACGAGCACTCCGTGGCAGAAGGCGTTCAAGCCGGGACGTTGGGTCTGCGGCTACGGCGCTAACGCGGGCAACTTCATCGGAACGCAACCGGGCACGGGCTTCTTCTACGGAGCCTCGGGTTCGGATGCGGCGAACGGTGGACAGCCGTATGCAACGGCGTTCAACTACCCGTTCGCGCCCTACAGCGGAGCGCTTCCGTTCCAAGCCTATCTGGACGTGCAGATCAAGCTGTAATCAGCTCGAGAAGCAACGGATAAGCAACAGAGCCCCTGCGAAAGCAGGGGCTCTGTCTTTTTGTTGAACCATGCGCGCATGGCAAACGGCTATCTGTGTGAAGACTGCGAAGTGGCAATCTGGCCGACGACGACGCGCTCGGAGTTATCGTGGCTCAAAGATCGCGTGCACGTCGTGCGTGAAGTTGCAAAGCACTCACACGGCGGTCTCGAGAGTTGGATGATGGAAGGCTTGGCGTTCTTGAACGATCACGCCGGCCACAGCGTGATGCTCGTGAGCAAACGCTAGCGTCTCGTTTTGGGAGAGGCAAATAAAAAAAGACCGCGGGAGGGGCGGTCTTTCTTATTTGCATTCATCCTTCGACAGGCTCAGGATGACGAGTCATCGGCTCGGAGCGGTGAGTTATCGGCTCAGCGCCGGCTCGTGATGACGGGATTACATTGGGACGCGGAGGCGTTGACCGGGTTGGAGCGATGCACCGCTGAGATGATTGACCTCGCTGATGCGATCGATCGTGTCTTGCACGTCGTTGCTGCTCGCGGTGTGCGCGGATGCGATGCTCCAGAGCGTGTCGCCGGAATGCACGATCACCGTTGCGTAGTGCTGCGGAGCTGCTGCATGCAGTTGCATGCTCGAGAGCGCCGGCACCGTGACCATCAAGCTGAGCGCTGCCAGCGTGATAATCGGCATCAGGGTGAATCGTCTGCGCTTGCCCACGGTTGTACTCCTCACTATATTTTGGGCCGAACGTCCGTTTGGTGAACTAGTGTGTCTATATATTGTGCCAAACGCCTGTTCGTCCCCTAGATTTTATCACAGCCGATTCGAGCGGTGTCAATAGTCTCTCGAACATATGTTTGCCTTACCGGCCGTTTTATGGTACCGTTGTAGCGTCATCGCGTGCCATACGTATGGCTTTGTTCTTTGGGAGGACCGATGGAACAGACGACCGAGCGCCAGCGGCGCATCCTCGAGGTAATCCGCCAGTTTACGGCCGAGCGGGGCTATCCGCCGTCGGTGCGGGAGATCGGCGAGCGCGTAGGCCTCTCGTCATCCTCGACCATTCACGCGCACCTCAAGACGCTCGAGCGCCACGGGCTCATCAGCCGCGACCCCACCAAGCCGCGCGCCCTTCGCAGCGGGGTGACCCCGCCGGGCTCGCCGGTGCCCGACACCGTGGTCATGCCGGTCATCGGCAAGGTCGCCGCGGGCGCACCGATCACGGCTCAGGAGAACGTCGAAGGCGAGTTCGTGCTGCCCGCCTCGTTCGCGCGCGGTTCGGAGAACTTCATGCTGCGCGTGCAGGGCGACTCCATGATCGACGCCGCCATTCTGGACGGCGATCTGATCGTGGTGCGCCCGCAGAAGAACGCGAACAACGGCGAGATCGTCGTGGCCATGGTCGACGGTGAAGCGACCGTAAAACGTTTCTATCGTGAAGACGGACGCATTCGCTTGCAGCCGGAGAATACGGCGATGGCGCCAATCTACTCCAGCGATGTCACTGTCGTCGGCCGCGTCGAGGCCGTGGTACGTAAGCTGTAAGAACATCGCCGACGCGCCGTCCATGGTGGCGGTGCGTGAAGCGCTGCCGTGGAGTTTTGCCGGTTTAGCGGCGGGACTCATCGCATTCGTCGCGCTCGTGCCCGTGCACGGGCCGTTCTTCTCGAGCCTTGCGCGCCGCATTTCACTGGCGGAGCTGCCGGCGTTCGGCATCATGGCCGTCGCGCTCGCGGCGATACTTTCATACCGGCTCGCGCTCCACTTGCGGCTCTCGCGGCCGGCGGTCGTCGCGGGATCGCTCCTGACGTTTCTGCTCGCGCTTCCGCAGCCCGTTACGCTGCTGCATCCGCTCGCGTACCTGCATCTGGTCGGCGAGAGCGGATTATTTCTCGCGATAATCGTCGCGCTTGCCGTCGTCGCGATGTGCAGCGTTCTGCGGCGGTGGATGGCATCGGAGATTGCGGCAGACGGTCTCGCAGCGGGAATCGTGGTCTGTGCCGCGGCGGCGCTGTACGGCGCGCATATCTCCTTGGGCAACGAACTGCTCCAGGCGCTGCGGCCGCTCGGCGCACTCGGGGATACGTACGTCGCGCTGATCGTCATCACGATCGTCGAGACGCTGCTCTGGACCTTCGGCATTCACGGTCCCGCCACACTCGCGGCGATCGTCACGCCGGTGTATTTCACGCTGCAGATCCAAAACACGGACGCGTTCGCGCGGCACGAGCCGCTGCCGCACATCGTCGTGGTCTCGTTCTTTCTTTTCGTTTTTCCGGGCGGTGCCGGAGCGACGCTTCCGCTTGCCGCGCTGCTGGCACTGAGCAAAGTCGAACGCTTGCGAAAGATCGGCCGGCTCACGATCGTGCCGGCGATCTTCAATATCAACGAGCCGCTGATGTTCGGGCTGCCGCTGGTGCTCAATCCGTTCCTCGCGATCCCGTTCACGCTCGTGCCGATCGTGCTCGCGAGCGTGACGTACTTCGCGATGGCGCACGGATTCGTGGCGCGCCCGGCGTGGTATTTCCCCTCGAGCATTCCGACGTTTATTTCCACCTACTTGGCGACCTTCGACGTGCGCGCGATTGCGCTGGTCGCCGTCAACATCGCGATCGCGACGGTGATATATCTCCCGTTCGTGCGCGCCTACGAACGGCACGAAGCATGATCGAACTCCTATGCGAACGGTTCGGCGTCGGCGGCGCCGTGCGCGATGCCGCGCTGCGCGCGTACGGACGCGTGCGCGACGTACGCTACGAAGCGCAGGCGCGCGTGAAAGCGAACGTGCTCGCGGCGTTCTTCGAAGAAGGCGTGGACGAGAGCGATCTCGCCGGCTCGACGGGATACGGCTACGACGACGCCGCGCGCGAACGCTACGAATCGCTGCTGGCGCGCATCTTCGGGTGCGAGCGCGTGCTGGCGCGTCTCTCGTTCGTGAGCGGAACGCACGCGATCGTCAGCGCGCTCGCCGCATGCGTGCCGCCGGGCAAGACGCTGCTGAGCATCACGGGGCGGCCCTACGACACGCTTCGCAACGCGATAACCCAGGCGCCGCACAATCTGGTCGCGGGCGGCATTGGCTATCGCGAGGTCGATACGTCCGCCGTCGAAGGCGAACTGCGCGACCCGGAGATTGCGGCGGTGTTCGTGCAGCGATCGCGCGGGTATGCGCCGCGGCCCTCGCTGAGCATCGCGGATTGCGAGCGCGCGTTCGCCGCGGTCAAGTCGGTACGGCCCGATGTGGCTATTCTCGTCGACAACTGCTACGGCGAATTGGTCGAGGACCGCGAGCCCACGCACGTAGGCGCCGATCTCGTCATGGGCTCGCTCATCAAGAATCTCGGTGGAACGCTCGCACCCGCCGGCGGGTACGTCGCGGGTCGCGCGGATCTGGTGGAGCGCGTTGCGGCGCGGCTCTATGCGCCCGGACTTGGCGATGCGCTGGGCCCGACGCTGGGCTTCGGCCGCAGCTTCATTCAAGGCTTGTTTCTCGCGCCGCTGGTCGTCGAACAAACGCTTCGCGGTCTGGATTTTGCGGCGGCGCTCTTCGCGCAGCTCGGGTACGGCGTCGACCCGCAGCCGGGTGCGCAGCGTACCGACATCGTGCAGGCGATTCGTCTCGGAAACGCCGATCGCTTAATCTGCTTTTCGCAGGCGTTACAAACCGCGATGCCGGTAAACGCGCGCTTTCGCCCCGAACCGGGCGCCGTGCCCGGGTACAGAGACCGCGTGGTGATGTCGAGCGGCGCGTTCATCGGCGGAGCAACCATCGAACTCTCGTGCGACGCCCCGCTGCGCGAACCGTACGAAGTCTATCTCCAAGGCGGCATGATTGCGGAGCACGCAATGGTCGGCGCGTTGCGGGCCGCGCAGGCGTTAGCAGGCTCAGAGGTTCCTTAGAACTAGGGACGAACGGTAAAGTCGCAGTGACGAGTGAGCAATCCGGATCCCCGCAGCAACGGCGCTTCTTTCGCGCCTCGGTCGACTTTCCGGTTACCGTAATCGTACCGGGCGGCGAGCTCGTCATGTACGGAAGCGCCGTCGATCTCTCCGGTGGCGGTTTGCGCGTCATCACCAAGAACGATTTGAGCGCCGGTCAGAACGTGACGCTGCGTTTCACGATCCCGGATAGCGGACACGAGATGATGGTGCGCGCGCGCGTCGTGCTATCGTTCTTTGACGCCGGCAAACAGCAATTCGCGCACGGCGTCGCGTTTACGCAGATCGCCGCGGCGGATCAAAGTGCAATCGTGGAATATATTCACGAGCTGCAGCAGCGCGCTCGCGCTTAGTCGTTTCCTTCGCCCAAAAATCCGTAGAAGAAATATTTGTTGCCGTCGGACGTCGTAACGACGATCCGCGTTTCTTCAAGTTCGGCTGCGGTGATCGTTTTGCCGACCATCGTTTCGAGAATTGCTTGCGCCTGAAGGAATTCCGCCTCCCGTAATGCTTCCGGCTCAACCTCTATGAGGTGCAGCAACTCGTCGATCCTATCGTTCATTCCCGCCTCAGCGCTCGGCTCAGAAATCCTTAGCGTCACTAAGAGAGTATCGTCCGGTGTATCGGATTTGTTAATTACCCCGGCAGGCAGGCTGCCATGCGGCGGGAACGCCGTAGGGCCCCCTTCCCGAAAAAGCGAAGGGCCCTCGCGCCATGTCCGCCTCTTATTTACTGGAGGTCCTAAGCGGGCCCCTGGACGGAAAAACTTGGCCCTTCGACGATGAAATCGTGATTGGCCGCGACGAGACGCTGGCCGACGCCTGCATCACGTTGGACCGCTACGTATCCAGGCGCCACGCGCGCTTGCGCACCGAAGAGGGCACGCTGCTGCTCGCAGACCTCAAGAGCCGCAACGGCACGCGCATCGACGATCGCACCGTCACGGAAGAAGAGCCCCTCGAATTGGGAGCACCGTTTCAAGTCGGCCGTACGGTGCTGCGGGTTACTCGACGCTAACGCACATGCATGTCGCTTCCGCGGCTCCGTCCGCCCGCGAGCGGCTTGCCGCGCTGCCGCGCCCGCTCGGCTTCGTTCCGACGATGGGCGCCCTGCACGCAGGCCATTTGCAACTCGTGCAAACGGCACGCGCGCGCTGCGCCTCGGTGGCGGCGAGCGTGTTCGTGAATCCGACGCAGTTCGGTCCCGGCGAAGACTTTGAACGCTATCCGCGCGACTACGAGGGCGATCGCAGCAAACTGGCGCAAGCGGGCGTCGACCTGCTTTTCGCGCCTGAGGCACAGACGATGTATCCGCCCGGATTTTCGACCGGCGTCGACGTCGGCGAAATCGGTACGACGTTTGAAGGCGCGATCCGTCCGGCGCATTTTCGCGGCGTTGCCACGGTCGTGACCAAACTGCTCAACGTCATTCGTCCGGACGTGCTGTATTTGGGCCAGAAAGACGCGCAGCAGACCGCCGTGCTGCGCAAAGTGGTGCGCGATCTCGATTTTGCGGTGAGCGTAACGATCGTGCCGACGGTTCGCGAACCCGACGGCCTCGCGCTCTCGAGCCGCAACGCGTATCTCACGCCGGAGCAGCGCGCCGCCGCGCCCTCGCTGCACCGCGCGCTCGAAACGATGCTTGCGCAGCTGCGCGCCGGCAGCGATGCCGCAGCCGCGCGGGAACGCGCGCTCGGCGTGCTCGACGCGCCAGGCGCGTGGGATTATCTGGACGTCGTCGACATGGATATGTTTGCGCCGCTGCAGCGCTTACAGGCGCCGGCGTTCGTCATCGGCGCCGCGCGTTTCGGTGCGACGCGCTTGCTGGACAATCTGATCGTACCGGACGACAGCAATGTCTAGGGCGCCCACGGGGAGAGTTTGCGCCGCCGAAAGGTGCATGCGGCCTACGCCCTTGGGGGCCCCAACAAAGTTGGGGGGCGCGCAGGCTAGGCCGGAGCGCCTTTCCAAATGAACGACGCACGCGTACTGCTTTGCGTGACCGGAGGCGTCGCGGCGTATAAGGCGGCGGCGCTCACGAGCACGCTCGTGCAGCGGGGCGCGATCGTCGACGTGATCATGACCGCGGGTGCCGAGCGGTTTATCGCGCCGCTGACGTTCTCTTCGCTGACGGCGCGTCCGGTGTACGCCTCGCTCTGGGACGCGCCCGAACGCATTCCGCACATCCGGCTCGTACGCGAAGCACAGGTTGCACTGGTCGTGCCCGCGACGGCGAACGTGATTGCGAAACTCGCGCACGGCATCGCCGACGATCTCGTCACGACGGCGCTCTTGGCCGCGCGCATTCCGGTGCTGCTCGCGCCGGCAATGAACGACGCGATGTACCGCAACGAAGCCACGCAGGCAAATCTGCGCGTTCTTTCGGAGCGAGGCTATACGTTCGTCGACCCCGAGACGGGATTCTTGGCCGAGCGCGAGCGCGGCATCGGCAGACTGGCGTCGGAAGAGCGCATACTCGAAGTGCTCGGCGCGACGCTCGCACGCACGCAGTCGCTGCGCGGAAAACGCGTCGCGATTACCGCCGGTCCGACGCGCGAACCGTTCGACCCGGTGCGGTTCGTCAGCAATCCGTCGACCGGTGCGACCGGCGTCGCGCTCGCGCGTGAAGCAGCGCTGCGCGGCGCGGACGTGACCCTTATTCTCGGACCCACTCATCTGGATACGCCCGCCGGCGTGAACGCGGTACGCGTGGAAACCGCGCAGCAGATGCTGGAAGCGGCGATGCAGCATGCCGCGGGCTGCGATATCGTCATCGCGTCGGCGGCCGTCTCCGATTGGCGGCCCGAACATGCGGCTTCGCAGAAGCTCAAGAAGACGGACGAGGATCTCACCGTGCGGATGGTGCGCAATCCCGACGTGCTCGCAGCGCTCGGCGAACGCAAAGGCGGAACGTTCCTCGTCGGCTTCGCAGCCGAAACGCAGGAGCACGAATCCAACGCGCGCGAGAAGCTGCGGCGCAAGCATCTCGACGCCATCGCGGTGAACGATGTATCCGAGGGGCGCGCGTGGGGCGTGCAGCACAACGCGCTCACCGTGCTCTGGGGCACCGACGGGCGGCGCGACCTCGGCGAAGGGACGAAGGACGCGCTCGCGGCGCGCCTCTGGGACTGCCTGATCGAGCTGCGTGCCGCGCAGGAAGAAGAGTGATGCTGTTAACGATCGACGTCGGCAACACGGAGACCAAACTCGGCTGCTTTGCCATGGACGGATCGGATCTGCTGCAGTTCTGGCGCGTGACGACCGAATCCAAGCGTACGGCGGACGAATACGGCGTCTTCTTCGCGCAACTTTTCGCAACCGCGGAACTGCGCGCGCAAGACGTACAGGCGGTCGTCATTTCCAGCGTCGTTCCGAAACTCGATCAAACGCTTCAGCAGGCGTGTGCGCGCTATTTCCGGTGCGAACCGCTCTTCTTCAAGGCGCATCGGCAGACGCTCATGCCGGTGCTCACCGACCGGCCCGGCGAGGTCGGCGCGGATTTGGTCGCCGCGGCGATCGGCGCGCGTGAATTGTACGGCGCTCCGCTCATCGTCATCAGTTACGGAACCGCAACGGTGTTCATGGCGATCTCCGCGCGCGGCGAGTATCAAGGCGTCGCGATCGCGCCCGGCATCAATATTTCCATCGACGCGCTCGTGGGAAGAACCGCAAAAATTCCGCAGATCGCACTCGAAGCGCCCGGGCGCGCCATCGGCACGGACACGATCGCTGCGCTGCAGTCCGGCATCATCTACGGATTCGTCGGGCAGACCGAGGCATTAGTCGCGCGCATGCGCGCCGAGATGGGCGTAGAGGCTCCGGTCATTGCAACCGGCGGCATGGCCGACGTCGTCGCGCGCCACACCTCGATCGTGCGCGAGGTCAATCCGTATTTGAGTCTGCTCGGCCTGCGGCTCTTCTATCACAATCGCAAATAAACGAGCACGGCTGGTCGGGAACGCTTGGGTAGTAGCGCGCACACAAACTCGTCCCTCTCGTCATCCTGAGCTTGTCGAAGGGCGAGCCGAGCCAAGGCGAGGCGCACGGCCTTCCCGCAAGCTAGCCTCGACAGGCTCGGCTCGTCCTTCGACAAGCTCAGGATGACGAAGGGCGGGGTGTGTGTGCACTCACATGGTGCTCTTCGTCGGAGAGGTGCGCGGGTAGGCGGGTTTGCCCTTTGACAGGCTCAGGATGACGGGCCGTGCTATACTACGCTCCGTATGGCTTCCCGTACCGTCCCGCCGCTCCGCATCGGGCCGCACGAGATCTGGCCGCCGCTCGTTCTGGCGCCGATGTCGGGCGTGACCAACCGCACCATGCGGGCGCTCTATAAGCCGTTTGGGCTCGGTCTCACCGTCACGGAGTTCGTCTCCGCGAACGCGCTGCAGTATGCCTCGAGCGCCAAGCGTACGATGGAGATGATCGATCAGCACGGGCTCGAGAAGCCGGTCAGCACGCAGCTCTGGGGCGACGATCCCGAGGTGATGGCGAAGGCCGCAAAAGTCGTACGCGAATGCGGTGCGGACATCGTCGACATCAACTTCGGCTGTCCGGCGCCCAAGGTGACGAAAATCAACGGCGGTTCCGCATGTCTGCGCGACGTCGATCGCTGCGAAGCGATTATGAAAGCCGTGGTCGAAGCCGTCGATTGCCCGGTGACGATGAAGATGCGCCTGGGCTGGGGCGAGGACAAGCTGGTCTACGTCGAAGTCGCGCAGCGCGCACAGAGTGTCGGCGTGCGAGCCGTGACGCTGCACGCGCGCACCGCGAAACAGTTTTATAAAGGCAGCGCGAACTGGGAGCACATCAAGCGGCTCAAAGCGTCGATCGACATCCCGGTGATTGGGAACGGCGATCTCGAGGAGCCGCATCAAGCCATGGAGCGCATGCGAGAGAGCGGCGTCGACGCCATTATGCTCGGGCGCGCGACGCTCGGCAATCCGTGGCTAATCTCGCAGATTCGCGATCTCATGGAAGGCCGCGAAGCGCAGCCCGATCCGTTGCCGGCCGACCGCCTGCGCTACGCGATTCGCGTGCATTATAAAACGATGGTGGAGGAACTGGGCGAATCGCGCGCCGTGCCGCAGATGCGCAAGCACCTGGCGCTCTATCTCAAGGGAATTCCGGGCGCGGCGATATTGCGCGAGCGCATCATGCATCTGGATAGCGCGCAAGACGTCGTGAACGTCGTCGAGGAAACCATCGCATCGCTCGAGCGCGCGGCTGCGGCATGATCGAACGGGAAGACGCATTGTACGGAGCGCCCACGCCGCAGGCGCTCTTCGACGAGACGTACGAGAATTACAAGCAGTACGTGAACCCGCCGCTCGCGCGCGTGATGAAACTCTCCGGCAGTCCGGTCGAGGTGCGCGCGCAAGGCTGCACCATTTGGGATCACCACGGTAAAGCGTACTTGGATTTCGCCGGGGGCTACGGCGTTTTCACGCTCGGCCACAGCCATCCCAAAGTGATCGCCGCGGTGAAGGCGCAGCTCGAACTGATGTCGCTCTCGGGCAAAACCATGTTCAACGTCATGCTCGGACGCGCATCGAAACGGCTCGCGGAGCTCGCGCCCGGCGATCTGCAGATTTCATTCTTTGCCAACAGCGGTACCGAAGCGGTCGAAGGCGCGATAAAACTCGCGCGCAAGGCGACGGGACGCCGCAAGATCGTTGCAACGCATAACGCATACCACGGCAAAACGCTTGGCGCGCTCTCCGCGAGCGGACGCGATTACTTCAAGACCTCGTACGCACCGCTGCTGGCAGACGTCGCGCACGTCGACTACGGGGTGACGGACGGACTCGAAGCGCTGCTTGCCGGCGCCGCGGCGTTTATCGTCGAGCCGGTTCAGGGCGAAGGCGGCGTGAACGTTCCACCCGCGGGGTATTTGCGAGCGGTTCGCGAGATCTGCGATCGCACCGGCGCACTCTTTATCGCCGACGAAGTGCAGACGGGGCTCGGCCGCTGCGGTATGCTCTTCGGCTGCAATCGCGACGGCGTCGTGCCCGACGTGATGACGCTCGCAAAAGGGCTCTCCGGCGGCATCATTCCGGTTGCCGCGTACATCGCGCGGCCGGCCGTCTGGAACGCGGCGTACGCGAAAGATCCGGTGATGCACACGTCCACGTTCGGCGGCAACGAACTCGCGTGCGCGGCGGCGCTCGCCGCGATGGACGTGCTCGTTCAAGACGGTCTGGTCGAAAATGCGCGAGCGCGCGGCGAACAGCTGCTCTCCGGCGCGCAGGCACTCGCGCGCGCGTATCCGACGGTTGTAAAGGAAGCGCGCGGTCTGGGTTTGCTCGTCGGCGTAGAGCTGACGAGCGAAGGCTACGGCGGCTGGATCATCCCGGAGATGGTCAAGCGCGGCGTAACCGCCGCGTGGACGCTCAACATGCAGCGCGTCATTCGCCTCGAGCCGCCGCTCGTCGTCACGCAAGCCGAGGTCGAGCGCGCCTTGGAGGCCCTGGAAGCAGGGCTGGCGACCGCCCAGGAGAAGCTCGGCGCTCTGTAACCCCATGCCTTACGTTGAAACATCTATCGTGATCGCCGCTCCCGCTCGCGTCGTCTACGAATTGGCCAAAGAGCAAGAACGCTTTCCGGAATTCATGCCGGACGTCGAGACCGTGACGGTCCTCGAGCGTCATCCCGATCGCATCCTCACGCGCTGGAAGACGCTCGTGGAAGAAGCGCCGATCGAGTGGATCGAGGAAGACCGCTTCAACGATGCCGGCCTGCGCATCGACTACAAACTGCTCGAGGGCGACCTCGACAAATTCGAAGGCAGCTGGACGTTCGCCGAAAACAGCGGCGAGACGCACGTGGTCCTCGGCGTCGACTACGACTTCGGCGTTCCGACGCTCGCCGAACTCATCGGCCCGACGCTCGAACGCAAAGTGCGCGAGAACAGCGACATGATGCTTGCCGCGTTAAAGCGCGAAGCGGAGGCCAAGCATGCCTCCTAACACGCCCAAATTCTGTTTCGTCGTTCATCCGCTCTCGATTGCGGACATCGAGCGGTACGAACCGAGCGCGAAAGGCAAGGGCCCGGCGATCATCCGCAAGATCATGGAGTGGATGCCGCCGTGGGCCGCCGTACACGTGACGGGCGTGCGCGCGCCGGACGGCCGTGAAACGGAAGGCTGGTTTGTTTCAGCGGCGCTCTTCCCCGAGCAGATGATCGAATTTCCGCGCGAAGAGGTGTACAAACGCATCGTTCGCGCGATCGAAATCGGCGCCGAACTGGGCGCGGAAGTCGCGGGACTGGGCGCGTTCACCGGCGTCGTCGGTGACGGCGGCGTCACCGTCGCCGAGCGCTCGCCCATTCCCGTGACGACGGGAAATTCGCTGACGATTGCGGCCGGCATCCAAAGCTTGTTCCGCGGTGCCGACGAGATGGGCATCGACTCCAAGGACGCAACGGCGGTGATCGTCGGCGCGACGGGATCCATCGGGTCGGCGTGCGTGCATCTCGTCGCGCCGAAGGTCAAACACGTCGTATTGGTAGCGCGCAACAACACGCGCCTCGCGAAGTTTCACGAATCGGTCAAAGACGCGCTTGCGTGCAGTTCGTCGTACACGACGGACATCTCGCAAGCGGTGCGCCAAGGCCAGCTCATTCTCACCGCAACCAGTTCCACGCAGGAGGTCATTCAGCCGGAGGATCTGCAAACCGGCGCCGTCGTGTGCGAGCTCTCGCTGCCGCACGACGTGAGCCGCCGCGTGGCCGAATTGCGTCCCGACGTGCTCGTGACCGAAGGCGGCAACATGCTCGTCCCCGGCGACGTGCGCTTCGAGCGCGTGCGCGAGCCGGGACTCGACTGGGACACCAATCTGCCGCCGCGCACGGCGCTGGCGTGCATGAGTGAGACGATGGTGCTCGCACTGGAAAACCGCCTGGAGAGTTATACGCTCGGCCGCGGCATCGAGCTGCAGAAGGTCATCGAGATCGAACAGATGGCGCAGCGCAGCGGATTCAAACTCGCCGACATGCGCGCGTTCGACACCGCCATTACGCCGGAGAAGATCGCGGCAACGCGCGCCGCCGCAGAAGAACGCCGCAAAGGTGTAGTAGCGTGAAGAGAGTCGTTTCGGTTTCGCTCGGAAGCAGCACGCGCGATCATCATGCGGTCGTGAATCTGCTCGGCGAAGAGTTCGATATTTCGCGCGTCGGCACCGACGGGAAGCTGGATGCGGCGATCGCCAAGGTGCGCGAACTGGACGGCAAGGTCGATGCGATCGGCTTGGGCGGCATCGACGTGTATCTGTACGCGGGCAAGCATCGCTACGCGCTGCGCGACGGTTTGCGTCTGCTCGAGGCGGCGAAAACCACGCCGGTCGTCGACGGCAGCGGTCTGAAGAATACGCTCGAGCGTGAGGCGGTGCGCTTCATGCAGGAAGATCTCGGAATCAGTCTGCGCGGCAAGCACGTGCTGATGGTCAGCGCGCTCGACCGCTTCGGTATGGCGCAAGCCTTGGTTGATGCGGGCGCGGACGTGCTCTTCGGCGATTTCATCTTTGCGCTCGATCTGGACAAGCCGGTCAAGGGCTTGCACGAGTTCGAAGAAATGGCGGAAAAATATCTGCCCGACGCCTGCAAACTGCCGTTTCAGTTTTTCTATCCGACCGGAAAGAAGCAAGAGAAGCCGCCGGAGCCCAAATATCCGCAGTACTACCACGACGCCGACATCATCGCGGGCGATTTCCACTTCATGCGCCAGTTCATGCCGGACGACTTGAACGGCAAAATCGTCCTCACGAACACCGTGACGGAGAAAGACGTCGACGAGCTGCGCAAGCGCGGCGTGAAGATGCTCATTACGACCACGCCCGATTTCCAAGGCCGCTCGTTCGGAACGAACGTGGTCGAGGCGGCGCTGCTGGCGCTGCTCGGCAAGAAGTGGGACGAGGTGACTCCCGGCGATTACGAGCGGGTCCTCCACGACCTGCATCTCAAACCCCGCGTGGTCGACCTGCCGTAACGAGTCCCTCGGCGCGGCGCCCCTGGGGCCGGCCCCTTTGTTCGGCTGCTGACGCTGAAGGCGGTCCTGGCTGCCACCATTTCCCCCGAAGATCGGTTTCTGGCATACATCGCCCTGGGCGGGGTATGTTTGGGGATACCGCTCGCAGCGTGGCGGGGCCGGGCTGTCGGAAGAGTAGCAGGCGCGTACCCCGGGCACTGCGAACCAACCGCGCTGGCGCCCCCACTGCAGGGCGCTTCATTGCACGCAGGCCGTCCGGTTTTGGCCGGGCGCCTTCGATTACTGAGGGTCTGTACTTGAACGAAAAAGAGATCGTCCTTACCAGAGAGGGTCTGGAAAAGCTCGAGCGTGAGCTCGACGATCTGAAGACCATCCACCGCAAGGAAGTCAACGATCGTATTCGCCAGGCCAAAGAGTTCGGCGACCTGAGTGAAAACGCAGAATACGAAGACGCCAAGCAAGAACAGGCCTTCATCGAAGGACGCATTCTGAAGCTGGAGTCGATGATTCGCAACGCGCGCATTATCGAAGACTCGGAATATGCCGCCGGGGAAGTGCATCTGGGCTGCACCGTCAAGGTGAAAGACCTCAAGACCAACGCGAGCCACGAGTTCTCCATCGTCGGCTCCGCGGAAGCGGACCCCGCCAACCATCGCATCAGCAACGAGTCGCCTCTCGGGCGCGCCCTGATGACGCACAAAAAAGGCGAAACGGTCGACGTCGTGACGCCGCGGGGCACGGTCAAGTACAAGATTGAAGCAATAAAGAGCGGCGGAGCCGCTCCGAAGAAGGCCGCGAAAAAAGCCTCGTAGTCGAAAACCCGCCGCAAGGCGGGTTTTCTCTTTGCTCGAAGCAACGCGGCCATGAACGAGGATCTCGGAAAGACCGAAGCGGCCCTGGTCGAGGCGCGGCGGACGAACCTGCAGGCCATGCGGGCGCGAGGGAGCGACCCCTTCGCCCAGACGCGGTATGCGGTCGATTCGCGCGTCGCGGAGTTGCTCGAGAAGTACGCGTTTTTGGAGACGGGGCAGCGGGCCGAAAGCGAGAACTGGTCGCTCGCCGGACGCATCATGTCCAAACGCGACATGGGCAAGACGGTCTTCGCCGACCTGCACGATCGCACGGGGCGTTTGCAGCTCTACGTTCGCAAGGACGAAGTCGGCGATGCGGCCTTCGCCAACTGGAAAGACCTGGACATCGGCGACCTCGCCGGCGTGCACGGCTTCATGTTCCGCTCGCAAAAGGGCGAACTCTCGCTGCACGTGCGCAGCTTCGAGGTGCTCTGCAAGTCGCTCTATCCGCTTCCCGACAAGTGGCACGGTTTGACCGACGTCGAGAAGCGATACCGGCAGCGCTACGTCGATCTGATCGTCAATCCGGACGTGCGCGACACGTTCGTGCTGCGCAGCCGCATCATCTCGGAGATGCGCCGCTTCATCGATTCGTACGGGTTCTTCGAGGTGGAGACGCCCACGCTGCTGCACGTCGCGGGCGGCGCCGCGGCGCGTCCCTTCATCACGCACGTCAACGCGCTCGATCAAGCGATGCAGATGCGCATCGCGACGGAACTCAATCTCAAGCGTCTGATCGTCGGCGGTATGGAACGCGTCTACGAGATCGGCCGTATTTTCCGCAACGAAGGCATCGACACGACGCACAATCCCGAGTTCACGATGCTCGAACTCTACGCGGCGTACTGGGACGTGAACGACATGCGCGACTTCAACGAAGCGCTCATCGCGCATCTCGTCTCGACGGTTACCGGCGGCAAAGACGAACTCGAGATCGGCGGGCAAACCGTTTCGTTCAAACGCCCCTTCGCGAGCGTCGAATATCTGGACGCCATTCATCAGCACGGCGGGTACACGCGCGATCAACTGCTGCATCCGCACGGCGCCGCGAAGATCGTTAAAGAACTCGGTCTGCCGGAGTCGCCGACGCACGGACACGCGCTCGACAAGATCTTCGAGCGCGTCGTCGAGCCGCATCTGGTGCAGCCGACCTTCGTGATGGGATATCCGGTGATTATCTCGCCGCTTGCCAAGCGCCGGCCCGGCGACAAAGAGATTACCGACCGCTACGAGCTTTTCTGCGCGAACATGGAGATCAGCAACGCTTTCACCGAACTCAACGACCCGGACGATCAGCGTTCGCGCTTCGAAGCGCAGGTCGGAGAGCGCGCGCAAGGCGACGAAGAGATTCCCGAACCCGATTGGGATTTCGTACGCGCGCTCGAATACGGCATGCCGCCGACCGCGGGCATCGGCATCGGCGTCGACCGGCTCGTCATGCTGCTCACTAATCAGCAGAGCATCCGCGAGGTCATTCTCTTTCCGCTGCAGCGGCAGCACGGATAGCAACGATGCAGCAAATCAAATGCGCGTACGAACCGTGCACGTGCACCATCGAGGTGGGCGAGCAGTACTGCAGCCGCTTCTGCAAGGAAGAGGCATCGCAACAGGCGCTTTCATCCGGCGGCTGCCGCTGCGGCCACTCCGCGTGTGAATCGCGGTAGCCTGCATGCCCGTCACCGTCGCACACGTCGAGAAACATTTCAGTGCGGGGGAAGCCGTCCGCGACGTCGTCATCGGCATGTCGGACGGACTCACCGTGCCGTTCGCGCTCGCGGCCGGAATCTCGGGCGCGATTGCGGCATCGCACGTCGTCGTGACCGCGGGCATCGCCGAATTGGCGGCGGGCGGCATCGCGATGGGCGTGGGCGGCTATCTCGCGGCGCGCACGGACGTCGAGCACTATCACAGCGAGCGCACGCGCGAAGAACGTGAAACGCGTGAATTGCCCGAAGTCGAGCGAGGCGAGATCGACGAGATTCTCGAGCGCTACGGCATCAGTGCCGACGTGCGCGCGAAGGTTGTGGACGAAATTTCCGCGGACGCGCATCGCTGGGTCGAGTTCATGATGAAATTCGAACTGGGCTTGGAAGAGCCGGATCCGAAGCGCGCGCTGCGCAGCGCGGTGACCATCGGCGGTGCGTACGTCGTCGGCGGCCTCATACCGCTCGTACCGTATATGCTCGTCGCTTCGACGCGCGAGGCGCTGATCGTCAGTGCCATTGTCACACTGATCGCGCTTTTCGTGTTTGGATTCGTGAAGGGCCAGCTGACAGGAATACCGCCGTTTCGGGGTGGACTGCAAACATTGCTTACAGGCGGGATCGCCGCCGCCGTCGCTTTTCTCTTGGCGCGAGCGGTTTCGTAGCGGCGCTCCCGCCGGGTTCTCTGGAAAGGACACGTTTGTGCATAAACGGGTGTGCATTTTTGCGTTGGCCGCCGCGCTGAGCGCGGTGGGCTCGGCACGCGCGCAGACCGTCGTCGGCGTCGCGCTTACCGGCACGCACGGAACGCATCGCGAAGCCTCCGGATCCGCAAGCGCGCCGTTCGTTCCGGCCCCGATCCTCGGCATTTCACACCGTTTCAAGCAGTTCGAACTGCGCGCCGAAGGCTTGCCGCCGATCGGGCCGATCGGCGTCGCGAATAACGGCTTGGGAATGAAGGACGTGGCGCTCACGTACGCCGACGCGACGCTGCGCTACTGGAACGCGCGCGGCACGTTCGCGCTGGGAGTCGGAGAAACGCTCTACGACCAGCGCACGCGCGTGCTCGCGGCGCAGGACGCCTTTATTACGGAAACCGATACCGAGATGTCGCGCGTCGTGGGTACGCGGTACGAACTGGCCGGGCATATTCGCCTGAACGCCCGCGATTATGTCGAGCTGCTCGCCGGCGCAAATCCGAGCATGCACGGGAGGTTTTCGTTCGTGGAGCAAACCGCGTTCGCGAACGGAATCGTCTTCCGCTTTACCTCGCGGCCCGAGTGGGAGACCGCGACCCAGGTCGACGCCGGCGTGCGGCTGGTTCATGCGTTCGGACCGTACGCCGTCTCGTACGGGCTGCGCTACCTCAATTACACGGCTTCCTACAGCGAGCGGCCCTGGGCGCC
>DATEHZ010000127.1:0-29329 GCA_035279385.1 Vulcanimicrobiaceae bacterium | reverse complement strand
GCTACGACGTGCGCCGCGAAGACGGCACGCTGCTCGCGTTCGTGCGCCGGCTCAGCGAGGCGCTCGAGCCGGTCGCACCAAGCGCGCTGGCCTCTTTTCCGTCGATGCAGGAGCGCGTGCTCGCCGCGGAAGAACCCGTGCGCGCGCTCTCCGACTGGTTCGCCGAACATTTGAGCGGTACGTCGTGCACGCTGGTCGTGGACGACCTGCATTACGCGGCCACCGATCCGGCGTCCATCGCGCTCATCGCCGACGTCATCGAACGAACGAGCGAACGCATCAAATGGATCATCGCGGCGCGCAGCGACGTCGGGCTTCCCGTGGCGACGTGGATCGCGTACGGGCGCATGGACATTCCCATCGGCGAAGACGATCTGCGCTTTACGACCGACGAAGCGCTCTCGGCCGCCGGACAAAGTGCGGGTGAACTGGATTCGCAAGAGATCGAATCGCTGCGTCAATTGACGGAAGGCTGGCCCGTCGCACTGACGATCGCGCTGCGCACGCGCACGCGCTCGACCGACATCCGTACCGCGTCGTTCGGCACGCGGGAATTGATCTACCGCTATTTGGCGGAGCAGGTATTCGCCGCGCTTTCGCTGCCGCAGCGCGCGTTTGCGCTCACCAGCTGCGTCCTTCCCTCGTTCGACGTCGAGATCGCTCACGCGCTCGGCGCGACCGCGGAATTTCTACACGAGTTCCGCGCAAACGTCGCATTTTTGAACGAGGTATCGCCGGGGCAATTTCGCTATCACGATCTTTTTCGCGATTTTCTGGAAACCGAACTGCGCCGTTCGGGCGAGCGCGAATGGGTGCGTGCGATGGTCGAGGCTGCCGGCATACTCGAACGGCGGCGCGAGCATCTGGACGCACTCACGCTCTACGCCAAGGCGCACGCGGACTCCGAAATCGTCGAGATCCTGGAGCGGCGCGGATTCGCACTCTTCGAATCCGGCGGCAGCGACGCGATCGCGCTGGCAATTGCGGCGCTCTCGCCGCAGGTGCGCGCGCGCAATCCGGAGGTGCTCGGTCTTCGCGCGATGGTTGAATCGGCGCACGGGCGCTTCGAGATTGCGGAGCCGGATTTTCGCGCGGCGATCGAGCGCGCCGAAGATCCCCATTTGCGCGTCGCGATCGTTTCGCGGTATGCGATCGAACTCGTGCGCCAGGGACGCGACTGCATCGCGCTGGCCGAACCGTACGCGGCGGACACGTCCATTACCGCCGAGGAGCGCGTACCGCTCTTGGGTACCCTCGCCACCGCCTACGCGCGCGCGGATCGCACGAGCGAAGCGATGCAGACGATCGAGCTCGCGCTCGGCGCGCTTACGCCGCGCGTCGACGACGAGGTGCGCGCACGGCTCTATCACCAGGCGGCGTACGTTTTCCAATACGCCGATCCGCAGCGTACCGCGCGCTACGCGGAACTCGCGCTCGAAGTGGCGCAGGCGCACAATCTTTACGGACTGGCTGCCAGAGCGTATAGCGCGCTCTACACGGTGAAGTACGAGGCCGACGACGCGCCGGGCAGCCTCGAAGCGCTCGAGAACATGGATCGGTGCGCGCGCAAAGCGGCCGACAGTCAGGCGCGCACGTTCGCCCTGATGGCCTCGTACGAACTCGCGGTCGATCGGGGCGACGACGGGACGCTCGAGCGCCTGGAACTCGCGATCGCGGAGGTGAGTCCGACGTTTACGCACGCACGCACCGAAGCGCTGCTGCCCGCCATGGCGATGCGCGCAACGTGGAGCGGCGATTTCCAACGCGCATACGACATGTTCGAAGAGAGTCCGCCGATGCAGTCCAGTCCCGATCGCCGCGCGCTTGCGTGGAGCCAGTTGGCGTTCTACGCATCCGCGTGCGGTCTGCAAGAGCAGAGCGATCGCGCGCTCGAGCGCGCACGCGGGGAATTGCACGAAGTCTCCGCGCCCGCGCTGCGCTCGACGCTCTCCCTGGTCTATCTCGCGCTCGCGCATTTGGTGCGCGGTCACGACGCGGCTTCGCACCGTTATCTCTCCGAAGCGGAAGGCACGGCGAGGGCGTGGCCGCGCGCGCGTGCCTTCGCTCAGGCGATACGCACGCTGCGCCGCGTGCGCCTGGAGCAAGCCGACGCGCAGGCGTATCGCGCCGAACTCGACCGGCTGGTCGCGATTCACCTGGGCGGAATCGCGCGTATGCTGGAGGCGCTTCCGTCGACGCAGACGCAAGGCGAAGGTTACAGCCAGCTCACGCCCGCGGAACGCGAGATACTCCAACTGCTCGCAGCCGGAGCGAGCACCAAAGAGATTGCGACCCGAACGGGGCGCAGTCCGCACACGGTCGACACCCACATTCGCGCCATTTGCCGCAAGCTGCAATGCAGCGGGCGCCGCGAAGCCGTGGCGTTAGCGGTAGGCGCCGGGTGGGTACACGCCTAACGGTCTCTCGCCGGCATCGGGCGGCCGGCTTGCTATTTCGTGCTGAAAAGGAGTGCCGTTTGCTGACCCGTTGCTGTATCGTGGCCTCCGCGCTGCTCCTGGCCGGCTGCGGCGGCTCGTCGCTCGCGTCGCACCCGCCCCTGCAAACGATGGGCGGCGCGTCTGCGCTTCCCGGCGGCGGCGCTTCGGCTCTTCCCGGCGGCGGCGCGTCGGCGCTTCCCGGCGATGAAATTCTGGCCTGCGGAAACGCGGTGGCGACGGGGTCCGCGGATTGCACGGTCGTCGTGAATTCCGCAATCGCCGCGATCGCCCAAGCGCAGACTCCGGCGGATATGCTGCCCGGTCTGCACCCCGAGCAATTGCAGAACGCCTACGCGCTGTCGCCGCAAAACGGCGGCGGAACGGTTGCGATCGTCGTCGCATACGACAATCCCGCCGCCGAGAGCGATCTGGCCGTGTACCGCAATGCGTACGGTCTGCCGCCCTGCACGAGTGTGAACGGATGCTTTCAAAAACTGAATCAGCAGGGTGAAGCCGCTTCGTATCCGGTGAGCGACGTCACGTGGTCCGTCGAGTCTTCGCTCGATCTCGACATGGTCTCCGCGGTATGCCCGAATTGCAAGATCGATCTCGTCGAAGCGAATTCGAATTCGCTCGACGACTTGGGCGCTGCCGTCGATGCGGCGGCTCGATCCGGTGCGATCGCGATCAGCAACAGCTATTACGCCGCGGAATGGAGCGGCGAGAGCACCGAGGATTCGCATTATAATCATCCGGGGATCGCGATTACGGTAAGTGCGGGCGATGCGGCGCAGCCGTTTTATCCGGCAGCCTCGCCCTACGTTACCGCCGTCGGCGGAACCTCGCTTACCGGCGGCACCGGCGCATGGAGCGAATCGGCGTGGGCGTACACCGGTCAAGGCTGCAGCCTGTACGAAATCAAGCCCGATTGGCAAGGCAACAATTACTGCCAAGGTAAGCGCTCCGCAGTCGACGTCGCCGCGATCGCCGATCCGAAAACCGGCGTGTCGATGTACGATTCGACCGCGGGCGGATGGCTCGTTGCGGGCGGCACGAGTGTCGGCGCGCCGATCGTCGCCGCAGCGTACGCACTTTCCGGAAATCCGCAAGGGCCGGCGTATTCGTACGCGCACCGGAGCGCCTTTCACGACGTGGCCCCGGCGGGCTATGACTGGCCGACCGGCTTGGGATCGCCCAGCGGAGTCGGCGGACTGTAAGCGCTTAGGCTGATTCTTCTTCGGGTGTGGAGGACGCGCGAACCGCGTCCTCTACGCTTTCAAAAATCGGAAAGAGGCCGTCGAGCCCGGTCGCACCCAGTAGACGGCGCACGAACGCCGACTTGACCGCGACCATCGCCGGCGCCATACACTGCTCCTGACGGTGCTTGTGGGCGACGACGAGCGCGCAGATGAGCGTGCTCGTCACGTATTTCGCTGCCGTGAGATCGAAGATGACCTGGCGTTCGTAATAAGCGGGCTCGAGCCGGTTGCGCAGTTCCTCGCGCCGGTAAATGTCCCACTCGCCCGCGAGTGATACCACCATCGTGGCTCAATCATACCGCGCAAGCATGCGGGGGTGCCCTACCCGGTTTTCGGTATGTCGTTTCGCTACCGGCGCACGTACGCTGAGAAACGAGGAGGAGTCCTAGTTCATGAAACGACTGGCTGCCGCGGCATTGACCGTCGGCTTCATTACCGCATCCTGCTCCGGGCACGGGGGCTCGGCGCTACCGACTACACCGGCGAATCCCGGCGTACCGAGCACGATGGGGCTTCACGGAACGCGCGCTACGGCGGCGACCGTGAGCGTGCCGCTCGGCCTTGCCACGACCGCCACGCAGGCGATCCAACTCACGAACGTAACCGACACCGGTCCGCTCGCGTCCGCGCAGACGCTGACCGTTCACGTCGCGCTGCAATTGCGCAACGTCGATCAGCTCAAGCAATCCGTCGCGGCGGGACAGATCACGCCGCGCGGCACCTTCATGAGCACCTACGCGCCGACCGCCGATCAGGTCGGGCAAGTAAAAACCTATCTGCAATCGCAAGGCTTCACGAGCGTAGAGGCGGAGCCGAACAACATTCTCATCGACGCGACGGGCAGCGTTGCAACAATCGAGAAGGCGTTCAGCACGCAACTCGAGTCGTATTCCGATTCCGCCGGCGCCAAACTTTTTGCGAACACGCAGCCGGCATACGTGCCGCAGGCGCTCGCGGGTCTGGTCATCGCCGTGCTCGGCTTGAACAACGCGCAGATGCAGAAGCCGCAGCCCAAGAACGGCGGCAAACCGAAACCGACGCCGACACCCTCGCCGACGCCTGCACCGACCGCGACGCCGACGCCCGCACCGACGGCAGCGCCGACTGCAACGCCGACGCCGACGCCCACACCGACACCCGTTCCCACTGCGGACGCGTGCACGCAAGGCGTCAACGCCGAGGGCATCTGCCCGCGCTTCTACGATCCCGCGACCATCCAGCTCGCGTACGACGCGGCGAACGCACCCACCGGTGCGAACACGTCCGTCGCGATCTTCACCGAAGGCGACGTCACGCAAGCCGTCAGCGATTTCCGCTGGAACGAGCAAGTCTACAACTTGCCGCAAGTGCCGGTGAATCTCGTTCAGGTCGGCGCGCCGAACAGCGACACGTCGGGCAACGGCGAGTGGACGCTGGACATGACCGCCGTGCAAGGGCTGGCCGCCGCGGTCAAACAGATCGATCTCTACATCATGCCCTCGATGAGCTTCTCCGACATGGTGGTCTCCTACAACAAGTGGGTGATCGACGATAAAGATCCGATCGGAAACAGCTCGTTCGGCGGATGCGAAGTCTTCCCGTATCAAGACGGTTCCATGCTCGCCGCCGATGAAGTGCTCGTAGAGGCCGCATCGCAAGGTCAAACGATGTTCGTTTCAACGGGCGATAACGGTGCCTACTGTACCGCGGTCGTCGACACGAACGGCGCGCCCGGCGGTGTGCCGATGGTGGAATATCCGGCATCCTCACCCTACGTCGTCGCAGTCGGCGGCACGGATCTGTTCAGCAATGCCGACGGCAGCTATCTCGGCGAGACCTCGTGGGAAGCGGGCGGCGGCGGACTGAGTCAATTCGAATATTCGCCGTACTGGGAATCGCCCGCGCAGCCCGTCGGCACGACGGCCGTCGGATACAGCTATCGCGGCTCGCCGGACATCGCGATGGATGCATCGATTGAAACCGGATATCTCGTCTATTCGTCCGCACAGGCGGCGAACGGATCGTGCACGCCGTGCATCGAGGCCGGAACCAGTCTCGCATCGCCGCTCGCCGCGGGCGCGTATGCGCGCATGCAATCCGCACACGGCGGCACGCTCGGCTTTGCCCCGCCGCTGTTCTACCGGATCTACGCGAACAATCCGAACTCGAGCGCAATGAGCGCGGGACCGCCGCCCACCTCGCTCGTCGGCGGATTCCATGACATTCTCTCGGGCACGAACGGCGCGTACACGGCGCTGCCGCGCTACGACTACACGACCGGCCTTGGCAGCTTCGACGTCGTCAAGACCAACGCAATCGCCGGACAATGAGGAACACGAACATGAAAAAATTGTCTGCGGTCGCGCTGGCGGCCGGTATTCTCACCGCATCATGTTCCGGACATGGCGGGCAGCCCACGCTGCCCGCAGTTCCGGGATCGACCGGTACGGGCGGCGCACATCAAAGCGCAATCGTCTCCGCGCCGTCCGGCTGGTCGTCAACCGCAACGCAAGGCGTCACGATCGCAAACGCAACGGATTTGGGTGCGCTGGCTTCGTCGCAGGCACTCACCGTGCGCGTCGCGCTGCAAGCGCACAATCTCACGCAGCTCGCGCAAGCGATTGCGTCGGGAACGCGTCTCTCCGACTCGCAGGTCATGGCGCAGTACGGACCGACGAGCGACGAAGTCGCGCAGGTGACGAACTATCTCCAAACGCAAGGCTTCACGAACGTGAGCGTCGCGCCGAATCATCTGCTCGTGAGCGCCGACGGTACGGCGGCGATCGCGCAAAAGGCGTTCGACACAACGCTCGAATCGTTCTCGCTCTCGGGCAAGACCGTCTTCGCGAATACGACGCCGGCCTTCGTTCCGTCCTCGCTCGGCGGCATCGCGATCGCGGTGCTCGGCTTGAACGACGCGGCACGCATGGCCTCGGGCCCGACCGCGTGCTTCCCCACCGATCCCGCTCCGTCGGGCGTTCCATGCGTACGCAGCTATGACGCGCACGCAATTCAAACGTACTACGACGCGGGCACCGCGCCCACGGGCGCAAACACCAGCGTTGCGGTGATGGCCGAGGGCAACGTTTCGGAAACGGTCGCGGATCTCGCGTACGCCGAGCAGCAGCAAGGGCTCGCGGCGGTCCCGGTGACCGTCGTGAAAGTCGGGATTTCCAGCCCCGACACGGCGGGCGTCGGCGAATGGGATCTCGATACGCAGAGCTCCACCGGCATCGCCGGGACCGTCAAGGCGCTGTATCTGTACGACACGACGTCGCTGACCAATTCCGACGTTGCGAACGAATACAGCCGGTGGGAGTCAGACAACCTCGCGCAAGTCGGCAACTCGTCGTTCGGCGAGTGCGAATATAGTGCATATCTCGACGGCGCGATGCGCGCGGACGATCAAATCCTGATGTTCGCGGCAGCGCACGGTCAAACGATGTTCGCTTCCACGGGCGATACGGGTTCGTCATGTCCGCTCGCGCCGACCAACGGCGTTCCGGCATCGGGACCGCCGCTAATCTCGTATCCCGCGTCTTCGCCGTGGGTCGTCGCGGTCGGCGGCACGACGGTGCTCTCGAACAACGACGAAACCTATCTCGGTGAAACGGCGTGGAACTCCGGCGGCGGCGGCCTGAGCCAATTCGAAAACGCAACGAGCTGGCAGCAGCCCGTGCAATTGACGACCGGAATCCTGGCGGCCGGCAACCTGCGCGGCGTCCCCGACGTCGCGATGGCCGCGGATGCAAACTCCGGCGCGTATCTGGTCTACACGACGCAGCCGATTCAGTTCATCAACGGTTCGTGCAGCTCGCCGTGCAGCATCGGCGGAACGAGTGAGGCTTCGCCGCTTTCCATGGGCGTGTACGCGCGCATGCTGAGCGCTCACCCCACGCTGGGCTACGCGCCGGTGCACTTCTATCACAACTACGTGCAATTCGAAGGCGGTGAAACGCTCGTGCAAGGTCCGCCGCCGACCGAAAGCTACGGCGGATTCCACGACATCATCACCGGCGCCAACGGCACGTATACGGCAGCGCCCGGTTACGACTACACGACGGGCCTGGGAACCTTCGACATCTCCGGGCTCAACCAAACGATCGCCTACTAGGACGATAGATGCGCGTACCAAGGCCGCCGCTGCTCCGGCGGCCTTTTTTTCTACTCGGTTTTCGGTATGTTGCCGAGCGGGCGCGCTACGTACGCTGATAACGGAGGAAGAACCGATGAAAAGACTCGCTGTCCTGGGCCTGGCCGTAGGCCTCGCGACTGCGTCGTGCGCGGGCCATGGCGGAAGCTCCGCCGTCCCGGCGATGCCGCAGTCGAATAACGGCGGTACCATCAAACCGGCTGCGACTGCCGCTGCCCCCGCGGGGTGGGCATCCACGAACACCGCCGCCATACCAATCGCAAATGCAACCGACCTCGGCGCCGCACCGGCAACGAGCTCCGTGACGGTCCGGGTCGCGCTGGGCTTGCACAACGCCTCGCAGTTGCAGCAAGTCATCGCTTCGGGAACCGTTCTCGACGACGCCGCCTTCTCGTCGACCTATGGGCCGACGCCCAGCGAAGTTTCGCAAGTCACGTCGTACCTTCAAAGCAAAGGCTTTTCCAACGTTACGGTCGAGCCGGACAACGTGCTCGTGAGCGCCACCGGAACGATCGCGCAAGCGCAAAACGCTTTCGATACGTCGATTCATTCCTTCTCCGGCGGCGGAGTCAATTTTATCGCGAACGTCGCACCGGCGTACGTTCCGAGCGCGCTGGGCGGTATCGTCGTATCCGTTCTCGGCCTGAACAACTTGCAGGCGTTCAAGAGCAACCCGCAGCCGACGAACTGCGAAGTCAAAGGAGTCGCCACACCGCCGCAGGCGTGCTTGCGCTGGTACAATCCGGCGACATTTCAGATCGCGTACGATGCAGCATCGATGAAACCGGCCAGCGGCACACCCGTCGCCATTATGGCTGAAGGTGACACGAGCGGCGCGATCGCCGACTTCCGCACCAACGAGCAGAAGGACAACATGCCGCAGATTCCGGTGAACGTCATTCAAGTCGGGCTCAACAGCGGCGATACCGCCGGCAACGGCGAGTGGACGCTCGACATGACGTATTCGCAGGGTATGGCTCAGAGCCTCAAGGCGATCTACATCTATCAAACGACCTCGCTGACCGACTCCGATATCGCACTCGAATACAGCAAATGGGTTACGCAGCATTACACGAACATCGGCAACTCCTCATTCGGAGGCTGCGAGTTCTTCCCGTTCCTGGACGGATCGATGGTTGCAATGGACGAGATGCTGGTGGAAGGCGCCGCAAAAGGCATGACGATGTTCGTGTCGAGCGGCGATAACGGCGGCTACTGCAATAACTTCGTCGACACCAACGGCGTTCCGGGCGGCGCACCGTTTGTGGAGTATCCCGCTTCGTCACCGTACGTCGCAGCAGTCGGCGGCACGGAGCTCTACAGCAACGCCGACGGATCGTATAAAGGCGAAGACGTGTGGCCCGCCGGCGGCGGCGGATTGAGCCAGTTCGAATATTCGCCGGTATGGGAGCAGAAAGCGCAGCCCGTGAGTGCGAACGCGCTGAGCATGCGCGGCGTCCCCGACGTCGCGATAAACGCGGGTGAAGGCCCGATCGGCAACGCGATCATCTACAACAACGAGCAGGCCGTAAACGGCGGCTCCTGTTCCAACGGATGCATCACCGGCGGCACGAGCCTTGCGTCACCGCTCTCCGCCGGCACGTGGGCGCGCGTACAATACGCGCACGGCAACAAGCTCGGCTTTGCGCCCGTGTGGTTCTACAAGAACTTCGTGTCGCACGCGGCGGGTTCGGTGAACGCGGGTCCGCCCGCATGGCAGCCGGACGGCGGTTTCCACGACATCCTCACGGGGAGCAACGCTCTGTACACCTCGCTTCCCGGATACGACTACACCACCGGCTTGGGATCGTTCGACGCAAGCCTGCTGAACAGCCAGATCTAAGAACCGCAAGCGGTTCTGCAAGATCCTCCTCACGCTTCGTGGAGGAAAGCCGGGGCGAGCGCATGCGCCCCGGCTTTTTTTTATTTTTTGGGCAGCGGCCGCGCGGGGTTGCCGGCGACGCGTTCCCCGGCGGGAACGTCTCTGGTGACGACGGCTGAAGCGCCGGTAAGCGCGTCATCGCCGACGTTGACCGGCGCAATGAGCGAGGTATTCGATCCGATGAAGACGTTGCGGCCGATCGTCGTTTTGTTCTTGCGCACGCCGTCGAAATTGCACGTGATGGTGCCCGCTCCGATGTTCGTGTCTTCGCCGATCTCCGAATCGCCCAAATAGGTCAGGTGGCCGGCTTTGACGTTCTCGGCCAGTTTGGAATTCTTCACCTCGACGAAGTTGCCGATGTGCACGTTGTCCGCGAGCACCGTTTGGCTGCGCAGGTGCGCGAACGGTCCGACGGCGACGTCGTTGCCGACCGTGCTGTCGATGATGACGCTCTCGCGAACCGCCACGCGATCCCCGATGCGCGCGTTGGAGAGCCGCGCGTTCGGCCCGATGACGCACTGCTCGCCGATCTGCGAAAGGCGCCCGATCGTGCTGTTGGGGTAAATCACCGTGTCGCGCCCGATTTCGAGTTCCGGCTCGAGATAGGTCGCGTCGGGATCGATGATGGTCACGCCGTCGCGCATGTACTGCGCGCACAGACGCTTGTTCATTTCTTTGCGCGCGATCGCCAGTTCCACCCGATCGTTGATGCCGAGCACGTGCAGATGGTCCGTCGCCATCACCGGCACCACGCGTTTTCCGGACTCGACGAAATCGGCGATCGTATCGGTCAAATAATATTCGCCCTGCGCGTTGTCGCTGCGCAGCCGCGCGACCGCATCGCGCAGCGCGTCTTCTTCGTACGCGTAGATGCCGGCGTTCATCTCGTCGACCTCGAGCTGCGCCGGCGTGGCGTCGCGAGCCTCGACGATGCGCTCGACGTCGTGGCCGCGGCGAATGACGCGCCCGAAGTTCGATGGCAGCGGCATCCGCACCGTGACCATCGCCAGCGCGGGCGCACCGTTCTGCAGCGCCTGCAGCGACCCCACGACGCCGCGAAAGATCTCTTCGTGCACCAGCGGCATGTCGCCGTACGCGATCACGACGCGGCCGCCCGGCTCGTGCGGCAGCTCCGCAAGCGCGACCTGCACCGCATGTCCCGTGCCGAGCTGCTCGCGCTGAACGATGCCGCGCACGCCGAATGCTTCGATGCACGTTTGCAACTCGTCGTTCGTCACGACCACGATCTCGTCGACGCCCGCGCAGCGCAGTGCGCGAAGCACGTACCAGAGCATCGGACGCCCGCAGAGTTCGTGGAGCACCTTGGGCGTCGCGCTCTTCATGCGCGTGCCTTTACCTGCCGCCAGAACGATCGCGCGCACCTTCATCTAATGCAAAGCCTCCAGCGCCGCGCGCAATCTGCGCACCGACTCGATCTTGCCCAAAATCTCCATGCCGTCAAAAAGCGGCAGCGAGGTCGGGCTTCCGGTAATCGCAATGTAAAAAAGTTGCGCGACGTCTTTGAACTTGCGCTCGTTTGCAGCCGCCGCAGTCTTGAGCCGCTCGCCGATACTGGCCTGGACCCACTGCGCTTCGTCGAGCGCCAGCAGCTCTTCGATAGCCGCGTTCAACACAACCTTGGCTTCGTCTTCGGTGAGTTTCGGCAGCGCGAGATCGCGGCGCGTCACCTGCGGCGTCTCGACGAAAAACTCGATCAGCGGCCCGAAGTCAGCCAGCGTTTCGATCCGCGGCGCAGCGACCGCCGCAATGTGCACGCGCTGCTCCTGCCCGATCGCCGCCGGCCACTCGAAGCCCCACTCGGCCAAAACCCGCAAAAACTGCTCCGGCGAATACCGGCGAATCCACTGTCCGTTGAGCCAGTTCAATTTGCTCATGTCGAAGACCGGCCCGCCCAGCGCGATGCGCTCGAGTTCGAACCCGCGCGCCATCGCATCGACGAGGTCAGCCGGCGAATCGCACTGCAGCAACTCCGGATTATCGTTGCGTGAATCGATGAGCAGACCCAGAAAGTTGAGCAGCGCTTCGGCCAGATACCCCTTCTCGCGGTAATAGAGAATGCTCGTCGGATTCTTGCGTTTGCTCAGTTTGCTCTTGTCGGGATTGCGCAGCAGCGGCAAATGACAGAGCTGCGGAGGCGTCCACCCAAAGTACTGATAAAGCAAAATATGCTTGGGAGCGGAGCTGATCCACTCCTCACCGCGAATGACGTGCGTAATTCCCATCAAATGATCGTCGACGACGTTCGCAAGATGATACGTCGGAAACCCGTCCGACTTCATGAGCACCTGCATGTCGACGCTCTTCCACTCGATCTCGATGCGCCCGCGCAGCGTATCTTCGAACACGCACACGCCGCTCTCCGGCACCTTCATCCGAATGGTGAACGGCACGCCCGAATCCAAATTCTTTTGGATCTCGGCCTCGCTCAGATGCAGACAATGCCCGTCGTAATGCGGCGGCTGCTTCGAGAGCCGCTGCGTCTCGCGCATCTCTTCGAGCCTCTCCGGCGTACAAAAACACCGGAACGCATGCCCGTCGTCGAGCAGCCGCTGCACGTGCTCGCGATAAATCTCCGACCGCTCGCTCTGCCGAAACGGCTCGCCGCTCCAAACCAAACCGAGCCACCGCAGCGAATCGAGAATCGCCTGCTCCGACTCCCGCGTACTGCGCACCCGATCCGTATCCTCGATGCGCAACACAAACTCGCCGCCTTGCCTTTTGGCCAAGCACAAATTCACCAGCGCAACATAAGCGGTACCGACATGCGGATCGCCAGTCGGCGAAGGAGCCACTCGAGTCCGAACAGTCTGCGTCTGAATCATATCAAATGTATAAAACGAGGAGGTTAGTCTTTCGGCTTGGAGTTCCCGTCCGGGGATGGGCGGCCGGGAAATCTCCGACTTTTTTGCGCTCGACAGGATGTCGACTTCAAAACTTCGTTCTCGCAAAAAAGCGGAGAAGTAGCAAAATCACAGGAGGTGATTTTGCGAACGTTTTCCCGGCCGCCCATCCCCGGACGGGAACGGAAAGCCGAAAGGCTAGCCGACGAGCTCCCGTCTCTTCCCGCACTCGGCTTGAACGAAATTGACGATGTCGCTCAAAGGCGCACCCGGCGTGAAGATCGCCTTCACACCCTTGCGCCGCAGTTCGTCCGCATCTTCCGGCGGAATCGTTCCGCCGCCGAAAAACACGATATCCTCCGCGCCTTGCGTTTTGAGCTGCTCGACGATGAGCGGAAAGAGCGTCATGTGCGCGCCCGAAAGAATGGAGAGCCCGATGCCGTCGGCGTCTTCCTGAATCGCCGTCTGCACGATTTGCTCCGGCGTTTGGAACAACCCGGTGTAGATGACTTCCATGCCGGCGTCACGCAGCGCGCGCGCGATCACTTTCGCGCCGCGATCGTGTCCGTCGAGTCCGGCCTTTGCGATGACGATACGGAGCGGTCTAGCCATGCGAGCCCGCCCCGCAACGCTCCCTACGAGCCGTTTCGTGCTCCTCGAGTTGCCGTGAGAGGCGCAGCGCCTCTTCCAGCTTCGCCATGACTTCTTTGAGCGTCGCCGCAGCGGCTTGGCGCTCGTCTTCTGTTTGTGTGCGCATACTTTTTAAAATGCAGCTCGCTCCGTGTAGCGGCCGTAAACGCCGACCATCGCCTCGACGATCTCGCCTTCGGTCGCGTACGCGTTGACGCAGTCGATCAGGTGGGGCATGAGGTTGTCGCCCGGATCGTTGCAGGCGGCTTTGAGCCGGTCGAGCGCGCGCTGCACGGCGTTCGGATCGCGGTGCGTGCGCACTCCTTGTACGGCGCGGGCCTGGCCGCGCTCGATCTCTTCGGTAATCTTCAGCAGCTCGATGTCGACGTCGTCTTCGGGTTTCTCGAACGCGTTCACGCCGACGATGATGCGATCTTTGGTCTCCAGCGAGCGCTGATAGCGATAGCTGGCGTCGGCGATTTCGCGCTGGAAGAATCCCGCTTCGATCGCTTCGATGACGCCGCCGTACTCTTCGATTTGGCGGAAGTAGTCTTCCGCCTGTTTTTCCATCTCGTCGGTGAGCGCTTCGACGTAGTACGAGCCGCCGAGCGGATCGACCACGTTCGTCACGTTGGTTTCGTACGCGAGCACCTGCTGCGTACGCAGGGCGATCTCCACCGATTTTTCGGTCGGCAGGGCGAGCACTTCGTCCATCGAGTTGGTGTGCAGCGACTGCGTTCCGCCGAGTACCGCCGCGAGCGCTTCGTACGCGACGCGAACGATGTTGTTCTCGGGCTGCTGCGCGGTGGCGCTGCATCCGGCCGTCTGCGTGTGGAAGCGCAGCTGCCACGAACGCGGATCCTTCGCGCCGTACTTCTCGCGCATGTGACGCGCCCAGATGCGGCGCGCGGCGCGGTACTTGCAGATCTCTTCGAAAAAGTCGATATGCGCGTTGAAAAAGAACGAAAGCCGCGGTGCGAACGAGTCGACGTCCATGCCCGCTTTCATGCCGGCCTCGACGTACGCGAACCCGTCGGCGAGCGTGAAGGCGAGTTCTTGCACGGCGGTCGAGCCCGCCTCGCGGATGTGATAGCCGCTGATCGAGATCGTGTTCCACTTCGGCATCTCGTCGCGGCAAAAGCGCATCATGTCGACGATGACGCGCATGTGCGGACGCGGCGGAAAGATCCACTCTTTCTGGGCGATGTACTCTTTGAGAATGTCCGCCTGAATCGTACCGCCGAGTTTCGCGCGCGGAATACCTTTCTTTTCCGCGGCGGCGACGTACTGCGCGAGCGCGATGCACGCCGGCCCGTTGATCGTCATCGAGGTCGTGATATCGCCCATGTCGATGCCGTCGAAGAGCGCTTCCATGTCGGCGAGCGAGTCGATGGCGACGCCGCACTTTCCGACTTCACCGCGCGCTTGCGCGGCGTCGGAGTCGTAGCCCATGAGCGTGGGCATGTCGAACGCGACCGAAAGGCCGTGCTGTCCCTGCGAGAGCAGGAAGTGATACCGCTCGTTCGTCTGCTTGGCGTTGCCGAAGCCGGCGAACTGACGCATCGTCCAGAGCCGGTCCCGGTACATGTTCGGATGGATGCCGCGGGTGTAGGGGTACTGCCCGGGATAGGCCAGGTCGCTCGCCAGATCGAGATGTTCGACGTCTTCCGGCCCGTAGAGCGTTTTCAAAGGAAGGTCCGAGATCGTGCGATCGACCGCGCCCGAACCGGGGCCTTTACGGCCCTTGCCTTTGGCGCAGGCCGCTTCCCACTGCTCTTTCTGGTGGACGAACTCGCTCGTCGGTTGCGCGCCCAGGCCGCTGGGCCGCTGGATCATCTTGGCCAAGATTGCCCCTTGCTGGAATGGCGGAGCCCCGAAGGGCTATCCTCGATTCTTCGTGCCCGACGTATTTTCCCAATAATGAGCCTGCCAGGCAAGCTTTAAGGTCGGAGGACGGCTCCCGTCAACGGCAGGGCGCTAGGAGAGCCGCGACTCCGCGAGGTCGAGATCGTACTGGATGCGACGAAAGATCTCGTCGGGAATCTCCCCGGCGTCGCGCAGGCGCATGATGGCCAGGCGCTCGGCGCGCAGCGCCTCCTTTTCGGCGTAGTCGTGCGTCACGTCGGCCAGCACCGGATGATGCCCGTCCGCATCCACGGAGCGCAGGTGCGCGATGCGGCTCTCGTACTCGTGCCGCAGCTGCGCCAGATCCTCGCGCTCGTGCGGATCGTCCGAACGCGTCTGCAACTCGCCGATCCGGGACAACCCGGCCTGGAGCGCCGCCGTACGGATCTCTATCTCGTGACGCCCTTCGTCGCTTTCTTCTTCAACGTGCAACGCGCGCAGCAGCGGATTGAGCGTAAGCCCCTGTCCGACCAGTGTAATGAAGATGACGACGAAGGTGATGAAGACGATGAATTGCCGGTGCGGAAAATTCGCGGGAAGCGCCAGTGCGGCAGCCAGCGAGACGATCCCGCGCATGCCGCTCCACCCGATGACGGTGAGCCAACTGAACGGAACGTGCGAATAGCAGCCGCGCAGCGATCGAACGTATCGCGCAAGCCACGTCGTCGGAAATATCCATAGGAGCCGAATGACGATAACGGCGGCGCTGAGGATCAGCGCGGCGGGAAGCGCGTCGAAGATCCGCGAGCCTTGAGCGACGAACGATCGCAACTGCAGACCGATTGCCAAAAAGACGTACGCGTTGAGCAAATAGATCCACAGCGTCCATACGTTGTACGCGATCAGGCGCGTCTGCGGTCCGTAGACGACGGAGGATCGCCGCGAGAGCGCGATTCCCGCGACGACGACGGCGAGCACCGCCGAGAAGTGCAGCGCCTGACCGCTCAAATACGCCAAATACGGCGTGCCGATGAGCAGCAAGTTTTCGACGAGCGTATCGCTCAGATCGTAGCGCGAGAGCACGCGTGAAAGACCTTCGATCACCCACGAAACCACCAGACCGACGACGATGCCGCCGACTGCAACGAGCAGAAACGACCAGGCCGCCGTGCGCAGCGAGAAGGCGACGGCGCTCGCCGCCACCGCGTAGCCGTAGATGACCAGCGCGGTGGCGTCATTGACGAGCGCTTCGCCCTCGATCACCCCCCGAATGCGCCGCGGCACCGCAAAACGCTCGAAACTCGCGGCCGCCGCGACCGCGTCGGGCGGCGAAACGATGGCGCCCAGCACGAACGCACCGGCCAGGCCAAGCGCCGGAACGATTGCATTGGCGATCAGCGCGACCACGACGGTGGTCGCGATGACCAGACCGATCGCGAGCTGCACGATCGCCGGCAGATTTTCACGGAAGATGATCCAATCGGTCGACCAGCCTGCGGAAAACAGCAGCGGCGGCAAGATCGCAAGAAAGATCCAATCGGGCGCGATGTGCACCGGCGGAATGCCCGGGACGAACGCGAGTACGGTGCCGCCGAGTACGAACAGAATCGGATAGGGCACGTCCAGGCGCTTCGAGACGATGGCCAGCGCCAAAGCCACGGCAAGGCCGCCGACTAAGAGCACCGGCTCGTTCATGCCGCGCCCGCTACATCAGGCCTTTGACGGATGCGCGCACGTGCGGCGGGCGAATCGGCTCCTCGCCGCGCTCGGGTAGGACGCTGAAGCTTTGCAGCACGCGTTCGGCGGCAGCATAGGGATCGACGCCTGCGGCGACCTCGCTCTCCAGTTCGCGTTCGAGCTTACGCTGCAGATGCCCGAGCGCGAGCTGGCGCACTTGATGCGTGAACGCTTCGCGGCGCTTCTCCGCCATTTCACCGGAATGGTGAAGATACTCGACGTGTTTTTCGATCGCGCTCCAGAGCTCGTCGACGCCTTCGCCGCTGGTCGCTTGCGTCATGACCAGTTCCGGCACCCACCCGCTGAAATCGAGCATCTCCATCATGGAGCGAATCTCGCGCTTGAGCTGATTCGCCATCGGGTGATCCTTTTTGTTGACCACGAAAACGTCGGCGACTTCCATGATGCCCGCTTTGAGCACTTGAATCGAATCGCCGCTCCCGGGCTGCAGCGCGACGATGGTCGTCTGCGCGAGCTCCGCAATCTCGATCTCGGATTGGCCGACGCCGACCGTCTCGATCATGACGACGTCCAAACCGAACGCGTCCATGAGCAGCACCGCATCCGCGGTCGCGCCGGCGAGTCCGCCCAAATGCCCGCGGCTCGCCATCGACCGGATGAACACGCCGCTGTCGGTGAAATGCTCGGTGAGGCGGATGCGGTCGCCGAGCAGCGCGCCGTGCGAGAACGGCGAACTCGGATCGACCGAGACGACGCCGACCGTTTTTCCGAGCGATCGGGCTTTTCGCACCAGGGCCGAACTGAGCGTCGATTTACCGACGCCCGGCGGTCCGGTCAGGCCGATGGTCATCGCGCGCCCCGTCTTGGCGAAGAGGTGGCGAATCAACTCCGCGCCGTGGCCGGATTCCGCGCGCGAAATCGCACGCGCCAGCGCGCGCGGCGTTCCCGATTCGAATTGACGGAGCAAATCCATTACTAGTGGAAGTGCGCTTCATGCACGCGCTGCTCCTGGCTCTGTTCTTACAGGGCCCCGTAGATACGGCCGTCGGCATCGTCATGCGCTCGCAGCACGTTGCCGGACTCTCGCTGGGCATCGCGCAGCGCGGCCGCACGATCTACATGCGCGGCTACGGCGATCGCGACACGCTCCGCCATCTGCCGGCGCAGCCGCAGACCGTGTATCGCATCGGATCGCTCACGAAAATGTTCACCGCGCGCGCCCTCGAAACGCTGGCCGCCCGGCAAAAAATCGGTTTGGACCTTCCGGTTGCCCGCTATCTTCCGGATTTTCCGTGGGGCGCCGGCGTGAGCGTGCGCGATCTGCTCGTCCAGCGCAGCGGCATTCCGTCGTACACCGACCGCGACGCGCTCAACCGGTACGCATGGTATTCGCCGGAAGAGCTGCTTGCGAGCGTGTCGGCGCAGCCGCTGCAGTTCGAGCCCGGTTCGCAGTTCGCGTACAGCAACACGAATTACGTGCTGCTCGGGATGATCGTGCAGCGCGCCGCGCGCATGCCGTTCGAAGACTACGTCGACGGACGCGTCATCGCTCCGCTGCATCTGCACCATACGCGGTACGGCGATCAGCCGGATGAGGCGCTCGGCTATACGTGGGACGGCCGCGCGTTCGCGCGCGCGACGCCGTCATCGCCCGCGTATGCGTTTTCGGCGGCCGCGCTCAGTTCGAACGTTCCCGACCTGCTGCGCTTTCTCGACACGCTGCGCGCGCCGTACTACGGTCTGCTGCAAAGCGAACGCCTCGGCGCACGCGTGTGGTATGCAAGCGGAAACGTCGACGGCTACAGCGCATTTGCGCTGACCGTACCCGAAACCGGGGATGAGGCGGTCATCTTGTGCAACGCCGACAAAGTCGATCTCGCGCCGCTTGCGCTCGACGTTTTGGCGGCAATGGCGCCGCAAGCGCCGCCGGACGGTTTCGGCCCCGCTCAAAACGAAGATCCTCGCGTCACCGCGCAAATCAAGCAGCGCGCGAGCGCGCTGCTTGCGCCGCTCACCGTAACGCTGGTCGAATTTCTCGGGCGTGAAACCGGCGGGCAAGCTTCGGTGGTTGTGTATCGTGTGACGCTTTCGGATGGAACGCGCGTCCTGCTTCGCGCCCCGGTGGCTGCGGACGGCTCGCTCGGCGAGATCTCCATAACGCCGTTGTGATTCGATTGTTGCGCGCCGCGATATGCGCGCTGCTCGCCTGTACGCTCGCGCTCCCCGCGCAAGCGCAGCCGCTGAGCATTCCGCTGACCGGCCATCGCGTGCGTCCGATTCAGTCCCAATCGCTCTTTCACACGCTGTTCTCGGACTTTTACAGCGAGAACGACAACACGACGTACGTTCAAACCGGCGACATTCCGGCGATGTGGCTGCGCGATTCGTCGGCGCAGACGCTCCCGTACGTGCGCTTCGCGCGCGCGTATCCGATACTCGCCGTGCGATTCGCCGGCGTCGTCGAACGCAATGCGAAGAACGTCGACGTCGATCCCTATGCAAATGCCTACCGCAGCGATTATCGCGTGTGGGAGCGCAAGTGGGAAGCGGGCTCGCTCGCATGGCCCGTGCTGCTCGCGTGGGTGTACCGGCAGGAAACGCAGCAGCGCATGCTCTACACGCCGGCGCTCCACAAAGCGATGCGTAAGATCGTCGACACGTGGCGCTGCGAGCAGCTGCACGCGCAGTGCAGCCGCTACACGTTTCCCGGCGTCGACTTGAACAAGGCGTACAACACGAACACCGGCATGATCTGGTCGGCGTTCCGTCCGTCCGACGACGCGACGACGTACCCGTTCAATATTCCGCAGCAGGCCATCGCGGCAATCGCGCTGCAGGACATCGCGCGGCTGGCGGTCGACGGATACGGCGATCGCGATCTGGCAAACGAAGCAACTTCGATGGCCACGCAGGTCGCGCTCGGCGTCATGCGCTACGGGCGCGTCTGGAATTCATCGTACGGCGGCTGGGTCTACGTGTACGAAACGGACGGCCTGGGACACGATCTGTACGTCGACGACGCGAACGTGCCGAATCTGGTCTCGCTCGCGTATCTGGGCTGGTGCTCGTCGGACGATCCGGCTTACCTGAACACGCGCGCGTACGCGCTCTCGCCGCGCAATCCGTATTATTTTCGGGGCGTATACGCGCAGGGGCTCGGCAGCCCGCACACGCCCGACGGATTCGTTTGGCCGCTCGGCATCATCGCGCGCGCGCTGACGGCGACGTCGTCGCTGGAGACCGCCGCGGGTATCACGACGCTTGCTGAGACCGACTCGAACGACGGGCTGATTCACGAAAGTTTTTGGCCGGACGGCTATTGGCTCTTCACGCGCGCGTACTTCGGTTGGGCCAACGCGCTCTACGCCGAACTGCTCTTTCGCAGCGTTGCGGGGTTTCCGGGAACGCAATTCACCGCGTACGGCACGCCGGTACTCGCCGATCAGACGCTCGCGCAAACGCCGGTGCTCACGCCGCCGCTGGTGCAGATTCACGATACGGCGATGCTCTACAGGGCGCTGGGCGAACTGCTCGATCGCGCGAACGGCCACACGATCATTCCGAATATCGAGCGGTCCATGGAGAGCACCGCAAGCCCGGACGGTCCGAACTTTCACGAGATTCAGGACGCGCATTAGCCGCGCGCGCTACGCGCCGAAGCGCCGCTCGCGTTCGTGTAAATCCTGGACGGCCCGCGCAAAATGCTCGGCGGTGAAATCCGGCCACATGATCGGCAGCGTGAGCAGCTCCGTGTAGGCAATCTGATAGAGCAGAAAATTGGAGACGCGCATATCGCCGCCGGTGCGGATCAGCAGATCGGGATCGGGCATGTCGGGCGCGTAGAGACGCGCGCGCAGCGCCGATTCGTCGATCTCGTCGGCGGTGATGCGCCCGCCGCTCACGTCGCGCGCGAGCATCTGCGCGGCGCGAAGAATCTCCGCGCGTCCGCTGTAGTTGAGCGCGAGGTTGAGCGTGAGACGCCGGTTTTTTTCGGTCGCACGCACCAAGTCGCGCAATCCGGCGCGCGCCGGCAGCACGAACGGTTCGACGTCCCCCACGATGCGCACGCGCACGCCTTGCCGCATGAGCGCCGGCTTCTCCGCGCTCGCGAATGCGGCGCAGAGTTGCATCAGCATGCCGATCTCCGAGCTCTCGCGGCGCCAGTTCTCCGTGGAAAAACCGTAGACGGTGAGCGTGCCGATGCCGCTCGCGATGGCCGCACGAACCGCCTCGCGCAGCGAAGTGATGCCCCGCCGGTAGCCTTCGATCAGCGGCAGGCCTCGTGCCAGAGCCCAGCGGCGGTTTCCATCCATGATGATCGCGACGTGCGCCATGTATCACTTTGTAACACAAAGTAACTGGCCGTGCAAGCGGGACGAGGGGCGTCCGTCGCCAACCTGTGCGCGTCATGGATCACGGCTATTACCGCTACGCTACGCTTGCGGGTGACCGCGTCGTCTTCGCGTGCGAAGACGACCTGTGGAGTGCGCCGCTCGCGGGAGGCGCGGCGGTGCGGCTAACCGCCACGACGGGCGCCTGTACGATGCCGCGGCTCTCGCCGGACGGCTCGCAGATCGCGTTCGTCGCGAACGACGAGGGCAACCCGGAGCTCTACGTCATGCCGTCGGGCGGCGGACGGCCCCGGCGCCTGACGTTCTTGGGCGGCACGCTGACGACGGCGTGCTCGTGGAGCGCGGACGGCTCGGAGATCTACTTCGTGAGCAATCCGAGCGCATGGTACGAACGCGAAACCCGCGGATTTGCCATCTCGCCCGCCGGCGGCGCGCCGCGCGAAGTGGGCCTCGGCCACATGAAATCGTTTTATCCCGGACCGGACGGACGCACGGTCATCGGCCGCAACGAGACCGATCCCGCGCGCTGGAAGCGTTATCGCGGCGGCACGGCGGGTGAGATCTGGATCGACGCGGAGCACCCGGGCGAATTCGAGCGGCTGCAGCTGCCCGGCGGCAATCCGGTCTGGCCGATGTGGATCGGCGAGCGCATCTACTTCCTGGCCGATCACGAAGGCATCGGCAACATCTACTCCTGCGCGCTGGACGGCAGCGACGTACGCCGCCATACGCATCACAACGACTATTACGTTCGTTTTCCGTCGACCGACGGCAAGCGCATCGTCTACACGTCGGGCGGCGCGATCTTCTGCTACGACGTCGAGCGCGACGAATCGCACGAAGTCGCGATAACCGCGCCGTCCGCGGCACCGCAAACTTCGCGGCGGTTTCTGGACGGCTCGGAAGAGTTCGACGAATTCGCGCCCTCGCCCGACGGAACGTCGCTGGCGATTATCGCGCGCGGACAGCCGTACACGATGCCGTTCTGGGAAGAAGCGCCGGTGCAGCACGGCAAGGGCAGCGCGGTGCGCGAGCGCTGCATCGCGTGGATGCACGACGGCAAACGCTTCGCCACCGTAACCGACGAAAACGGTTACGAACAACTCTGCGTGCGAACCGTCGACGGTTCGGCGCCGCCGCAGACCCTCACGAAGAGCGACATCGGCCGCGTCACCCAGCTCGTGTGCTCGCCCTGCAGCGATCGCATCGCGTTCGCGAATCACCGGTACGAACTCTACCTGATCGATGCCGACGGCACGCTGCGCATGCTCGACAAAAGCCTGGGCAATCGCGTCACCGACCTCGCGTTTTCGCCCGACGGACGCTGGCTCGCGTACGTGTGGTGGCCGGGCGGCGACAATGCCGCAATCGTGCGCATCGCCAAATGCAAGTCCGGGAAGATCTACGACGTGACGCCGCGCATGCGCGTGGACGAGAGCCCCGTATGGGATCCCGAAGGCAACTATCTCTATTTCATCTCGACGCGCGATTTCGATCCCGTCTATGACGCGCTGCAATTCAATCTTTCGTTCCCGCAGGCGCAGCGGCCGTTCTTGCTCACGCTGCGCCGGGACGTGCCCAGTCCGTTCACGCCCAAACCCAAACCCGTGCACCGCGAGCACGAACACGAGCACGAGCCCGTCGACGAAGAGAAGAAACGAGCGGAAAAGCCGCCGCGGATAGAGATCGACTTCGAAGGCATCGAGGGACGCATCCTCGCGTTTCCGGTCGACGAAGGCGAGTACGGGCGGATCGTTGCGGTGCGCAACCGCGTGCTCTTCACGAAATTCGAAGTGCGCGGCATCAAACCGGCGGATCGCAGCTGGGAAGATGAAGAGCAGGGCGGCGCGCTGATGGCCTACGACTTCGAGCAGCAGCGAAGCGCGACGATCGCCACCGACGTGAGCGAGATCGCGCTCGGCAACGATCGTCACACTTTGGTGTACCGCTCGCACGATCGGCTGCGCGTCATCGACGCCCTCGCCGATCTGCCGGACGAACAGGAAGAAAAACCGCCGCCGGACGCCGGCCGCAAGAGCGGCTGGGTCGATCTGGATCGCATCCACGTCGAGCTCGATCCGCACGCGGAATGGAAGCAGATGTACCGGGAAGCGTGGCGTCTGCAGACCGAGCAGTTCTGGGTCGAAGACATGTCCGACATCGACTGGGACCGCGTCTACGATCGCTACGAGATGCTGCTGCCGCGCGTGCGCACGCGCTCGGAACTCTCCGACGTCATCTGGGAGATGCACGGAGAACTGGGCACGTCTCACGCGTACGAGATCGGCGGCGACGTGCGCCGCCCGCCGGAGTACAACCGCGGTTTTCTCGGCGCCGATTACGCGTGGGACGATCAGGCCGCGGGTTGGCGCATCATCCGCATCTATCGCGGCGATTCATGGAATCGCGAGGTCGACTCGCCCCTCGCCGAGCCGGGTGTCGGCATCGCGGAGGGCGATCTGCTGCTGGCGATCGGCGGAAAGGCGCTCTCGCGCGATTTTTCACCGAGCCAGGCGCTCGTGAACAGCGCGGGGCGCGACGTCGCGCTCCTGGCGAAAACGATGACGGGTCAGCGGCGCGTCGCGGTAAAAGCGCTCTCGAGCGAACAGCAGCTGCGGTATCGCGCGTGGGTCGAAGGAAATCGCAAGTACGTGCACGAGCGCACCGAAGGCAAGGTCGGCTACGTGCATATTCCCGATATGGGGCCGTGGGGATTCTCGGAGTTCCATCGCGGATATCTCTCGGAATTCGAACGCGAGGGCATCATCGTCGACGTGCGCTACAATCGCGGCGGGCACGTCTCGCCGCTGCTGCTCGAAAAACTCAACCGCAAGCGCGTCGGTTACGACGTCTCGCGCTACAGCAACAAACCGATGCCGTACCCGCCGGAATCGGTGGCCGGGCCGATCGTCGCCGTCACGAACCAGTTCGCCGGCTCCGACGGCGATATTTTCAGCCACTGCTTCAAGATCTACAAGCTCGGACCGCTCGTCGGCAAACGCACGTGGGGCGGCGTCATCGGCATCAATCCGTACCATCACCTCGTCGACGGCACGATCACCACGCAGCCGGAGTTCTCGTTCTGGTTCAAAGACGTGGGCTGGCGAGTTGAAAACTACGGAACCGATCCGGATTACGACGTCGACATCGCGCCGCACGATTATCGCGACGGCAAAGATCCTCAAATGGAGTTCGCGATTCGGCTCGCCATGCAAGCCGCGCAGCGGCACGAAGAGCCGTATCCGGATTTGAGCAGCAAACCCTCGCTGCCGTTGCCGACACTGCCGTAGAGATGAGGCGGGGCGGCCGCAGCCGCCCCGGCTTTTGCTCACTCGTGCGTGGTGACCAAGTTGTCGTCGACGGGCACCGGCGTCGCGCCGGGTGAAACGACCGGCACGTTCGGTGTATCCACCGTGTACACGTGAAACTGCGCGCCTTTCTTGATGAGCATATCGTTCCCGCGGTGCGAGAAGAGCCCGATTCCGCCGAAAAGCAGGTATTGACCGACCTCGTTGCCGTTGTGCTCGGTATCCTTGTTCGCATCGGCGGTTGGTCCGGTCGTGCTGACCGCGATGTCGCGTCCTTGCGGATCGATCAAACGCGACACGGTAAAGTTCAGCTCGCCGCCGGCATGCCAATGACCCGCGCGCTTGAGATGCGTGATCTTTCCGTATCCCGGCGAGCCTTTCGGCAGAATGAGTTTGCCTTGATAGTAAAAGTCTTCCGTCGTCTGTACCGCAAAATTATCGCCTTCCTGCGAGATTCGCGAGCCGATATCTTGCAGAATGGCAACGCTGATTTGCTCTCCCGACGGAATCTCGATCGTGGCGGCTGCAGCCGGAGAGGCCGCCGCTGCAGCGGCGCTCGCCTCGCCGAAGAGCGAAGCGACGTTCACGCTTTGAGGCAGCGCGGAATTATCGGTGTTGAACCGCAAAGAGCCGGCGCGGCTCTCGTCCGAGACGCGCCGATCGACCAGGTCGACGTGCAGAGTGCCGCCGTCGCTCACGATCTCGCCGGTAACGTAATCTTCGGCACCGATGCCGGCCGCTGCATCGGCCGCGGAGCCTTTGAGTGAAATAACGCGGGCCTCAAAGCCGTCTTGCGCGCTGATGCGTGCCGCCAGCTGCCGTGCGATCGATGCAGCTTTGGCCTTGAGCGCCGCGGTAGAGCGCAGTGGAAACACCGCAACGAGATGCGCGCGGGCGAAAGCCCCCTGCGGGGCTGCGAGCGCGACGACTGCGCCGCATACGGCGGCCGCCATGAGTTTTCGGGACATCCGGTTCCCTCCATAAAGAGCAGCAACAGAGAAAGACGGTGCACTCCAAAAGGAACGCACTGCGTAATCACTTCGAATACGCGGCAAAGAAAGCCCTCGGCAGCCCGTGGGTCAAAACGCTCAGCGTTTTGGGAGCGACGTATGGTGGCAGACTCTGCAGTATGGAACGCACCGCGGCGCGCTACTTGCCGGATAGGCTTTCGATGAAAAGCCTGCGCGAGGCGGCGGCGCGTTGCCGCGGGTGCGATCTGTATAAGTTTGCGACGCAGGCGGTGTTTGGCGAGGGCGGTGTCCGATCGAAAGTGGTGTTCATCGGCGAGCAGCCCGGCGACGTGGAAGATCGTACCGGTCATCCGTTCGTCGGGCCGGCCGGAACGCTGCTGCGCAACGCGATGACGCAGGCCGGCATTGATCCCAAGAGCGCGTACATTACTAACGCCGTCAAGCATTTCAAGTTCGTCGAGCGCGGCAAAAGGCGGATCCATCAAAAGCCCAAGACGATCGAGATTCAGGCCTGCGAGCCGTGGCTGGAAGCGGAACTGCGCGTGCTCCATCCGCAGGTCGTCGTTGCGCTCGGCGCGACCGCCGCGCAAGCGCTGCTCGGCAGCGCATTCCGGCTGACCAAACATCGCGGCGAGATGCTCTCATCGCCCTTAGCTGCGCGGGTCCTGGCGACGGTTCACCCGTCCGCTATTTTGCGCGCGCCCGACGGCGAGACGCGCAGGCGCGAGATGGGCAAGTTCCTCGACGATCTGTGCCAGATCGCCTCGCTGTTGTAAGCGTTCCCTATACCCTTTTGTAATTTTATCAATCGCTTGACCAATCGTATCGACTTTGATAGGGTATCCTTCACATCGGACCTCATCCAACGATTCAAAGGCCACCATCCATTTGGAGCGGTCCAATATCGCAGCCGAAGCAAGCCAAGTGCTTGCGCACGAGAGGAGTTCAAGCGTGAAGGTCGCCTCCGTCGCCACGAATCTGGAGCATCGCTGGAAGAACGATCCCCGCTGGGCAGGCATCGAGCGGCGCTATACCGCCGCCGACGTCGAGCGTCTGCGCGGCACCGTCCAGGTGGAATACACCCTCGCGCGCCTGGGCGCCGAGCGTCTGTGGGCGCTGCTGCACGCGGATGAGCCCGTCACCGCACTCGGCTGCCTCACCGGAAATCAGGCGGTGCAGGCCGTCAAGGCCGGACTCAAAGCGATTTATCTGAGCGGCTGGCAAGTCGCCGCCGACGCGAACGCCGCGGGGCAGATGTATCCCGACCAGAGCCTGTATCCGGTGAGCAGCGTGCCCGCCGTCGTGGAGCGCATCAACAACGCGCTGCAGCGCGCCGATCAAATCGACTGCAGCGAAGGCAAGAGCGGCACGCACTGGTTCGTTCCAATCGTCGCGGATGCCGAAGCGGGCTTCGGCGGCGCACTGAACGTGTTCGAGTTGATGAAAGCGATGATTCGCGCCGGCGCGGCAGGCGTGCACTTCGAAGACCAACTCGCATCCGAGAAAAAATGCGGCCACATGGGCGGCAAGGTGCTGATACCGACGCAGCAAGCCGTGCGCCATCTGGTCGCGGCGCGTTTCGCCGCGGACGTGCTCGACGTGCCGGCGCTCATCGTCGCGCGCACCGACGCGAATGCCGCGCAGTTGCTTACCAGCGACGTCGACGCGCGCGACAAAGAATTTTGCACCGGCGAGCGCACCGCCGAAGGCTTCTACCGCATTCGCGGCGGCATCGAGGCTGCGATCGCACGCGGGCTCGCGTACGCGCCGTACGCCGATCTGATTTGGTGCGAAACCTCCGAGCCCAGCCTCGAAGAAGCGCGCGCGTTCGCGCACGCGATTCATGCGAAGTTTCCCGGCAAACTGCTTGCCTACAATTGTTCGCCCTCGTTCAATTGGAAGAAGAAACTCGACGAGCAGAGCATCGCGCGGTTCCGCGAGACGCTCGGCGCCATGGGCTACAAATTCCAGTTCATCACGCTGGCCGGCTTCCACGCGCTCAACCACAGTATGTTCGAATTGGCGCGCGACTTCGGCGAGCGCGGCATGAGCGCGTACGCGGACTTCCAGCAGCGCGAGTTCGCAAGCGAAGAATACGGTTATACCGCGACGCGTCATCAGCGCGAAGTCGGCACCGGTTATTTCGACGAGATCGCGCGCGTCGTGTCCGAAGGAACCGCATCGACCACGGCACTCACCGGTTCCACCGAGGAAGAACAGTTCTACCACGTGACCTCGCCGGCGGTAGCGTAGCATGAAACTGCAAACGCCGAACGTGCCGGGGATGAACACGGCGCCGCTCGGTTTTCGCATCGAACGCGATTTGCCCGACGGTTTCGCCGCGTTCTTCCGGCCGCTGCATGAAACGTTCACGCCGCGCCAGCGCGACCTCGTCGCGCAGCGTCACATCGTGCTCGAGCGCGCACACGCAGGCACCTTGCCGGGGTATCTGCACGCGACGAAAGGGCGCCCCACCGACTGGCACATCGCGCTGCCGGAATGGTGCGCGGACCAGCGCAATCAAATGACGGGGCCGGCGGACGACGCGGAGCTCGTCGTCAAGATGCTCAATTCCGGCGCGCCCGGCGTGATGCTCGATCTCGAAGATTCGATGGCCAACCAGTGGGAACACACCCTGCTCGGACACGAGCATCTCGTGCAGGCGCTCTACGGACGCCTTACCTACCGCGACGCCAAACGCAACCAAACGGTCTCGATAATCCCCGGCAACACGGTCGTGTGGAACCGCGTGAGGGGGCTGCACCTCTCGCAAGCCGGGATCTACGGCGAACCGGTCTCCGCTTCGCTCTTCGACGTCGCGCTGCTCGCCTATCGTTTAGACGTGAATCGCCTCGCGAACCGCACGCTCTGCGTCTACATTCCGAAATCGGAGTCTGCGGACGAGGCATTGTGGTGGCGCGATCTGTTCGACGCAATCCTCGAAGCCAAGCACTGGCCAGACGGATCGATCAAATGCATGGCGCTCGTGGAAGCGCATCCGCTTGCGTACCAACTCGAAGAGTTTGCCTACAATCTGCGCAAGTATCTGGTCGGTCTGAATCTGGGGCGTTGGGATTACATGGCGAGCCTCATTCATTTCAATCTCGCGGATCCCGATTGGGTGCTGCCCGATCGCAATACGATTCCAACGGACGTACCGTTCTTCCAGCGCCTGCGTGCGCTCTTACCGGAGATTTGCCACAAGCACGGCATGCTGGCAATCGGCGGAATGACCGCGCTTTATCCAAGCCGTGAAGACGCCGAGCTCAACGCGCGGGCGCTCGACGTGCTGACGCGCGACAAAAAGAATGAAGCGGATTGTCTGATGGACGGCGCGTGGACGGGCCACCCCGATCAAAACGCCGTCGCGGTAGAGCAGTTTCCATATCCGAATCAGCTGGAACGCCGCCCGCAAAACATCGAGCCGACGCCCGATCTGCGGCCCGCGCCGATCGGCGTCGGCACGACGTCGCTGGACGGAACGCGCGCCGCGGTGCGAACGGCGATCCGCTACCGTCACGGCGTTCTTTGCGGACGCGGCGCCAGCTTGCTTGATGGATACATGGAAGACTTGGCGACCGATCGCATTTACCGGCTCATGATCGCGCAGCGTTTGCGGTATCCCGGACCGTACACGCCGGATTCTCTGAGTGCGATGTTCGATGAGGAACTGGCGCGCATACTGCGCGAGCTTCCCGCGGACGCGCCGCAGGAGCGCGAGCGATTCCGCCTCGCACGCGATCTCTCCGAACAGATGATTCTGCTCGGCGCGTTCGATCCGAAATAATGGGCCGACGGCCGCCTTGAAAAAGGCGGCCGCGCCGTGTATCGTGATTGGCAACCCCAAAGGAGGGTTGCTATGCCGAAGTTCATTATCGAACGCGATATTCCCGATGCCGGCGCTCTGACTGCAGACCAACTCCACGGAATCGCCGTCAAGTCCTGCGATGTTT
>DATEHZ010000126.1:0-21370 GCA_035279385.1 Vulcanimicrobiaceae bacterium | reverse complement strand
CGGCCAAACCCTAACCCGGTAGCGCCGAGGTTGTTTCGTGGGGCGTTCCGAGCGGAACACCCCACGGCTTTTGTCGAACGTCTGTTCGGCCTGATGGATCCCATTTTCGAACGCCTGCATCCCGACGTGGCCGCGTGGTGCGACGCGCATCTGCGCGAGCCTACTCTGCCGCAGCGCACCGCGATTCCGCTCGGACTCGACCGGCGAAACGTGCTCGTCTGCTCGCCGACGGGCACCGGGAAGACGCTCGCGGCGTTCCTCCCCGTGATCTCGCGGCTGGCGCACCGGCGCGACCGCGACGAGCTCTACCCCCGGACCTTTGCGCTCTACGTCTCGCCGCTGCGCGCGCTCGGCTACGACGTGGAACACAACGTGCGCCGGCCGATGCGCGAGATCGGCTTGCTCGAACGCCCGAATACGGAGCGCGCGCGTTTGCGGCGCGGCCGCATTCGCGAGACGCACGTGCGCACGGGCGTGCGCACCGGCGATACGCCCGTGGAGGAACGGCGTCTGATGCTCTCGCGTCCGCCGCACATCCTCGTCACGACGCCGGAATCGCTCGCCGTGATGCTCGCGATGGAATCGTACCGCAAAACGCTTGCCGGCGTTGAAACCGTCATCGTGGACGAGGTGCACGCGCTTGCGGGCAACAAACGCGGTTCGCAACTCAGTTTGCTGCTCGAATCGCTGGAAGAGATCGTCCGCGAGCCGCTGCACCGCGTCGGCCTTTCCGCAACGATCAGTCCGCTCGATCGCATCGCGAAATTTCTTGTAGGCACCGAGCGCGAGTGCGTAATCATCGATGCGCGCGGTTTACGTTCCATCTCGCTCGAGGTCGTCGCACCGTTTCACGGGGCGATGGCGCCGCTCCCGAAGGTGGCGCAAACGGCAGCACAGATGTGCGGCCAAGAGCGCGCGACGCTGGTATTCACGAACGTACGAAGCCAAGCCGAGCGCGTCGCTCACGAGATGATGCAGTATCTCGACAAACCGGATTCGGTGGAAACGATCGATGGCGAGCAGCCGCGCGAACGCATATACGACGCTCGCATCGGCGTCCATCACTCCGCGCTCGAGCGCAGCATGCGCCATCGGGTCGAAGCTGCGCTGCGCGCCGGAGCGCTGCAGACGGTCGTGTGCAGTTCGAGTTTGGAGCTCGGCGTGGACATCGGCTACATCGATCGCGTGCTGGTGATCGGCGGTGCGCGCGGCATGGCCGCGACCCTGCAGCGCGTCGGGCGCGCGGGACATCGTCCGGGCGCGATCGCTCGCGGCACGGTTATCGCGCAGGATCGTGACGACATCATCGAAGCGGCCGCGACCAAGCGCTGCATCGCGGACGGCGTCCTGGAAGACACGGCGATTCCGCAAGCGCCGCTCGACGTACTCGCGCAATGGCTGCTCGGCAGCGTCTGTTACGATCGGCGTCTGACGGTGGACGATGCGCTGGCAATTGCGCGGCGCGCGTACCCCTATGCGGAATTGCCGCGCGAAGAGCTCGTGCGCTGCGCGCAGTATCTCTCCGGCGGGGGCGTTGGCGCGGACGAAGCGCACGTGCGCCGGTTGGGCTTTGACGGCGAAGCGCTCTACGGCCTGGGCCGCGACGTCTGTTCCGCGTTTTTTGAAAACGTCGGAACGATTCCGGACGAGCAGCACCTCCTGGTGCGAATCAAAGGCGGCAACGCGGTCGGCCGCGTCGAGGAAAGTTTTGTCAACGACCTGCACGCCGGCGACGTATTCGTGCTCGGCGGCAAGACGCTGCGCGTGAAAGAGGTCACGAGCAGCGGCATCACCGCCGAACCATGTGTGGGCCGGCCTACCGTTCCGCAGTGGAGTTCGCACCTCAAGGGCATACCGCCGGTGCTTGCGCGCGAAATTCACGCGCTGCGCGGCGGCGTTGCCGAGCGTTTGCGTGCGGGTGAACCCGGACCCGCGCTCGACTGGCTTAGATCGCACTACGGGTTGGAGAACTTCGAAGCGGCGCATGTCGTGCGGTACGTCGCACAGCAAATGGCGATCTCCGCCGTCCCCTCGGAGCGCAGACCGATCGTCGAAATATATCGCATGGATCGCCGCCAGACCGCGGTCTTTCACACCGGCGCGGGCCGGCGCGTCAACGAAACGCTCGCGCGCGTCGGGGCCGCACGCGTGCTTGCGCGCCTGCGCGCGAATACGAGCCTCACGACCGACGACGAGGGCTTTCTGCTTACGCTGCCTGCGGGAAAATCGTTGCCCGACGCCGTGTGGGCATCGTTACTCCAGGCGGAACACTTCGATCGCGATCTGCTCGCCGGCCTGCGCTCTTCGCATCTTCTGCGCAATTTCTTCCGGTACGTCGCGAACACCGGACTGCTCGTACTGCGTCGCGCCGGCGGCCGTTCGCTGCGCCGCGGAACGCTCGCGTGGAACAGCCAAAAGATCTTCGAGCGCGTCTATGCCGCCGATCGGAGATTTCCGCTGCTGCGCGAAACGTTTCGTGCCGTTACCCGCGATCTGCTCGACGTGCCCGGCGCGCGCGCGTACGTGCGGCAGATCGACGGAGAACCGCGCGTGCTGCATCCGCCGGCGGCATCGCCCTTCACGTTCGGCATTCTGACCTCCAGTTTTGGGGATTCCGTCGTGCTGGACGATCGCGCGAGCATGGTGCAAGCGCTTCACGAGCGCGTGCTCGAAGTGCTGGGCGAACGGGCGATTGCGATATGAATAACGCGCCGCAGCAGGCTTCACGGATCGTCGAACTGCTGCCGGGGGTGAGCGCCGTGGCGCCGGGCGTGTTGTGGCTGCACGCGTCGCGCGCCATCGTTGCGGCGGACGCGCACCTCGCGTACGAAGACGTGATCGGCGGCGTGCTGCCGACGTGGAGCACGACGGAGATTATCGCAGCGCTGCGTGCAGCGGCGCAGCGGATGAACGCGCGCGAGATCGTGCTGCTGGGCGACGTCATCCACGCCAGCAGAATGAGCGAGGGCGCCGCGCGCGCGGTGCGCGAGGGACTCGATACGCTGCGCGGCGCGGCGCGCCTGACGCTGGTGGCGGGCAATCACGAAGGCCGCTCGCGGGGCGCGTCGATACTCGGCGATACCATCGAATCCGCCGAGCGCGACGGCTGGAAGCTGCTGCACGGCGACAAACCGTCTCTCGAGCCGTGCATCATCGGCCATCTTCATCCGAGCTTGCGGCTCGGCGGCGGAGCGAGCGCACCCGCATTTCTCGCATCGAGTCGCGTGATCGTCGTTCCGGCACTCACTCCGTATTCCAGCGGGCTCGACGTCTGCTCCGATGCATGTCTGAACGCGCTGGCGCCGTTCGGCGTCGCATCCAGACGGGAACTGAGCCTCGTCGTCACGGCCGGAGATCTGCTCTATCCGTTCGGCACGCTTTCAGCGTTCCGAAATCTTAGAATCCGGCCAGTGCGCGCGGCAGCCAAGCGGGGTGCGCGAAGATGAGCGCGCTCCAGACGAGCAGCACCATCCCGGCAAACGGAACGGCGGCTTTTCCTCGATGCGCGGTTTTCTCGAACACCATGAGCGCGGTGAGCGCGGCCATCCACCACAAGTTTGCGAACCCCGCGGCGAAACTCACGAGCATCAGCGCCCAGCAGCAGCCTACGCAGTACAATCCGTGACGATAACCCAGGTGCAGCGCTGCCGGAATGCCGCGCCGGTAGTGGTGTAATAAGAAGTTCCCTGGAAGCCGGCACGCGCGCAAACAGGCGTCTTTGAGTTTTGTGAACTGGAACGCGCCGGCGGCGGCAAGCACGCCGCCGCCGACAAACCAGGGATGGGCGCTCAGAAAAACGACGGCGTCAACGGTGCGGTGCACGGCGAGATCGCCGGCAAATGCAAGCATGCCGAACGCGAGCCACACCAGAACGTACGCGCCGAAAAATGCCGCCTGCACGAGACCCGCCTGCGGCTGATTGCGCGATGCCAGCGCGAAAAGCCGCATGAACGGTAAACTCGAGGGCAGCATCATCGCCGCGATCATGACGATCCACGCGAGCGCGAAAAGCCCGAGCGCGGCGCCCAGCGGAGGGCCGCGCTCGATGAGTTCGTCGTGGTGCAGCAACACCGCCGAACCGGAGAGCTGCGCGGCGATCGCGATGAGCCAGGCAAGAGCTATCGCCGCCGGAATGGCGATTGGCGGCGCTCCCGCACGCGCGGGCTGCACGCGCTATCCGCTGTAGCTGATGTGGTAGTCGCCTTGGATAGCGTTGCGCCCCTCGAACGACCACGCCCAATTCGCGCCGTACTTCGTCGCGTCGACTCGGTGAACGCTCGCTTTGGAAACGTATGCCGGCGAGCCCGGCATCGTCGAGAAGACCGAGTCGCGCAGCGTCGTGACGCTTCCGTCCGGCCCGCGGTACGGTTCCATCGCGGCGGTGATATATTCGCCGGCCTGCAGGGTTCCGTGACCGCCGCGCACGTCGTGTTTGATCGGAATGCGTTCCAGCGCGACGATCTCGCCGACGAGCTGCGCGAGATCGGCGAGCGGGCCGCCGAGTTTGCCCGTGTAGGCGTTCGTCAGCGCCTGCACTTGCTCGTCCGTCGCGCGATCGTCGACGAGCACGATGATCTTCCAACTCTTCGGCGCGAGAACGTTGCCGGGAATCTGCGCAAGCATGATCATTTCGAGACCGCCGACGTCGACGCCGCCGATCTCGCCTTTGTCGAAATGATAGGCAACGAAAGCGTCGCACGTACCTTGATCGGGATTCTCGCCGATCCAGCACGGGCACAAAACATCGCACGAGCACGCCTCTAAAAGCGAGCCTTGCAGATTATACACGTAGTGTTGGGGTTGCCGGGTACTCGCGGGCTGCATGGTGGCCATGAGCGTCTCCCTTCACCACCCGTTAGGCCATTAGTATACTGCGGCACTTTTTTGCGCCGTATGCGTCGAAAGACTCACGCAGGTCCGAACCGGCCGTCCGAACCGCCGCTCAATTGCTTTCTCTCGGGGTTATGCCGGCTGCAGGCGGTCCAGCATGAAATAGATCGCGCCGACGTGCGGGATCGCTTCGATTTCACCCCTGCGCAGCATGCCGCGCAGCTCGTCCAAAGGCGCCAGCTCGACGGTGATGTCTTCCGTTACGTCCAATTGCTGCTCGCCCGCTGCGTAGGCATTGCGAGCGAAAAAGAGATGCGCGACCGTGTCGGCGCTCGACGGATCCGTGACGAACGATCGCACGTACTCCACCGACTCGGCGGCATAACCCGTCTCTTCCAGCAACTCGCGCTGCGCGGTCTGCGGCGGATCCTCGCCTTCGTCGATCATGCCGGCCACGAGTTCGAGCAGCGACCGGCGAATGCCGTGCTTGTACTGGCGCACCAGAACGACGCGCCGATCGGGCGTCAGCGCAAAAACGATGACGTAACCGCGGCTTTCGCGCACGTAATAGTCGTCGATGACGGTGCCGTCGGGCAGCACGATGCGATCGCAGCGTATCCGCAAGTACGGGCTGTCCACGACGTACGAAGAACCGGTGACCTGCCACCCACGCTCGTCCATCGGCGCCGCACATTCGCAGGCCGAACGGCGGGTACCCGCTTCATCCTCGCGTAATGAGTGGCCGCGATGAGCAAAATCGTCGTCATCGGCGGCGGCGCGATGGGTGCCGGAATCGCCTTCGTGGCCGCAGCGGCCGGCTTTGACGTGGATCTCGTCGAGCCCGATTCGAATGCGGCCGACCGAGCGAAACAGCGAATCGCCAAAGACGCAGAGCGCGCCGACAAACCGGACGCGCCTTCGCGGGTTGCGTACTATTCGGCATTGCAAGCCGGAACGAGCGCCGATGCCGTCATCGAAGCGGTACCCGAGCGTTTGGATCTCAAGCGCGAGGTTTTCGCGCAGATGACGAAGTTCTTCGACGAACGCACGCTGCTTGCCACGAACACCTCGTCGCTTTCCGTGAGCGAGATTGCGGAAGGCGTGTCCAATCCGCAGCGCGTTGTCGGACTGCATTTTTTCAATCCCCCGGCGGCGATGAAACTGGTCGAGATCGTGCGCGGACAAGAGACCGGAGACGACGCGGTCGAACGCGCGCGATCGATCGTCGAGCGTCTGGGCAAGACCGCGGTGCTTGCCGCCGACACCCCGGGCTTTATCGTCAATCGCGTTGCGCGGCCGTATTATTTGCAGGCGATGCGTGCGTACGAAGCCGGCGTCGCGCCGATGGACGATCTCGATCGGCTCGCGCGGGGCGCGGGCTTTCGCATGGGCCCGTTCGAACTGATCGATCTCATCGGGATGGACGTGAACCTCGCAACCTCCGAGTCGGTATACGATCGAACGGGCGAAGACCGCTTCGAGCCCGCGGAGATTCAGCGCCGGATGGTCGCACAGAACCGTTTGGGCCGTAAGAGCGGCGCGGGTTTTTACGACTATTCGCACGGCGCTCGCGCGCACGACGATGCACCGCCGAAGCCGCCCGCAGAACTCAATCGCGACGAACGCATCGTGGTGCTCGGGTACGCGGGCGTTGCGGCGGAAATGAACGAGCGGCTGCCGCATGCGTACGCCGGCGTGCAACTGTGGGAAGACGAAGAGACGATAGACGACATCCCGGATGACGCAACGATCGTCTTCGACGTCGGAGACGGCGCGTCGGATCGCGCGAGCCTCATCGAAAAACTCGACGAAAAGCTGGCGGCGGAGACGGTCATCTTCGTCGACGCCTATGCGACCGATCTGCGCGGTCTGCTCGCCAGGCGTTTGAAGCATCCCGAGCGCGTAGTCGGATACGGAATCCTCAGCTCGCTCGAGCATCAGCGCGTCGTCGAGATCGTCGATGCCGACGAAACCTCCGACGACGCACTCGAAGTGGCCCAAGATCTGTTCGAGAGCATCGGCTGCGGCGTCGTGCTGGTCGAAGATCGTGCAGGTCTTTTCCTGGGGCGCACCGTCGGGTCGATCGTGAACGAGGCGGTGTACGTGGTGCAGGAGGAGATCGCGAGCCCGCAGGACGTCGATCTCGCAATGCAACTTGGAACGAATTATCCTCGCGGCCCAATCGAATGGGGGCAGGAGATCGGCGGCGATCGCGTGCGCCGCATATTGCAGCGCCTCGCGGTCCAAGACGGTGCGGCATTCGGCCCGAGCAGGGCGCTGTGGGTGCTCGACGCGCAGCAAGACGAGGAACCGGTCGATGCGGGAGCGTGAGGTCGTGGTCGTCGACGCGGTGCGCACGCCGATCGGGCGATACGGCGGCGCGCTCGCGCACGTGCGCCCCGACGATCTTGCGGCCGCCGTCATAAAAGCGCTCGTCGAGCGCAGCGCCGTCGATCCGGCGCGCGTCGACGACGTGCTGCTCGGTGCCGCGAACCAAAGCGGCGAGGACAATCGCAACGTCGCGCGCATGGCGGTCTTGCTGGCGGGGCTGCCCGTCGAGGTTCCGGGTGCCACGGTCAACCGGCTTTGCGGCAGCAGTCTGCAAGCGATCAATTCCGCCGCGCAAGCCATTGCATGGGGCGACGGCGACGTGATGATTGCCGGCGGCGTAGAATCGATGACGCGCGCGCCCTTCGTGCAGCTCAAAGCGGAAAAACCGTTCGAACGTCCGTCGCACCTGTGGGACACGACGATCGGATGGCGCATGATCAACCCGCGCATGAAGGAGATCTATCCGCCGATCTCGCTCGGAGAAACCGCCGAAAAAGTTGCCGAGCAATACGGTATCACGAGGGAAGAGCAAGATCGCTTCGCGCTCGAGTCGCAGCAGCGCACCAAGGCGGCGGTGGAGCGGCGCGCGTTCGACGATGAGATCGTGCCGGTCGGCGATGTGCGCGCCGACGAGCATCCGCGTCCCGATACCACGTTCGAAAAGCTGGCCCAGCTCAAACCGGCATTCAAAAAAGACGGTACCGTGACGGCGGGCAACTCGTCGGGCATCAACGACGGCGCGTCGGCGGTGCTGCTCTGCGAGGCGTCCGCGGCAAAACGTTTGGGCCTGCGAGCGCTGGCAAGAATCGTCAGCACGGGGGTAGCGGGCGTGCATCCCGACGTGATGGGACTGGGACCGATACCGGCAAGCCGCAAAGCGCTCGAGCGAGCCGGCTTGCGCATGAACGAGATCGACTTGGTAGAGATCAATGAAGCCTTCGCCGCGCAGTCCATCGCGTGCTTGCGCGACCTGGAAATCGATCCGGCAAAGGCGAACGTCAACGGCGGAGCGATCGCGCTCGGGCATCCGCTCGGCGCGAGCGGCGCGCGAATCGCCACGACGCTGCTGCACGAATTGCGGCGCCGCGGCGGCAGATACGGCCTGGCGACGATGTGCATCGGCGTGGGCCAAGGTATAACGACCATTTTCGAAAGGCTGGACGGCGGAGTATGACCGCAACTGCACCGGGCACCAAAACGCAGCTGCTCATCGGTAAAGAGTGGGTCGACGCGCAAAGCGGTGCGACGTACGAAAATCTCAATCCGGCAACGGGAGCCGCACTCGCGGACGTCGCGAACGCGGGCGCGGCGGACGTCGATCGCGCGGTAAAGACGGCGCGCGCCGCATTTGAAACCGGAAAATGGGCTACGATGGCTGCGTCGCGCCGCGCAAAGATCATCTACAAGATGGCGCAGCTGATTGCGGAGCGCGCGAACGATCTGCTGATGCTCGAAGTGCGCGACAACGGCAAGCCGCTCTCCACGGCCAAAGGCGAACTCGGCGCAATCGTGGACTGCTTCGAATTCTACGCAGGCGCCGCGACCAAGAATTACGGCAGCACCTTGCCTGCGCCGATGCCGGGCTACCTCGCCTACACGGTACGCGAGCCGGTCGGCGTCGTGGGCGCCATCGTTCCGTGGAACTTCCCGCTGCTGCTCGCGTCCTGGAAAGTTGCGCCGGCGCTCGCCGCGGGCTGCACGATCGTGCTCAAGCCTGCGCCCTCGACCCCGCTCACGGCAATCGAACTCGGCAAAATCGCGCTCGAAGCCGGCTTACCCGAGGGCGTGCTCAACGTGCTCACCGGTTCGACCACCGATCTCGGCCAGGCGATCGTGGAGCATCCGGGCATCGACAAGATCGCCTTCACCGGAAGCACGGCGACCGGCAAACGCGTCGCCGCGACGGCGGCGCAAACGGTCAAGCGCGTTACGCTCGAACTCGGCGGAAAGTCGCCGTCGATCGTTTTTGACGACGCGGGCGTCGAGCAAGCGGTGAACGGCGCGCTGTACGGCATTTTCTACAATGCGGGGCAAACGTGCGAAGCGCGCTCGCGCGTGTTGCTGCACGAGAGCATCGCCGACGATTTTATTGCAACGTTCCGCGAGAAAGCACAGAGACTGCGCGTCGGCAATCCGGAAGATCCGCAAACGCAGATCGGCGCGATCACGATGCGCGAGCAGCTCGAGAAGATCCGCAACTATTGCGAGATTGGCGAGAGCGAGGGCGCCACCAAACTCTTCGGCGGCGAACCTGCGCATCTCGGCAGCGATTTCGAGCGCGGCTGGTTCTGGGCGGCGACCGGGTACGAAGCGCAGCCCGCGCACCGCATCGCCCGCGAAGAAATCTTCGGACCGGTCGTGACGTTCGTGCGCTTCAAAGACGAAGCGCATGCGATCGCGCTCGCCAACGACTCGGAGTACGGGCTTTCCGCGAGCGTATGGACGCAGAACATCGGGCGCGCGAACCGCGTTGCGGCGGCGCTTCGCAGCGGTACGGTGGCCATCAATACGCCGTACGCCGTTTTTCCGGGCGTGCCGTTCGGCGGCTATAAGCAATCCGGCTACGGGCGCGAACTCGGCTCCGAAACGATGGCGCTGTACTCGGAGACGAAGAGCGTCCTTACGTACGTCGGCGAAAAACCGATTAACCCATTTGGAGCATGAGACGATCGAACCATTGAAGATCGGCCAGCGCTACCAAACCACGTACGGGACGCTGTGGAAAGACGGCACGTACTTCGCGCGCGGCACGTCGGTCACGGTCGTCGGGCTCCATCTCGAAGAAGGATTCTGCGTGCGGTTTCCCGCGCAAGTCGAGGGAACTCCCTTAGAAACGTGGGAGGATTGGAGCGAAGCCGACTTCCTCGCCGCCGACGGGAGCGTCGAGGAGACGCCGCCGATCTCCGCAGCCATGCTCGCCGAAGCCCGCCAAGTACTTGCGGATGCGGAAGACGGGTGCCATCTGCACCTGCACGAGGGCGAAGACTAACTATCCACAAGGTCCCGCGCGGCCCGCGCGACAACGTGAACGACCGGCTTCGTCTCCGAGGCCGGTTCTTTTTACTTTGAAAAGGATGGTTATGAACCTACGCCTTTTGATGTTTGCGGTGCTGGCGGCGATCTTGATCGTTCCGTCGGTCGCGGGCGCCGCAGAAAACACGGGCACACTCACCGGCACGGTGCACGCGACTTCGGGCGCACCGATTGCGAACGCGTCGATTATCGCCAGCGGCCCCGTGGCGCGGCAAACATCGACGGATGCAGCCGGAAAATTTACCATGACGCTTCCCGCCGGACTCTACCGCTTGGACGCGAGCAAAGGCGGATTTCTTTCTGCGACGCAGACCGATTTGACGGTGCTCGCGGGTGGGAATCTTCCCGTTGACGTCACCATGCAGCAGGCCGACCTCGGGTCGCTCAAAACGATCGCGCGCGTAACGACCTCCGCGCGCAGCTCGATCAACACCGGAGCCGCGGCGATCGCGATCGTCGGACGGCAAGAGTTTGCGAATCTCGCGTCGCCGCAAATCAACGACGTCGTCGAGCGCATTCCCGGTGCGGACATCGAGAAAGGCTCGAGCTCGCCGAACACCAGCTTCACGGTTGCAGGCGCGCAGGGCTACGAAACGCAGGTGCTCGTCGACGGTCACCCCGTTTCGATCGGCCGCTACGGCGTCTGGTTCTCGCAGTTCTTCAATTCGTTTTTGGTGGGCAACGTCGAAGCGCAGCTCGGACCGGGCAACACGACGCCGTTCGCCGGCACCGCCGTCGGCGGCACGATCAACATCTCGACGCCGGGCTACACGAAGAACGGCGCGTATCATTTGGTGACGGGCATGGATTCGCTCGCCGGCAGCTACAGCAACGCGCTCTACAGCGGCAGCATCGGGAAACTTTCGTACGTGGCGGGTTTGGGAACGGCCGGCATCAACACGCCGTTCACCGGCACCTACGGCTGCGTGCTCAACGCAGACAACAAGAAGACGTGGAATACGCCCGGAGCCACGGCCACCGTGTCGTTCTGCGGCGATCTCGGCGGCGGCCAGTACAACAAAGGTGAACTGCTCAAAGCGAAGTGGGATTTCTCGCCCACGACCTCGTTCGAGTTCGGTTTCCTGGGTTCGCAGGCGGGATACAATCCGCAAGGCAGCGCGTACGGTCTGCTGGCGCCCAACATCACGGTCGTGAACTGCCTCACGCTGGGCAGCGGCGCAACGCAGCACCAGGAGTGCACGAATCCGCAATACGCCGGCATGGCGGGACAGAAGATCAACGGTCTGTTCTTCTATCCGGGATCCGCGGTCTCGAACAACATGCCGCTCTTTACCGGACAGTTCCGTACGGCGCTCGGTGAAAACACGCTGCTCGTGCGTCCGTACGGCGGATCGATCACGCGTATCATCGACGGTTCGGGCGAAGCGAACTACGGCATCTGGTGGTATCCGAAGAGCGACGTCAACGCACCGGCCGCGTGCAAAAAAGCCTTCGGTGCGCCGATGGTTCTGCCGACCGGCACGATGGACGTCTGCCAAGACACCGCATACACGACGGTCGAAACCGACAAACTGCGCGGTGCGACGCTCTCGTTCATTCATCCGATGGGCTTGAATCAGCTCGAGTTCAACTACGACTATCACAGCGACGAAACGTACGCCATCGCGGGCAACCCCGTTGGTTTGAAGCCGGCAGTTCCGAACACGATGGAAAAATACAACACGCTCTCACTCACGGGCGATTTCGCCCTGAGCCGGCAGCTCACGCTCAAAGCCGGTGCGTACCAGAATTGGTGGTATCTCAACGGCTGGGCGCCGACGGTATCGGGAATCGTTCCGTTCCAGCGCACGGTCGGATCGTTCGATCCGCACCTCGCGTTCACGTACCAGCCGCACGGCGGCGAATCGCTGCGCTTGGCGCTGGGCACGTCGACGACGTTCCCGTATGCGGGTATCGTCAGCGGCAGCGCGTACACGACGCCCGGTGCAACCGGAACCGTCGCGCTGAACGGCAAGAACCCCATGCTCTCGCCTGAGAAGGCGTACGAAGCCGATCTCGGCTTCGACAAGCGCATGTGGGACGGCAGCATCCTGAGTCTCGACTTGATCGATACGCAGGTGCACAATGTGTTCGAGAATTCGTCGATGGCCGTCACGGGGCAGCCCTACAGCGTCATTTACGAGCCGCTGAATGCGGCGAATCTCTCCAGCGAACTGGCGATGCTCACGTGGCGTCGCGAGCCGCTCGTCGGCTGGGGCTATCGCCTGTCGGTCACGGCAAACCGCGCGGTGCCCACCGGTATTCCGCTGCCGATGCAGGATTCATCGAAGAAGCCGCTCAGCTACGCGCTTCCCGCAAACGGCGTGCAGCAGTGCAGCGACGGCGGAAGCGCGGTCTGCGTACCGTACCTCAAGGGCTATGCGGCTCTCGAGTACACGTTCGCGGATCGCACGTTCGCGCATCTGGGTGTGAACTACCAAGGCAAGAACAACACGTACTTCCAGCCTCCGTTCGCGATCTGGGATCTGACGCTGCGCCGTCCGATTCCGAAGTCGCCGCTTTCGTTCCAGGCAACGGTGTACAACTTGTTCGACACCAACAACTTCGGTGGTCTGGTCACGCCGAACGCCGGCACCGCTCTGACGGGAGAAGCGTATGATTGCCCGTCGAGTCCGGCCGGGACGCCGTGTTCGTATAAATACGGCACCTATACGCAGTCGGTTCCGTTCCCGCTTATTCCGGTCCAAGGCCGGACGCTGCGCGTGCAGATCGACTACAACGTCGGCGGCCGCTAAACGGCGACTACGTGCAACGAGAAAACGCTCCGGGGCTACCCGGAGCGTTTTCTTATCTGCTCCACGTGCGCGACTTTCGACTCGAGCGTCTGCGGCACGTCGACGCGGTCATCGATCTTCAGCAGGCTGCCGACACGCGCCGCGCCTCGTTCGTGGCAGCGCTGGTGAATGACGGCAAGCGCTCTGCACATCGTTTCGACGTCGCCCTCCATGTTCGTAGCCATCGGCGTGAGCTGATAGCGGATGCCCATTTCGTCGAGTACGTCGAGCGCGAGGGCGACATATTCACGAATGCCGTTACCCGATTCCGCGCTGATGCTCAGACTTGCAGTGGCCATCGGGGAATCCTCCGAAGAATTCGATGAGGGAAAAGTTGTTGTGAAAGTACGTTTGAACGTCGCATCGGCCGATCCCGCTTCACGCGGCTACAGCAGCTACGCTCTCGCGGCGCGGAAGAAATGCTCGGCTTTGCTCGAGATGAGTGCGTAATATTCGCGGAACGTCGCCGCGGCGGCCGTACCGGGCCAGTGCGCCGGTAACAATGTGCTCGGCAATCCCGGATCGAGGTACGTGAACTTGCGATAATCGTGCACGAGCCACATGCGCTCGACGAATGCTTCGTCGTCGTGCAATCCGTGGTGGGCGTGCTCGTTGTGCAGCCGCGGTTCGTAGCGCGCGATGAATTCGCCGTATTGCTGCGCGATGGCGGGCAGATCCCAGCAGCGCTCGAGCAATGCACGATCGGTATGCGGACCGCGATATTCGCCGACGAAAAGATCGACGTTTTCCAGCACGCCGTTGGCTTCGGCGGCGCTGCGCGCGGCATCGAGCGCGTCGTTCGGCGAGACCCACGTCGATGCGGAAAGCGGCGCCCAGCCCAAAACCGTGAGGTCTTTGCGCAGACCGTCGCGGCCTTCGCGCCGGCTCTCGGCCACCGAGTACGTGAGCATGCGCCAGCGTCCGTCCCACTCGACCACCGGCCCGTAAATGCGCGGACTGATCGCTTCGACCCGGCGCCGCCCGCGCTCGGTCAAGGTGTAGTACGAGCGGTTCCCGCGCTTGGCCGCGGCGAGCCAGCCTTGGCGCGACATCCGGGAAACCGCCTGGCGGACCGCCGCTTCCGAGATGCCGAACTCCCCCATCAGCCGGATCAAGCCGCCGACCCAGAGCTCGCCGCGCGAGGTTGGGTCCCGATGCACGAAGTCGCCGAACAGGGTGTAAATGAACGAGTTCGGCCGCGTGACGGCGCGCCGTTCGGAGGCTAAAGCCACCTTGACGTCTCCTTGACAACGGTCTTGTAGTATGACACTATTCTCACGGTATAGCAATTTTCCGTCACACGAGCGTTTGCCCGCTCGCCTGAGGAGTTTCCATGGCCCGGATATCCACCTTCGACGATTGGATTGACCTGCTCCAGGAATGGCAGAAAGACATCGGCCTGAACCAGGAGCTCATCGAGCGCTACATGCCCGGCTATCAGTTCGAAGCCAAGTACGGCGACCTTCCGTCGAGCGAAATTTACTTCGGCGACTTCAAGGGCGAGCGCCGTTGGGAGAAGATCCTGGAGATTCCCGATCAGCGCATGCGCGATGCACTGTTGAACATGATCGTTTTTCAGGGCGACACGGAATTTGCGTCCAACGAGCAACAGCGGTTTCTGGTGAACAACGCGCCGACCGAGTACGATCTCGCCTCGCTCGTGCGCATCATGGTCGAAGAGACGCGGCACGGGTATCAGATGTGCCACCTGCTCGTGAATCATTTCGGACACGACGGCAAAATAGAAGCGCAGAAGATGCTCGAGCGCCGCGCGTTCGGTAAGAAGAACCGTCTGCTCAACGCGTTCAACGACGACGTGACGCACTGGATGGATTTCTTCGCGTACACGAATTTCATGGATCGCGACGGGAAGTTCCAGCTCACGATGCTCTCGCACTCCGGCTTCGCGCCGCTCGCCGCCTCGATGGGGCCGATGCTGCGCGAGGAATCGTTCCACATGGGAACGGGAATCTCGGGCCTGCGGCGCATCGCGCAGGCGAACGTCATTCCGGTCGAAGTGCAGCAGAAGTATTACAACAAATGGATCAGCGGTTCGCTCGATCTGTTCGGCACGGATCATTCCGGATCGGCGCAGTGGGCGTACACGTGGGGCATCAAAGGGCGCGTCGACGAAGATAAAGTCGCGGGCAGCGACGCCGACAAAGAACATTTGAACGAGCGCGCTCGCGGTCAGTTTTACGACGAATGTCAGAAGACGATCGAGCGCGTCAACGCCGTCAATCGGTCGGAGACCAAGCTGTACATGCCGGACAGCCGCTTCAACCGGAAGATCGGCGCGTACGCGGGGCAGTACTGGACCGTCGACGGACGCGAACTAACCAAAGACGCGTGGGACGCTTATGCTCCGGGCGTTCTGCCGGGCCCGCAAGACGAGGAGCGGCTCAAAGCATACTTCAACGATCCGTCGTGGATCGCACCCAAGGGGAAGAGTGAGGCAGCGTAGATGACCACCACCGCAAACGGAGCAGCCCAGCAAACGCCGTTCGGACGCGAGCAGCGTTCCTTCGACGGCAAACGCGTCGTCAATTACTCGAAGGACGGTCACGTCGCCGTCATCGAGATGAACGATCCGCCGGCGAACACGTACACGCACGAGATGATGCGTCAACTCGATGAGGCGATTCTCGACGCGCGTTTCGACCAGGACGTCGAGGTGCTGTTGATCGCGGGCGCAGGGGAGAAGTTTTTTTCAGCCGGTGCAAACATCGGTATGCTCAACAGCGTGACCCCGGAGTTCAAATACAATTTCTGCCTGCACGCGAACGAAACGCTCTCGCGTCTGGAGCAGACGCCGAAACTCGTCATCGCCGCGCTGAACGGCCACTGCGTCGGCGGCGGGCTGGAGATCGCGATGGCGTGCGACATTCGCATCGCGCGCCAAGACGCCGGCAAGATTGGCCTGCCGGAGGTTGCGCTCGGCGTGCTTCCCGGCACCGGCGGCACCCAGCGTCTCGCGCGTCTGGTCGGAAAGTCGCGCGCGATAGAGCTGATGTGCACGGGCCGCACCTACAGTTTCGAGCAAGCGCAGGAGTGGGGTATCGTCAACGACGTGTTCGAAGGCGACGCGGCGGGCTTCCGCGAGCAGGTGCTCGCATACGCCAAGCAGTTCACCTCACCGAACAAAGCGCCGATGGCGATCGGGCACATCAAGCGCAGCGTGCAAACCGGCATGGAGTTGCCGCTCAACGACGCGCTCGGGCTCGAACGCGAGCTGCAGTCGCTGCTCTTCAAGAGCGAAGACGCCAAAGAAGGCATCGCGGCGTACAACGAAAAGCGCGTCGCCAAGTTCAAGAACAAATAGGCACGCACCGGTAACCGAGTGGTCGAGTGAACCGGATCGAGACCTATCTGGCACTGCTTGCGGTGGTGCTGGCGAGTCTCTCGGTGGTGAGCATCGGCGGCAAACCCAGGCCGGTGCTCGCCTTTGCCGCGGTCGCGCTGCTTTTTCTCGTCGGGTACGTGCGTTTGCGGCGCCAAATGACGTCAAGGCGAAAATCGCAGGGCATACCCGACGCCTACGAGCGTGCGCTGCGCATTCAAGAGGCACGCGAGCGCAAGTACCGAGGCCGCTAAGGGCGAACCTCACATGCGGCGTGCGCGCACGAAATCGTAAAAGGCCGCGGCGTACAGCGGGCGGCTGACGTAGTAACCCTGATGCATGTCGCACCCCAGGGATTGTAAGATCTCGGCTTGCTCGTCGGTCTCTACGCCTTCTGCGATAACGAGCAGATCGGTCGCCTTCGCAAGTTGCAGCACCGAGGTCATGATTTGACGGTCGCGTTCGCTGCGAGCGAGCTCCCGAACCAGCGATATGTCGACCTTCATCACGTCGAGCGGCAAGGATTTGAGGTGGCTGAGGGAGCTGTATCCCGCCCCGAAATCGTCGAGTGCGATGCGAACGCCGACAGCGCGTAATTGCATCATTACGGCGATCGCCTGCTCGACGTCGCGCATGATGCCGGTCTCCGTGATCTCGACGTACAGCGATCGCGGATCGACGTCGTAGAACGAGGTCCATTTGCGGATCGATTCGACGATGTGCGTGGTGTCGACTTGCTGGCTGGCGACATTGACGGAAATGGGAACGTCCATTCCTTGCGACCTGAGTGTGTGCAGCGTGCGGCACGCTTCACTGACGACCCAATCGCCGATGGGTAAGATTAATCCGGTCCGTTCGGCGATGTCGATAAAACCGGCGGGCGTTTGTACGCCGCGCTCCGGATCGTGCCAACGGATCAGCGCTTCCGCCGCGACGATCGCTCCGCTGGATGCCGCGACGATAGGCTGAAAGGCAAGTTCCAAATGGTCCGAACGCAACGCTTCGTGCAGTCCGTTCTGGACGTACAGCCGTTCTTTTGCCGCCTCCGCCATCGAGGACCGGAAGAGCGCGCTCGTATTTTTTACGCGCTTGGCTTCGTACATCGCCGTGTCGGCGTTTCGCACCAGGTCTGCCCCGCAGTTGCCATGTTCGGGATACAGCGCGATGCCGATGCTGGGCGTGATGAAGAAGGTCTGGTCGTCCTGATCGTACGATGCGGCTAGCGCGGTGCGGATTTGAAAAAGCACGTCCTCATGAGATTGCCTCGCGCCGAGCGCGGCAACGACGACGAACTCGTCGCCGCCCCATCTGCAGGTTTGCACGCCCGGGATACTCACCAGGCGCGCGGCAATCTGTGCGAGCAGCGCGTCCCCGACGCTGTGGCCGAACGTGTCGTTGATCTCTTTGAACGAATCGAAATCGATGAAAAAGACTGCGGCGGATCCGCTGGAGATCGCGCTCTCGAGAATGCCGTTCATCGACTGGCGGTTCGGTAGACCCGTGAGCTGGTCGTTGTATGCAAGAAAGTGCAGTTCTTGCGTGCGAGCCTTTTGCTCGGTAATATCGAGAACGGTGCCGGTCGTGCTCATGAGGTTTCCCATGCGATCGCGTTGGACGCGTCCGCGGGAACTGACCCAGCGAAGCTCGCCGTCGCCGCGCACGATCCGGTGTTCGAAGGTAAACTGTTCCCCGTCGGCAGCCGACTCGATGGCGTCGCGCGCGACGTCGATGTCTGCCGCGTGGATGTATTCGTAAACGCTGCCGATGCTTACGCCCTCGTCGATCTCGCTCACGCCGAGTATGCGGCACAATTCTTTGGATCGCAGCGTCTCGTTCGTGCGAAAGTCGTGCTGCCAGCTGCCCAGATGAGTTATTTCCTGCGCTTCCTCGAGGCTTGCTTTTGCGCGATGCAGCGCCCGCTCCGACGCGAGGTCTTGCGTGACGTCGCGTCCCGCGCCCAGACGAGCGTTTCTTCGGCCGAACGGTATCGGGGTGGAAATTGCTTCGACGTCGATGATCTCGCCGTTTTTTCGGGCGTGCCGGTAAAGCCGGTTGATTTCCCCGGTCGGGTGCGTGCGGAACAGCTCGTGGACGGCGTCGACGCTCTTGTCGGGGCGCAGCTGGTCGAGCGTCATTGCCAGCAGTTCTTCGCGCGAATACCCGTAGAGATCCACGGCAGCATCGTTGACCGCGAGAATCTCCAAACTGTCGCAATCGTGTATCCACGCCGCTATCGGCATGTGATCGAAGAGAATATTCGCTCGCGTTTGGGCCGAAATTCGCTCCGTCGCATCGACCAAGATGGCAACGATCGACGGGCGCCCCTGCACCTCGCCGGGAATAGAGACGACCTCGGTTCGTATCAGGTCGCCGGCCGACGTTCGATGCGGAAACGGCCCGGTAATCGCCGGAGCGGCGCTCATCTCTTCCGTGGCGCCGGCGACGAGATGACGTTCATCGGGTACGCGAAGATCCGAAATCTTCATCGAGAGCAGTTGCTCGCGCGAATATCCGTAGCGTTTTGACGCAGCGTCGTTTGCGTCCAAAATGTCGAGCGTTTCCTGATCGACGACGACGACTGCGTAGAGAAAATGCTTTAATAGTGTAGGGTCGAGTTGCACGAGGTTGCTCATGGGGAGGGACCGTCCTTCGTATTTGCACGGGTTCGTACTCAGCGCTGCACGCCCTCGCGTTCAAGCGTCCTCCCGCGTTGCTCATTCCGGATGCGCTTTACCGATATTTAACAATTCAACGACGCGGCGCGGCTTTCGATCAGCGCGCCACGCGCTCGCGTTCCAACATGTCTTTGTATATCTCTTCGACGCGATGGATCGTATCGATCTGCTCCGGCGGCTTGTCGTCGCGGACCCGGACGATGCGCGGAAACCGCATCGAATATCCGCTTTCGTGCAGATCGCTCGGCTGCAGAATATCGAAGGCAACTTCCAGCACGATCGTCGGTTCGACCAGCATGCGGTAGCCGGCGCGTCCGGTTTGATGCACCAAGAACCACTGCGTGAGCTGCGCGATCTCCGCATCGGTGAGTCCTGAATACGCCTTACCGATGGTCAGCAGTTCGCCGTCGCGCCCTCGAACGGCAAACGTGTAGTCGGAGAGCACTTTCGCGCGTTTGCCGTGTCCCCACTCGACGGCGACGACGACGACGTCGAGCGTCTCGAGCTCGCGTTTGAGTTTGAGCCACCACTTTCCGCGCCGCCCGGGATGGTAAAGCGCGTCCGTGCGTTTGAGCATCAAACCCTCGTGACCCGCGGCGCGCGCCGCTTCAAAGCGTTCGTGCAATTCGTTTGCGGCCGGAGGTTCGCTCAGGCGCGCGAATTGCGCTATCGCAATCTCATCGCGCGAGCGTACCAGCTGAGCCAGCCGCTCGCGCCGGTAGAGGAGCGGCTCGTCGATGAGAAATTCGTCGCCGTCGGCAAGTACGTCGAACGCCATGTACGCGACCGGTATGCCGCGAAGCAATTCCGGGCCGATCGTCTTGCGCTGCAAGCGCGCTTGGAGATAACGGAATGGAAGAACCCGGCCGTCGCGGCGCGCCACGATCTCGCCGTCGAGCACGAAATCTCCCGGCAATTCGGCGATGGCGCCGGCGATCTCGGGATACGATTGCGTGACGTCGTTGAGCGTACGTGAAAAGATGCGAACGCCTTCGCGCGTCTTGTGAATCTGTGCGCGAATGCCGTCGAATTTTTCCTCCGCAATCCAGACGCCCTCGCGCAGGTCTTTGTAATCCGATCCGTACGTTACGGGCGTCGCGAGCATGAAGGCGATCGGCGAACCGTACGCGATGCGAATCTCGTCCAGCCGGTTGTGCCGCGCCGCGACGCCGACAGCGCCGATATCGCCGGCCGCCATCGTCGCGCGCCGTACGTCGTGATGTGTGCTCCCGAATGCCGCCGCTATCGCGTCGACGATAAGCCCTTCGCGCAGGCCGATGCGCAGGTCGCCCGTCACGATCTTGATGACGTACGTCGCCTCAACTGGATCGGTGCAGGCGCTCAACATGCGCGTGCAAAGCGCCTCGCGTTTTTTGCCGGCCGCCTTGCCGCCGGATGCGGCAATCTCTTCAAATAGTGAGTACAGGAGCGCCGGCGTGAGCGTTTCGGAGAACAGTGCGAGGCGCATCGGCGGACGCACGAACGGCCCGAGCGCGGCGCCGAGATCGCCGTGTTCCCGGTACGACGCGCCGAGCTGTCCTTCGCCGACGCCCCATGCGCTTTTCGCAGCCTCGACGATGGTGCGAGGGCCGATGCCAAGACTGCGCTCGTCGCGCGCGGGAAAGGGATTGCCGGTGAAAAACCGCGCCGCCGGCGCGAGGTCGATATCGGAGAGTTCGCGCAGGTAGCCGGCGAGGATGGCGATTTTCTCGAGCTTTCCCGCCTTGGCCGCGATGGCGGCGCAGGTTTGCCCGAACCGGATCATGGAATGGCCTTACCCATGGTCACGGCATTTATCCTCATCAACGTCGAGCGTCCTCGTTTGAAGAGCATTGCCGACGATCTCCTCGCCATCGACGGTATCGCCGAAGTCTATAGCGTCGCCGGCCCGTTCGACATGGTTGCGATCGTGCGCGTCAAGGAGCACGAGCAACTCAGCGATCTCGTGACGGAAAAGATCGGCGGACTCGACGGCATTACCGATACCGAGACGCTCATTGCTTTCCGAGCGTTCTCGAAAAAAGATCTCGGGCTGCTCTGGGACATCGGCGTCGACTAGGCGTCTCTTGCCCGTACGCCCTGTTTAAAACAACGCCAGTTGCGCGTGCTCTTCCAGGTACTCCGCGTTCACGCCGATCGCCCGCAGGCGATAGACGAAATCGCGCCGTCCGTGGTTGAGTAGAACCTTTTTGGGCTGCGCCAATTCGACGTACCGCAGCAGCGCGGGGTAATCGGCATGGTCCGAAAGCGCGAAACCGCGATCGACCCCGTAGCGAAACGGCGCGCCGCGGTCGAGCGTCCAGCCGGTGAGTATCGCCGTGCGAACGGCTTTCCCGCGCAATGCCTTCGGCAGCGCGCGCCCGGAC
>DATEHZ010000125.1:0-12123 GCA_035279385.1 Vulcanimicrobiaceae bacterium | reverse complement strand
GTCGGCGGCATCGCCACCTATTCCGCTGCCGGCGCGCAGTTCGGCTATCGCGTGCTCTGGACGCTCGTGCCGCTCGCCGTCGCGCTCATCGTCGTGCAAGAGATGGCCACGCGCATGGGTGCGGTCACGGGTAAAGGCCTGGCTTCCCTCGTTCGCGAGAATTTCGGCGTACGCATCTCGTTCTTCGCGATGATCGCGCTGTTCGCCATTAACACGGGACTCACGGCGACGGAATTCGTCGGGATCGCGACCGCCTCCGAGATGTTCGGGATCTCGCGTTTCATCGTCGTTCCGCTCGCCGTCGTTGCGGTCTTCCTCTTCATTTTGCGCTTCAACAACAAAGTGGTCGAGCGCACCTTCGTGGTCTTCTCGCTCATCTATCTCGCGTACATCGTCTCGGCCGTGCTCGCGCATCCGGACTGGCACGCCGTTGCGGTCGGAACGGTCGTTCCGGACCTGCATTTCAACAACATCGAATACCTGGTGGTCGTCGTCGGACTCATCGGTACGACCATCTCGCCGTACATGCAGTTTTTTCTGCAGTCCGCCGTCGTGGAGAAGGGTACGGACGAGCAAGAGCTCTGGCTCGCGCGCACCGACGTCGTCATCGGCTCGATTCTCGCCATTGCGCTTGCCGGATTCATGATCGTCGCAAACGCCGCGACGATTTACGTGGCCAACGCGCACGGCGCGCATTTCGCGCCGACGCAGGCTGAGGATTTCGCCGTCGCCCTGCGGCCGCTGGCCGGAGAGTGGGCGTCCGTCATTTTTGCGCTGGGCATCTTGAATGCCGGCCTCTTTACGGCGACCGTGTTGCCGCTCTCGACCAGTTACATCGTTTGCGAAGCGTTCGGATTTGAAGCCGCGGTCGACCGGAAATTCTCCGAAGCGCCCGTCTTCTTCACGCTCTTCGGCATCGGGCTCATCGTCGGCGCGGCGATGGTGCTGATTCCCGGCTTGCCGTATTTGCAGTTCACGATCTACGCGCAAGTGGTGCAGGGTATGCTGCTGCCGCTCGAACTCATCCTGATGCTGGTCATCGTCAACAAGCGCAGCGTGATGGGCAAATACACCAACTCGCTCGCGGCCAACGTCATTGCGTGGGCGACGGTCGTGATTATCGGCGGTCTATCGGTCTTCTACGTTATTCACTTGCTGTAGAACTGCCACTGGTTGCGGCCGGCCCCTTTGGCGCGGTAGAGCGCGTGGTCGGCATGCTCCATGAGCTCGTCCGCCGTGGTGCCGTGCTGCGGATAGAGCGCGACGCCGACGCTCGTGTACACCGCTTGCTCAAAATCCGCTATCTGCAGCGGCACCTGCATGGCCGAAACGATTTTACGCGCGAGATCCGCCGCGTCGGAGCTCCCGTTGACCACCGGCTGCAGTATCACGAATTCGTCGCCGCCGAAGCGCGCGACCGTGTCGCTTTCGCGCAGCGCTGCGACGAGCCGCTCGGCCACGGCTTTGAGTACTAAATCGCCGGCCGGATGACCGAACCGGTCGTTGATCTCTTTGAACGCATCCAGATCCAGATACATTACGGCAAAGCCGCGGTTGTAGCGCTTGGCCGCGCCGATGGTTTGCCGAATACGGTCGCTAAAGAGCACGCGGTTCGGCAAACCGGTGAGGGAATCGTAGAAGGCGAGCTGCTCGATACGCTCGGCGTGCTCGGCACGCTCGAGTGCAGCCGCGACGAACAGCGCCATCAGGTGCAGAAGATCGCGATCCAAATCCGGGACGATTGCGGTGCGCGAATCGTCGCTCGCAAAGACCAGCGCAAATTCCCGCTCGCCGGCCGAGAGACTCGCCGCGAAGTGCGCTCCCCAGGGCGGCTCGCTCTTCGGGTACACCGCGCCGGCCGCGGCCTTGGAGCCGCCGCCGACGGCACTGAGCACGTGCACCGTCGTATCGTCGAAGCGCGCCAAATAGCCGTAATCGAAGCCGAAGAGCCTGCATCCCAGCGAGAGCGTGCTCTCGATCTGCGTTTCGATAGACTCACCGCGCGCCGCAGCCACGAGGTAGAGTTCGCGGATGCGCTCTCCCTGCAGCGCGATCGCGCGCTCCGCGCTGCGCTGCGCCGTGACGTTCTTGGCGATGGCATAGGCGCCGTCGATGCGATCCCCTACGCGCAGGGGAACGAGCTTCATCTGCACGTCGATACGATTGCCGAGGCGATCGAGCAGGTACGAGTCGAATTCGATTGCCTCCCCGCGCGAGGTCAAACGGAATGCGTCCAGCGCCGCGTCGCGGCACTCCGGTGCGATGAGGTCGATCCACTCTTTGCCGATGAGCTGCTCGCCGTAAAAACCGGTTGCGGCTTCGAGCGCAACGTTCACACGGGATATCGCACCGTTCGACTTGAGCGCCATGATCGCGTCCGGGTGATACTCGAAGAGCGAACGAAAGCGCTGCTGATTGAGCTCGAGCGATTCCTCCGCGGCGCGCAGCGCGATCATATCGTGCGCTTGGGCGAAGACGCCCACGACTTCGCCGCCCTGCATTGCGGGAAAGAGATGCACTTCGACCGGTACTTGACCGCCCGAGCCCGTGCGCATCATCGTTTCGAAGTGTCCGACGAATCCGGCTAGCACGGATGCAAAAACCTCATCGACCGTTTCGTGATCGGAGCGCCGAATGTGGGTGTGGTAATGCGTGCCGGCCATGACGGTCTCCGAGGCCGCCGAGAGATGCTGCGCGGCCGGATTGCCCGAAACGAAGCGGCCCTCACGGTCGTAGACCGCAATGGCATCGGGACATCCCTCATAGAGGGACGTCAGCAGCTCGGCGAGCACCAGATGCGTTTGCATGCAAAGTCTGTGGGATTCTTCGCCGAAGAGCCGGGTATGACTGCCGACGAACTGGTAGCGTTCGCCGAGGAATTGGCACGGATTGCGGCCGCCGGGGGCGGCGCGAAGGCGCTTGCCGATCTTCTCGCGCGCCGCGGGCGCGTCGGCGTGCTCGTCGAGGATGCCGAATGGCGCCACGTGGCGGCGGCCGGCGATTCCGGTTTGCCCAGCAGCGTACGGCCGCTGCTCGATGCCGGCACTTCGGATCGCTTCTATGCCGCACTCGCGAACGGACGCGGCGGCCGAACGATGGCGATCGCCGCGGGCGAGAAACGCCTGGGGCAGATCTCGATTTTCGGCGAGAGCGATCTGGATTCGCTCGAGCACCTGGTGCGACTGACCGCCGGCGCGATTGGCGTCGAACTCGCGCGCGAGCAGGCCGGCACGCCGGGCCGGCGGCGCGCCTTTTGGGAACGCCTCGCGACGCTCGCGTACGTCGACGCCTCTGCGGCACGTGACGACGCCTCGGCGCGCGGTATTACTCTGGCAACGCACTATGTCGCAATCGCTCTCGAGCCGGAGACGAGCGACGCGCAAACGGCCGCAGCGGATCAGTCCGCACTGCGCGAGGCCGCGATGCAAACGTTCCGCGGCGGCGATGCCGACGCAGGACTGTGGGAGCGCGGCGCAACGCTCTTCTTCTTCGTCCCGGCGGCGCGCGAGATCGACCGCGCCAATGCACGAACCGCCGCGTCGCTGCTCGCAAAAAGCCTCGCGAAGAAACACCAGCACCTGCGCGTCGGAGGCGGCGTAGGCGGCCGCGTACCATTCTTCGACTTGCACTATTCCATCGCTCAGGCGGGCGCGGCGCTCACGATCTCGCGGCGGCTCTACGGCTCGGGCCGCATCGGAATCCACGAGGAGCTCGGCGCGTATCCGCTCTTGCTCTCGGGCGCCGATGCGCCGGTGCTGCGCGAATTTGCGGCGCGCACGCTCGCACCGCTGCGCGCGTACGACGAGAAGCATCAGACCGAACTGGAAAAAACGCTGCGCGTGTATTTCTCCGCCGGCGAGAACGTCAAGACGGCCTCCGAGCAGCTGAACGTCCACCGGCACACGGTCTTCTACCGCTTGCGGCAGATCGGCGAGATTTGCTCGTGCAAACTCGACGATCCGCACGACCAACTCACACTTAGAATGGCAATGGCAATTGACGCACTCACAAACTAGCCGCTCGCTGACCAAACGCGACGTCCTCAAAATCGCGAAGGAGCGCGACGTCCGCTTCGTACGCCTCGCTTTCGCCGACGTGCTCGGCGTGAGCAAGAACGTCTCCATTCCGGTCGGCGAACTCGAAGCGGCGCTCGACGGGAAAGTGACGTTCGACGGCGGTTCGATCGATGGATTCGTTCGGGGTGAAGAGCTCGACATGGTATTGGCGCCGGATCCATCGACGTTCGCGCTCTATCCATGGGGCAACGAGGCGCGGCTGCTCTGCGATATCGCGATGCCGGACGGATCGCCGTTCGAGGGCTGTCCGCGCACGACGCTCAAACGCGCGCTCGAAGAATGCCGGCGCGGCATTCCCGATTTGACCGTGAGCCTCGAGGTGGAATTTTATCTCTTCGACGCGCAGGAAACCGAATACGGGTCGACGCGGACCGCCGACGTCGGTTCGTATTTCGATTTTTCGGCGAACGACCGCGGCGAGAATGCGCGCGGCGCCATCGTCTCCGCGCTGCAATCCATGAACGTCGCCGTCGCAAGCGCGCATCACGAACACGGCGCCGGCCAGCACGAGATCGACTTTCCGCATACGGGCGTGCTCGACGCCGCCGACGCACTGCTGACGCTGCGCACGATCGCCAAGCACGTCGCCGCAGGATACGGACTGGAAGCCACGTTTATGCCCAAGCCGCTCGAAGATCGCGCGGGGAGCGGCTTGCACGTCAACTTTCGCGTCGGCGAAGACGAGAAGCTCTACGCCATCGGCGGGCTGCTGCAGCACGCGCCCGCACTCACCGCCGTGTGCAACTCCACCGTGAATTCGTACAAGCGGCTCGTCGCGGCATGGGACGCGCCGATTTACACCGTGTGGTCGGAACGAAGCGCGAACGCGTTGATACGCGTGCCGCCGCACGAGCAGCCGCCGCAGGTCGAGATGCGCAGTCCGGATCCCGCGTGCAATCCCTATTTGGCGCTCGCGGTTCTGACCGGCGCGCTCGGAGACGGGCTCGAAAAACGCACGCTTCCCGGCGACCCGCTCGTCGGCTCGACGTACGAGTTGACGGATCGCGACCGGCGCGAACGCGGTGTCGGAACGCTGCCCAAGTCGCTGCGTCAAGCGATCGCGGAGCTCGATGGCGACGCCGTCGTGCGCGCGACGCTCGGCGATCACATTTATCACGCGTTCCGCGACGCGAAGCTCGCGGAGTACGAACGCTACCGGCGTGCCGTGCACCCGTGGGAGCACCGCGCCTACCTACGACTCTACTAGCTGCTTCTTCTCGGCGCCGGTGCGCAGCCGCGCGCGATCCGCGGCTTGAACGGCGTGCTGTAAATCCGATCCCAGGAACGGGTTGGGCAGCGTCGCGTCCCACGGACCGCGTTTGTGGCCGCCGTTGGCGGCAATGGCGATGAGGCCGATATGCGGCTGGTTCTCTTTTGCGCGCTTGAAAAGCGACGCCGGGTCCGCGTTCACCGTGTCGCAGTCGACGATGACGACGTCGGCTTCCTCCACGCTCAAACGCTCGAGCGCCGCGGTGAGCGTTTTATCGCGGCGCGACGCGTAGCCGTGCGTGCGCAGTTCGTGCATGACGTACAAGCCCAAGGTCTCATCGCCCGTGACGACGATGACGCGCAGCACGCCGCCGATCCCGTCGCGCATGCGCGGCAGCACCACGGTGAACGTACTGCCCTCGCCCAGTTTGCTCTGCACTTGAATGTTTCCGCCGTGCCGTTCGACCAGCGTCTTGGCGAGATACAGACCAAGACCCGTGCCTTTGATCTTCGAGCGTTTTGCGTTTGACGCGCGCGTAAAGCGCTCGAACAAAAATTTCATCTCGTCCGACGGAATGCCGATGCCCTGATCGTGCACGGCGATGCGAACGGTGTGGTCCGTCTCCGTAACGCGCACCTCCACCGCCGCCGCATCGGGTGAATACTTGATCGCGTTGCCGATGACGTTCTCGAAGACTTGGCGAAGGCGCGCCGGATCGCCGCGCACGACCGGATCGTGCGCTTTGACGGTAAGTTTGATTTGACGCTGCGCCAGCAGCGATTCGACCGTCTCTTTGACGATGTCGAGCGCATTGACCGGATCGGCTGCAAGATTGAGTTCGCCCTGCTCCACGCGCGAGAGCGCGAGCGTGTCGTTCGCCAGATCGGCAAGACGCATCGCGGATTGCCGGATGGTGCGAAGCCCCGCGTCGGCCTCTTCACCTTCGAGCGCGTGCTGTTCGAGCAGTTCGGTAAAGCCGATAATCGTCGTCAGCGGTCCCTTGAAATCGTGCGCCAGGACGGCGATGAGATCGTCTTTGAGTTGATTGAGCTGAATGACGCTCGCACGCTGCGACTGCAGTTCGCCGAAGAGGGCGACGTTCTGAATGGCGATGCCGATGTATTGCCGCAGCAGTTCGAGCGCAAAGACGTCGTTCTCGCCGAACAGCCGATCCGCTGCGGCGATGTCGAGAATCCACTCGTTGCGTCCGCTCGTCCCCGGAATCGGAAACGCCAGACGCGAGCGATCCTCGCTGAGCACCGGTTTTCGCGAACCGAACGCGTCCTGCAAAAAGCGATCCGGTTTGCGGCGATCGCCGCTCGACTCGGCGCAGACGAGGTCGCCCGACGAGCGCAGCGCGTACAGCGTGACGCTGCCGCCCCATAAACGGCGCGCCTCCGCCGCGAGCAACCCGACGACCGCGCGCACGTCGAGCGTCGCAAAAACGCGGCCCGCCGCGTCGGTCAGCCGGCGCAGGATGACGTTCTCTTCCTGCAGGCGCGCTTCGCTTTGCGCGATGCGGTCCAGCAGCTGCTGGCGCTCGATGGCGTAGCGCAGCGCCCGTCGCAGCGAGACGTGATCGACGTGCCCCTTGATGAGGTAATCCTGCGCGCCTGCCTGCACTGCTTCGGTGGCAATCGATTCGTCCTCCATTCCGCTCAAGATGACGATCGGCACGTGCGGCGCGGCGCTGCGCATGCGGCGCACCGCGTCGACGCCTTGCGCGTCGGGCAGCGACATGTCGAGCAGAATGACGTCGAGCGGCGCGGACTGCGCGATCGCGAGCGCGTCGGAAAGGCGCGTGGCCGTATGAACTTCGGGCGCCTCCGAATCGCGCTGAAGGTACCGCTGCACGATGGTTGAGTCGGTGTTACTGTCCTCGACGATTAGGACGCGCATAACCTAGCGTTATCCCAAGCGGGCGGCCATACCTCGCAAAAGCTCCCACGCAGCAGCGACGTCCTCCCGCGTGGTGCGCAGATTGCCTATCGCCAGGCGCAGCGCGTATCGCTCGCCGAGCTTTGTGTGGGAGAGAAACACCTCTCCGGTCGCGTTGACCGCATCCATAATCGCCGCGTTCAGCGCCTCGAGCTGCACCTGCGTGCGCCCCGGCGGCGCGTAGCGAAAGCAGACGACCGAGAACGGATGCGGCGCCAAAATCTCCCAGTGCGGCTCCGCCTGCACCCACGCCGCAAGCTCTTGCGCCAAATCGATGTGGGAACGAAGACGCTCGCGAAGCCCTTGCGCACCGAAATAGCGCAGGACGAACCAGAGTTTGAGCGCGCGGAATCGCCGCCCGAGCTGCAGCCCGTAATCCATGTAATTGCGCACCGATTCCTCCGGCGTGCGCAGATACTCCGGAACCAGACTAAACGTACGGCGCAGCAGTTCGGGGTCGCGCACGTACAGCGCCGAACAATCCATCGGCACGAACAGCCATTTATGCGGATTCACCACAATGGAGTCGGCTTGCTCAGCACCCCCCAGCACCCACGCAAACTCCGGCATTATCGCCGCAACGCCGGCATACGCCGCATCGACGTGCAGCCAAATCTTGCGCTCCTGCGCGACACGCGCAATCTTCTCAATCGGATCGCGCGAGGTCGTCGAAGTCGTGCCCGCCGTCGCAACGATTGCCATCGGCCGCATGCCGGCCGCGACATCCGCATCGACGCGCGCCGCCAAATCTTCGGGCGACATCCGAAACTGCTCGTCGCTCGCCACGCGCACGACGTTTTCGCGTCCGACGCCCAGCGCAATCGCGCCCTTCTCGATGTGCGAATGCGTGTGCTCGGTAATGTAGACGCGAAGAACCGGAAGATCGCGCCCCGTCATCCCATGTTCGCGAATACCCAGTCCCAGCGACTCACGCGCCGCCGCAAGCGCCGTAAAACCGCCGATCGACGCCGTGTCATAGATGATGCCGGTAAACGAATCCGGCAATCCCATCAGACGCCCGAGCCACCGCATCACAACTTCTTCGAGTTCGGTAGCGGCAGGCGACGTACGCCACAACATCGCCTTCACGTCCAGCGCCGCCGCGAGCGCTTCCGCCGCAACCGCCACCGGCGCGGCACTCGTTGCAAAATACGCGAAGAAACGCGGACTGTTCCAATGCGTAATGCCCGGAATGACGATACGCTCGAAGTCTCGCATCAACGCATCGAACGGCTCACCCGCCTGCGGCGCATCTGCCGGAAGTTGCGCCGCAATTTCGCCCGGCGCAACCTGCGAGAGCACCGGATACTCTTGCTCGCCCGAAAGATACCGATCGATCCATTCGGCAACCGCTGCAAACTCGCTTTGAAACGTCTTCACGAGCGGAGTATACCAGCTGAGGCTTGAATCGGCCACGCCATGATCCGCACCGACAAAGCCCCCGCACCCATCGGCCCGTACAGCCAGGCGATCCTCGCCGGAAACGAACTCTTCTGCTCCGGCCAAATCGCCATCGATCCCGCAACAGGAAATCTCACCGGCTCGGACGCCGCCGCACAAACGCAGCAAGTCCTCAAAAATCTCGGCGCCATCCTCGAAGCCGCAAACATGACGTACGACAACGTCGTAAAAACGACAATTTTCCTCGTCGACATGAACGACTTCGCCGCCGTCAACGACGTCTACGCCACCTACTTCGACGCATCCAAACCCGCCCGATCCACCGTAGCCGTAGCCGCTCTCCCCAAAGCCGCCAAAGTCGAAATCGAAGCCATCGCCAAGCGCTAATGTCGCGAAGTCCGCGAGCGCAAGCGGCGCGTCACCGTCCGGGCGCGTGTGAATCGCGCGCGGAGCCAGGATGGCGGGAGCGCGCGAGAGGCCGAACGAGCCTTTTCGCACGACGCGAAAAGGCGAGTGGCGCCAGGACGGTGACGCGTCGCTTGCGCTCGCGGACTTCGCGAGCTACGGCAGCGGACTCGGCCGAGACCGAGGCAGCCGCTGCAACGACGCAACCCGCTGCTGCGCCAACCGCTGCACGTCCGGATCGAGATCGTCCGACCCCGCCGCAGTCTTGTACTGTTGCTCCGCCAGCACTTCCATGCCCTGATGCTGATACGCATCGCCGAGCAAAAAGTGCAGCCGCCCGTCGAGCGGCGCAACCGCCAACCCTTTGAGCAGCGCCGCCTGGGCGAGTGGATACAACCCGTGCATGTTGTACGTGTAGCCGAGATCGATGTACGCGTCCGGCGAGTACGGATACACCGTCATCGCCTGCACGTAGAGCGAAACCGCCTTCTTCCAGTCGCCGTTCACGTCGGCGAGATAGCCGAGGTTCACCAGCGCTTCGGCGCGTTCGGGCGCCATGGTGTGAGCGCGGTCTAGGACCACCGCCGCGAGCGGGAAACGCGCGCTCTCGAGGTACGTCGCGCCGAGATTATCTTCGCAGGCGTAATTGAACGTATCCAGGCGCAGGCACGCGTTGAACTGCGCGACGGCCTTCTCGAACTGGTTTTGGTCCATGTACGCAAGACCGAGACCGTTGAGCGCGAGAATCGAGTTCGGATCGTTGTCGAGCGCGCGCTGAAAATACGTCAGCGCGAGTTGCGGCTCGTGGAGCGCTTCATACACTTGCGCGAGTTCGAGCTGGGACTCCGAATCGGTCGGATAATTTCGCGCGGCGAGTTCGCGTTCGTGCCGGTATTGTTTGAAATCGCCTTTGCGCAGATGCAGCTGCACGAGATCGGGCACGGAGTCCGTACCGGGAAGACTGCGGTTGAACTCGGCGATCGCGTCGTCGACGCGGTTCTCCGTCGCGTACACGGAACCCAGACGGCTGTGCGTCTCTTTATCGAGCGGCGCATAGGTGATGATGTGCTTGTAGGTGTCTTCCGCCCTGCGCATTTGACCGCGGCGGTAATACAGATCGCCCAACAGACGCTCGGGTCCGATCTCGCCGGGATGACCAGCGACGTACGTGGCAAGCTCGTTGATCGCGCCGTTGAGATCGCCCGCGGCAACGCGATCGCGCGCGCCGTTCATCGCGCCTTGCGGATCCGATGGAAGATTCGCGCGCGGCTGCGGGTTGACTTCCACCGTGACGGTAGCGCGTGCAACGCCAAACGCGCAGCACGATAAAAATGCGGCAATCGCAAGCAGCGTGGCTAATCGGCGCATAGCACCATCCTCCGGCTCCGGACCACTATCTTAGCGCGAAAACGAACGCGCGGGGAGTGGTGTGACCGGCGCGGCGCCGCCCGCTTGCCCTACTTCACCTGGACGGAGAACGTTACGGTGCCGCTCGAAGTTTTTCCGGTGAAGCCGGGCGGATAGAGTTGAAAACTCGACCCGCCGATGGTGCACGCGAAACTCGTCGCGCCCGTACCGCCGGGATGGCTCGCGTCGTACGTGCACGTCGTTCCGGCCGTCGTATCGCCGCATGCCCCCCAGCCGCTGCTGTAGACGCCGCAGCTCGAGCCGGAGGTGCCCGAGCTTAGTGCGTTGATCAAGCCGTTCGTGTAGCTGCCCCAGTTCGTTCCGTTCAATCCTCCCAGGCCGTCGTCGCTCACGACCAGAGAGCCGGCCTGCGTTTGCGCAAACGCCGCGGCGACTTGCCCTTCGGTTCCGATACCGCCGCCGGCAACGACGTTCGCGTACTGCACGGAGTATTTGATGACGCCGCCCGGGCACACGCCCGAGGGCGGACTCACGCCCGCAGGACAACCGGTCGTTACGACGGTGCTCGATTTGGCAATCGGCACGAAGCCCGCATAGAGTTCGTTGTGCGTGACGTTTTCCGCCGGCGTCGTTTGGTCGTCTTGAACGTCAATCGATCCGTCGTATCGCGAGAACGCGATATACGTTCCGGTCGGCCCCGTGTAGACCGCCCAATACGCCGGTTTTTGTGGACTGCTCGTGTTCGAGGCATTCTGGTAGCAAAATTTCGCCGTTGCCGTCGGTCCGGCCGCGCTGCTGCTCATCCACAGATTGCCGTCCGCCGTCTGGGCTTTGCACGAGGTGTATACGGTACCGTACCCGCAGTTCGGCGTTCCGCCGTTGTCCGGACAGAGCTGCACGCTCCACTGCGCCGGCAGTATCGGCGCGGTCGCGGTCAGCGTTATCGTGTGATAGCCCTTGGCCGTGTTGTCGTAATACAATGCATTCTCGACGTTCACGCCCGGCGGCGTACTCACCGAAAACGTGTTGCCGATTGGTGAGAGCGCGCTCGTACCCGTGTTCTGCGGGAGCGGCGAGGGCGTGGGCAGCGGAATTTCGCGCGCGGTGAAATCGTTGTTGTTCGTGGCGTTTTGCACGCCGTCGTACGAGCCGGTGTATGCGGCGCCGGTATAGGTTGCATCGCCGGTGTCGTACGGACCCGTATAGAGCGCTGCCGTGCCCGAGCCGGTCGAACTGAAGCATGCCGCGCCCGATCCGATGCCCGGAACCGTTGCGGGATCGATGACGGAAGACGAGTAGCCGCTGGAACCGGACGTTGCGCCGTACGCCACCACGTTCGGCGTCGTCGTTCCGTTCGAACCGCCGGTGACCGACGCGCTCACCGCACTGGAACTCAGGACGATACCGCCGCCGCCTCCGCCGCCGGGGCCGTGCTGATTGGCTGGAAACGAACCCGCGGCGTCCGCAGTCGTGCCCGCGGCGCCGTTTGCAGAGACCGTAATGCCGCTGAACGCGTTCGGCGAGGTAACGATCACGGTGCCGCCCGCGCCGCCGCCGCCGCCGCCGTCGTTGTTTGGTGCAAGCCCGGTCGTACCGTTCGCATAGATCGTTGCGGGCGAGCCGCTCGTGCTCGCAATGCGCAGGAGTACGATACCGCCGCCCGTGCCGCCTGAGCTGCCGTAGTTGTTGTACGAGTTGTTGTTCGAGCCGTTGTTGTTCGAACCG
>DATEHZ010000124.1:0-10133 GCA_035279385.1 Vulcanimicrobiaceae bacterium | reverse complement strand
CGGGCACGTCGTACACGATCGAAGTCTGGGTCGATCCGGCGCCGTCGAGCAGCGACATGACGCTCTGGGGATATAGCGGCACGCATCGGCTGCTGCTCACATCCGGCGGGCAGTTGCTCTCGCAGCTCTCCGGCAATTTTTTCTCGACGGGAACGCTGACCCGCAACGTGTGGCACGACGTGGCGTTCGTGTACGACGCGCCTTCGCAGACGGCAAGCTATTACGTCGACGGCGCGCTGCAGGGCAGCGCATCGGTGGCGGCGGCTTCCGCCGCGTTCACCTCGCAATATTATTTCGGGCAGTACGATACGAGTGTGAATTACAAGTGGAGCGGACGCATCGCGCAAGCGGCCTTCTACGGCTCCGCGCTCTCCGCTTCGCAAATTAAAGCGCATTACGCCGCCGCCGGATACGGCGCATCGGCGGCCCCATCGCCCTCGGCGACTGCACCTCCGACGCCGACGCCATCTCCGGCAGCACCGACATTTCCGACGCAAACACCCTCGCCCTCACCCAGCGCTCCGCCGCCAAGTTATCAGAGCACCGTAGTGGCGCAATCGCCATTCGAATATTTGCAGCTCGAAGACACGTCGCCGCCCACCGCCGTCGACAGCTCCGGAAACAACAACAACGGAACGTATATCGGTGCGGTGACGCTCGGCGTGCCCGGGCCGATCCGGCGCCCGCGAGCAATTATCTGACGCTCTGGGGATATAGCGCGACGCATCGGCTGCTGCTCAGCAGCAGCGGCCAATTGCTCTCCCAACTCTCGGGAAATTTCTTCTCCACGGGAACGCTCGCGCGCAACGTGTGGCATCAGGTCGTGTTCGTCTACAATGCCGCCGCGCAATCGGCGAGGTACTACGTCGACGGCGCGCTCGAGGGCAGTGCGAGCGTATCGAATGCGGCCGCGGCGTTCACCTCGGCGTATTACCTGGGGCAGTACGACACGGGAACGTATTACAAATGGGACGGGCGGCTCGCGCAGGAGGCGTTCTATTTGAGCGCGCTCACCGCCGCCCAGGTCGCGCAGCACTACAGCGCCGCCGGCTATTGACCGGCGGCGCCGGCGCATGGCGCTAGTGCGGCATCTGGTTGGGTTTGAGTTCGTTGCGGCTGTTCAGGATAAAGATCTTGTCGGCGTGCCGGACGCCCAGCGCTTTTTGATCGTACACCACGCGCACGTATTGACCGTGCTTGAGATCTTTCATCTGATACGTCGTCTTGCCGTTGTCCGAGAAGACCTGGTCGAACGCGGGTGCGACGATGAAGCTGAGCGTCTGCTTCGCGTGCGGATCGTAGACTTTCACGTTGTTCATCGACACGTGTACGACTTCGCCGTAGAAATTGTTCGTTTTTCCGGCGAAGGCAAGTTGCGGCAGGAATGCGGCCGCGATAAGAACCAGAATCGGAACGCTCCGAAGTATACGCATAGCGGGAGTCATCCTTTGCTTGGAATGCATGCGATCTTGATACCCTGCCGCCCCGGATTGGAATCGGGTAGGCACAGGAATTAACCGGGCGGGAGAACGACTCTCCTGCATGGCTAAGCTTGCGCGCCGCCTCGGCGCCTTCGACGCCGGCCTCATCGTGATGGGCGGCATCATCGGCACCGGCATTTTCCGCAATCCGTCCGTCGTCGCGCAGAGCGTGCACGCGGGTTGGGCGATCATGGCGGTGTGGGCGGCCGGCGGGGCGGTCGCGCTGCTGGGCGCCTTCGTATTCGCGGAGCTCGCCGCCCGCCGGCCCAGCGACGGCGGCCTGTACGGATACATGCGCGAAGCGTTCCACCCCGCGGTTGCGTTCATGTACGGATGGACCTTGCTGCTGGCTTCACAAAGCGGCGGAATGGCGGCGGCCGCGCTCACCTTTGCCGGGTACTTCGAGCCGCTCACCGGTCTACACATGAACGCCCAACTGCTCGCGTTTGCCGTGCTGGCCGTCTTCACCGTAGTCAACTGCCTGGGCGTGCGGCAAGGCAGCAACGTGCAGAACGCGTTCATGGTGCTGAAGATCGCCGCAATCGCCGGCCTTATCGGCGTCGGGCTGTTCGCGCATCCCGCACCCTCAGCGGCGCAGGCTGCGCCGAGCGTCGGTTCTTCGCTCAGTCTGTTCGGCGCGATGGCCGTGTCGATGATCGCGGTGCTCTTCGCGTACAGCGGCTGGCAGACGTCGAGTTTTATGACCGGTGAACTCAAAAATCCGGCGCGCACGCTGCCGATCGGCATGCTCTGGGGCGTCGGCGGCGTGATCGCGCTGTACGTGCTGGTAAACGTCGTGTGTTTGCGCGTTCTGGGTCCGGCGGGGCTGATGCATACCGACGCGCCGGCATCCGAAGTGCTGCGCGCGTTCATGGGCGCGCGCGGCGCGCAGCTCATCGCCGCGATCATCTCGCTCTCGACGCTCGGATTTTTGAGCAACCAAATCCTCACCTCGCCGCGAGTGTATCATGCGATGGCGGAGGACGGACTGTTCTTTCGCCAGATAGCGTGGCTTCATCCGAAAACGCGCGTACCGGTGGTTGCGATCGCGCTGCAAGGCGCGTTTGCGATCGCGATCACGTTCCTGCGCGGCTACAATCAAATTTTGAATTACGTGATCGGCATCGACTATGTGTTCTTCGCGCTCGCAGCGATCGCCGTGTTCGTTTTCCGCGCGCGCGATCGCCGCGCGGGCGCCGCGCCAAGCGGGTTCAACGTGCCGCTTCATCCCGTGACGACTGCGCTGTTCTTGCTCGTTACGGTCGCGGTCGTGCTCACCACCTACGTATCCGATCACCGCGGTGCGGCATGGTCGCTGGGCGCGTTGCTCAGCGCCGTTCCGGTGTATTACCTCTTCGTCGCGCGTTCCGCCCAAGGTTTACCCGAGCAAGCGTCCGGGAATCCTTAAAACCGGCGCCAGAAGCCGAGGGGGAGACTCCGCGACCATGATAAAAAGCCGCGCGCTGCGTTTTGCCGCAGCCATTGCGGCTGCCGCAGCACTTCCGGGGTGTGCCGCGCCGGCCGCGCATCACCGCGCAACCGCGCTAAACAGCCCGTGCAGCGAGCGTGCCGTACAAATCGTCGCGCAAAACGTCGGTGCGATTTCCTCGCATCGGTATGCGGATGCGTCTCGCGCAGCGGAGCGCGCGGGGCGTATTTCACTGCAGTGCGCCGCGAGCGAAGCATCGGACGCGCAGCGGTTCAGCGATCGCTGGCGCGGCGCAAACGCGCTGGTCGTCGCAGCGGAACTCGCGCATCAGGCCGCCCAGCAGCAGCGCGCGGATCGTCTATTGGCGGAAGGCTATCGAATCATGCACGCGCTGCAGCCGCCCGCGCACGTGAGTTCGCTCACGTCTACGCTGATATCGCAAACGCGCGACGGTGCGGAGCGCGACATGCGCGGGCAATGGTCGTATTGGTAGCGCGTTACTGATAGAACAGCGTTATCTGGCCGTCATCGCCGACGTAGACGCCGATAACTTGTTCGATCGCGATGTTCTTACGTAAGAGCAGTTTGCGCAGCGTGATCAGCACGCCGTCGCTTCCCGTTACCGTCGTATGGCTCAGGGTATCGCGCAGATCGGCGATCGTCGAAGCGTTCTTCTTGAGCGCTTTTTTGTACGCGGCTCCATCGCCTGCGGACACGACGCTTTGTGCGTTCACGACGTGGATTTGACTGGCGTTGATATTGCTCATCATCGAGCGGAATTTATCGGATTCGCCCGAGACGTTGTTGACAGCGGCCAACAGATCGCTGGTGCCGCCCGCGGCATGCGCCGGTTGCGCAAATGCGCCCGCGAGCACGAACATCAAGACTGAAAGCGCCGCTGCTGCATGCCGGTTGGCCATGAGCGTTCGCCTCCTGCCTCGATTATAGCGCCGCAAAGCAAGAAGGCGCGAGGATGGCCGGGCGCCTGCTAAATCCGGCCGCCGCAGGCACTAGGCGCTGCGGCGGCTGGGAACGGCGACGAGAAGGGTCGGCTTACAGCGCGAGATCGCCGCAGGAGACGTACGTTTTGAGATCGTTCGCGCTCTTGTGCACGTTGATCGCGTACTTGCCTTTTTTGAGGTCCGCTACGGTCAGGCCGGCAATATGCGTGAACGACTTGCCGTTCACCACCGCGGTCAGCGCTTTCCACGGCACCGGGTCGAGCTTCGCGCACGTACCCCTGTGGATGTGCGCGGGCTGCGATGCCCCTTTCGGCTCCGACGAGATGTTGATGGTGACGTTTGCGCCGCCCTTGACGTCCGTCACGCCGGCATTGCCTGCTTCGCCGGAGTTGTTCTGCTGGCCCATGTTGATTTGCAGGCTGTGGCCCGCAATGGCATTATGCGCCACGTGCAGCGGGTTCAATTGCTTGACTTGTTGGGAGCCTTTGTTCCCGCCCCCGTACTCGTTGTTGCCGGCGTTCTTATTGTTGTTGCCGCCTCCGCCGCCGCACGCGGCGAGCAGGCACGCAAGCCCGAGGGCCGCGACGGCCGAGACAACGTTCGGATGCTTCATCGATTGCTTGCCTCACGAAATAGAAGTAGTCGGCTACGTTCTTGCCCGCTCAGCATGGTGCCGTAACCTCGAACGCAGCCCGCGCGCGGGCAACCGGCTGCCGGCTACTTCTTCGTGCCCTTCGTGATGACGATCGACGTTTTGTCGTCCTTCTTCGTAATCATGACCACAGTTTGCATGCCGCCCGGCTTGTCGCTGCCCGTGACGAACTCCGCCACCGAACTCTCGCCCTGGTCGATTTTCATTTTTTCCGAGCCGGCCGGCATGTTACCGTGATAGAACTCGTACACTTTGTCGAACGAGTCGGGCGTCGTGAATGCCGTCATCTGCGCCGTACCTTTCTCGCCGCTCACGGAAACGGCGCCTTCGTCCTGCGTCGCGCCCGCATAAATCGGCACGCCGAGCGACGCGGGATCCACGGCGCCGTTGCCCATCTTCATGGTGCCTTCGCTGCTCTGCACCGTGACCGTATCGTGTTTGCTATCCGTCGTGACGGTCGAGCCGTTCGCGCTGTAGACCTTTTTGCTCGACGAGCATCCGCCCAGCGCGATCGCCGCAACTAAGAGAAACACGAAACTCCGCTGCATTCAAACCTCCGCTCGAACGTTTCCCCCGCGTCTTTACGTGAGCCGCCGGGTGCCCCTTCAAACTTCCGGCCTATAGATGCGTATTTCACTTATGCGAATGCGCGCAGACGTCTATCATAGGAGTGCCGACCATCGCCGGAGGGCGAGGTTGGCTTTCTTTTTCTTGCAGCACTCTAGCGCGAAGGAGAGACGAATGCAACGGGTGTTTCTCGCTTTGGCCGCAACGGGCGCGCTGATCGGCGCCGCGCAACTGTACGCGCAGGCGGCGCCGGCCGCAACCACGTCGCGGTACATGGCAACCACGAATCGCACGACATTGTACAACGAAGGATGCAGCATGGGCACTGCGGCCTTGAGCGGCATCGTGATCCTGGATTTCGGAGAACCGTATTATTCGGGCGGCGAAGGCACATGGACGTACGGCAATGCGTTCGCATCGGATTCCGACATCGTAAACGCCGCCGAAGGCTTTCTGGACGGATTTTGGAATTGCTCGCCCTCCGCGCCGCAGCTGCGGCTCGCGATCGGCACGAGCAATTACGGCGGCCACACCGGCAATTCCGCAGGCCAGGCGTGGGGCAATGCCGTCAATAGTTTGAACAGCTACATTTCTACCAAAGGCTACGGTTCGCAAGAATTCGCGCGCGGCGCGATCGACGCAGAACCCGGCTGGGACACCGAATTCACGCGCACGTCGTCGTGGATCGACGGCTACAACGCGACCACCAGTAAACCGCTCTACGACTACGGCTCGGCCGACGATTGTCCGTACAGCGGCTTCAGCGGGAATTGCGACGGCTGGGGGCAGCACGGCCTGTGGTATGTTTCGTGGGGCAACACCGACGGCTACCCCGTTCCCGAAATTTACCAGTGGTCGATGGCCGATCAGTGGTACACCGAGAGCGTCTACTCGTCGACGAGCGAGGCGAACGGTCGTCTCGGATTTCTCGGCACGATGACGCAGTACGCAGCGTGCGGCTGCGGCAGCAGCACGTACACGCCCGCGCAGGGCTTCGACACGCTGCAGAATCTGCTGAACGGCGACTCACGCACCTCGACCAACATGTCGTATTCAACCGACATCTCTTGGGCGAATTAGGAAGGAGCGAATGATGCGAAAATTCATCGGCTACGCGATAATCGCTCTCACCGCAACGCTGGCGGCCTGTTCGCACGGAGGCGGATCGCTTCCCGCATCGCAGAGCGCACTGACGAACGGCAACGTCATGCAGCAAAAAGCGGTGAAGGAATCGCAGCGCAGCGTCAGCACGTTCGTTGCCTCGAAACACCCGGGATATCTGGCGGACACGTCCGCACCGCAGCGTTGGGGCACCGGCATCTCCGAAGCCGGCACGATGCCGGTTCCGGGCGGCATGTTCGACATTATCAACCAGTACAATACGACCTCGAACGGGCAGTTCGTCACCGTGTACGCGGGTTCGCGCAAAGACACGGGTGAAGGCGTGCTGCTGGTCGTGCGCCGCTCTGCGGACCTCCACACCGCATCGGCGCACACGTACGTCGTGGCGCAGAGCGCCGTGCGCATTCAAAGCGCGAGCGGCGGACAGCTGCAATTGCAGACCGCCGGCGGAGCGCACGCGGAGAGTATTCCGTTTAGAATGCCGCTGTAACGGCGCTGGGAAGGGGTCGCTAGGCCCCTTCCCGCCTTTGCCGAAGAATGCGGAAATTGCCATTGTGAGGAGGGTCGTCAATGCGCTCTCGGATTAACCATTCGGCAGTCTTCGTTTCCGCAGTCGCGTTCTTCGTTCTGGGCTGGCTCTGGTATGATGCGCTGTTCGGACGTCTCTGGATGTCGCTCACGGGCCACACCGGTACCGCGTCGGCCGCAAGTATGATGCCGCAATTCATCGCCTCGTTCGTCCTAGGCTGGATTCTCGCGTACGTCATCGCCATCGCGCTGGATGAAACGGCGGATCCCAATCCCGCGCGCCACGGTATCGCGTTCGGCGTCTTCATGGGCCTGGGCGTCTTCGGCACGATGCTCGGCGTGATGTATATCTACGAAGGCCGCCCGTTCGCGCTCTGGGGGATCAACGCGGGCTACGTCGTCGTCGGCATGGCCATCATGGGCGCCATCATCGGCGCGTGGCGCAAGAGCGCCGTCGCCGCCGCGGCGTGACCGCGGTTACGGCAACGGCAGCCGGTTTGCAATAAACGCCGAGACGCGCTCGGCAGCCGGCGGATCGAGGTTTGAAAGCACGGCGATAACGTAGCCGTTGCCGCAAATTTCGAGATCGCCGTTCATGCCGGGCGCGCCGCCGCTGTGGCCGAAGCATTTCGATCCGTCGATCGTTCGCTGACCGAACCCAAAGCCGTACGTATCGCCGAACGGCGTGGAGGTTTGCGCGCTCGTCATCATGCGGGTGTATTTTGCATCGAGCAGCGTGTGCCGCTGCAGCGCACGAGCGAACGCGAGCAGATCGCGGACCGTCGAATAGCCGCCTCCCGCAGAGGTGCCGCGATACGGCAGCGTATCGGTATTCGCGCGCCAATCGCCGGCCGGTCCGGACGTGTATCCGACGCTGCGATCGGGCACCGTTACATCCTCCGGCTGCGAACCCGTGGACGTCATGCCTGCAGGCGCGTACACGTGCTCGCGCACGTAGTCGTAATAGCTCTCTCCGCTCACTTTTTCAATGACTGCGCCGAGCAGGATGAACCCGTAGTTGCTGTACTCCCATTTCGTTCCGGGTTTGAAGCGCAGCGGACGATTGCCGTACAGGTCGACGTAGTCTTGCAGCGTGCGCAGGCGCAGGCGATGTTTTCGAAATTCGGGACCGAAGATGTCGCCGGTTCCGCCGGTGTGCGTGAGCAGCTGCCGGATCGTCACTTGCGATGAGACGGTTGTGTTCGGATAGTTCGTGAGGTACGTACCGAGCGGTTCGTCGAGGCCGATCTTTCCGGCTTGCACCAACTGCATAATCGACGTGGCGGTGAACATCTTGTTCATCGAGCCGATCCGAAACCGCGTATCGAGCGTGTTGGGCGTTTTGCTCGCGCGGTCCGCGAGACCGTAGGCTTCTTGAAGGAGCGGCGCTTCGCCGCTCGCCACGAGCACGGTGCCCGCAAATTGGTCTGCCGCCGTCAACCGCTGCGCGTACGCTTTGGCTTGCGAGACGAGTTCGGCTTGCGAAAGGTGCGGCAGCGCAAATTCCGCGGGGCGATCGATCGCCGACAATGACGACCCGCTTGCGATTCGATACGGCGGACCGGGTTTGACGTGCAGCGTGAGACGCGCGAACCGATCGGAGAGCCGCTCCTGAACGAGAACCGTGATCTCCGTGGGCGTGCTTTTCTCGACTTTGCGCAAATCGAAGCCGCCCGTCATGCGCCGAAACGCCAACTCGTCATCGAGCTGCTTCACGCGCTGCGGCTCGTGCGTTCGGTAAAAGCGCTTCATCGTCTCGCGGTTGCCGCTGTCGAATGCGGCGAGCATCTCGGTGACCGCGCGACCGGCCACGGTGTTCGGAATGACGGGCGCCGCGGTTGCCGCGCCGGCAACGGCAACACCCAAACACAAGAGCGGGGCAAGAACCCCGGCGGCAATCTTCGTGTGCATACTACTCCCCCGGTCGAGTCGTCTCGCTTGACGGTACAACCGCTCGGGCAGACGCTTCGTGACCGTTAGATACGGCCGCTCGTCGCCGGCTGCGGCGGGCAGAGCGAATACAGCGCCTTACGTGCGGCGGGATCCTCCGGTGCGCCGGCAGTGCGGACGTAGCGCAAGAGATACGACGTGTCGTTCCCGTACGCGTACATCGTTTCCGCGGTGTATCTGCTGCCGCGCGTATCCGTTGCGGTGTATTGTGCGAACCACGCATCCGAACCGCCGCACAGCTTCACCGCCCGGCCGGCCTGCACGCGAAGGTTGCGCTCGTGCGCTTTCGTGTCGTCTATTTGTGCCGCAGCTTCTTGCTCCGGCGTGATGTATTCCGACACGTCGGACGCCGAGCCGAGCGTCAAGTATTGCCCGAACGTCGAGTCTTGGGGCAAATACACCCAGTATGCGAGCACCTTGTAGGATGAATCGTCGCCGCCCAGATCGCCGACGCCGCGGGTCCAGCCCTTCGGCGCGGTAAGCGGTACGGCACCCGCCGGCGGCGGCAGTTCGCCGACTCCGGCAGGGCATAAGGTCCGCAGTGCGCTCGCGGCATGCAGCAGATCGCCGGGCGTCCGCGCATACTCGAGCACGGCGACGTAGACGCGATCGCGCGCACGTGCGAAGACCTGTTCGTACGCCTCGCCGCTGGTTGTAAATGCATTCATCCACCCGCGCTGTCCGTTGCAGAGCGCAACCGGCCCGGCAGCGATCTTCTTGACCTGCGGAACGTCGATGGAACAATGCGCTTTATGCGCGCAGAACGCGAGCACGCTCGGCGGAACCTGAATCGAGGACAACCCGGTAAACGTCCGGACTCCCCACTCTTGCGCGTTGAACGTCGTCGGGCGGCTGACGATCGCAATTTTTTCGGAGATCTTATACGCGACGGTCGACCAACTCGGTTTGAAGGAAAAGGTTCCGCGATATTCCGCGACGAGCGTTGCATCGCGCGAACCGCGAATGCGGCTTCGAGCCCAAGCATCTTCCGCCACCCGAGCCATGCCCTTCGGCGGAACGAACAGTGGTTTCGCCGGCGCAGCAGAAAGCGCCGCAGCGAGAAGCAGATGCAGCATGCGTGGGTGCTACGACGACCCCGAGCGCGTTTCCGGTAAAATAGGATAAAAGGCTCGCGCCACTTTAGGGGCGCCGGAATGGACGCCGTCGCGCGAATTCCTCGCGCAAACCGGCCCATATGGCCGCGTACCGCGTTCGCTGGCCGCACTCATCCCTGAAATATGATGCAATGCCGAAGATAACGCCCACCCCGATCATCAGCCACTTGAGCCACGGCTGGTGGCGGCCGTGCAGTTCAAGCACGTCGAGCACTACCAGCGAGAGCGCGAACCACAGCCACAACAGCCTCCAGAAACGGCCCCTTCGGGCCGCGCATCGCCATGTACAGCATCAGCGCGGCGATAACGCCCCAGCCGATTTGGTCA
>DATEHZ010000123.1:0-8123 GCA_035279385.1 Vulcanimicrobiaceae bacterium | reverse complement strand
ACCCGGCGAGCTTGTCCTCGACTTCGGATTTCGCGGTGAGCATGATAATCGGGACGTGCGTATTCGAAGGATGACGGCGAATGCGGCGCGCGACCTCGTAGCCGTCCATGAGCGGCATCATGACGTCGAGCACGACCAGGTCCGGCTGCATCGAGTCGAGCAGTTTGAGCGCTTCCTCACCGTTGGGAGCGGTCGAGACGTCGTAGCCCGCGAGCTCGAGATTGGTTTGAATGATCTTGCGCAAATTCCGATCGTCGTCCACCACGAGAATCCGCTTGCCGGATGCATCCTCGAATTGTCTCATCGCACCGGCATCCGCAGCGTGAAGGTGGTGCCGTCGCCCTGCTCGCTGCGCACGTCGATGGTGCCGCCGTGGGCGCGCACCAATGCGTGCACGATGTACAGGCCCAAGCCGCTGCCGCCGATGTGTTTGGTATCCTCGGACTGCGAGCGGTAGAAGCGATCGAAAATATACGGCAGATCCGCTTCGGCGATTCCGACGCCGCGATCGCGAACCGTGATGACGGTTTGCCCGGCGGCGGACTCGGCGGCGATATCGACTTCGCCGCCCTGCGGTGAGTACTTGAACGCGTTCTCGAGCAAGTTGCGCAAGATGTCGCGCAGGCGCTCGGGATCGCCGGAGATCGTGGCCCCGGCGCAGCGCCGCTGTACCGGATGGGCCACCGGATCGTGCGCAACGTCTTGGAGCGCTTCGTCCAGAACCGAATCCACCGAGACGAGCAGGCGGCGGCGCAGCATGTGCCCCGATTCTACCCGCGTCACGAGCAGCATGTCGTCGATCAGACGCGAGAGCCGGTCGGCCTGCTGTACGACCACGCCCAGGAATTCATCCCGGTGCGACTCGTACAGCGCGGGGTTCGCGCGAAGCGTGGCCGTGTACGCCTTGATCGCCGCAAGCGGCGTGTTCAGTTCGTGCGAAACCGTGCTGACCAGTTCGTTCTTGAGCTGCTCGATTTCTTCGACGCGCCGCTTCGGCGTAAAGGCGATCATCCAGCCTTCGACCTCACTACCGCGCAGCAGCGCCGTGCAGCGCGCGCTCACGCGGACCGCTTCGCCTGCCGAATCGCGCAGCACGATCGTGCGCGTTTGCATCTGCTCGCTCTCCGTGCAGAGCTGCGCGGCGTTGCTCTCGTGAAGCAATGCGTCAAAGGGCGTCCCGATGACGCTTTCGGCCGAAAATCCGAGCATCGTCTGCGCCGAGGCGGAAAAGCGCACGATACATTGCGCTTCGTCCAACTGCACGACCCCGTCCTCGACGATCTGCGTGACCGCCGCCAAGAGTGCTTTGACTGCGAGCAGTTCGTCGAGAAGGTCGCGGCTTACGTCCGCAGGTAGCGTCCGACTGCTATCCACGAAGCAACGACTCCGACCGCGGCGCCTACGCCGAAGAGCTGCAGAATCAGCGACGACGTGTCAACCTGAGCAGCGCTCAGCTGCAGCCAGGGCAACGCGAGCGCGATCTTTGGAACGAGCGCGGCGCGCGCGATTGCCAGCAAGCCGATCGCGAGGAGCACGCCCAGTGCGCCGTCGATCAGGCCTTCGCAAATGAACGGCAGCCGAATGTACATGTTCGTCGCGCCGACGAGCTGCATGATCGAAATTTCGCGGCGGCGTGCGAAGACGGTCAGGCGAATCGTATTCGAGATGATGATGCCCGCGACCAGAATAAACAGGGCGATGAGCGCGATGCCCGCGCGGCGGGCGACCGAAACGATCTGCAGCAGGCGCTGCACGACGTCTTGTCCGTAGTCGACGCTCTGGACGGCGGGCAGTTTCTTCATCGCGGCCGCGACGGCGGGAACCAATTCGGGCTGCCGCACGCGCACGCGGAATTTGTCCGGCAGCGGATTCTCGGTCAGAATCGAGGTGTCGATCTGTCCCTTCATGCGTTCGCGCAGTTCGCGCAAACCTTCGCTCTTCGGAACGAATTCGGAGGAGAGAATGCGCTCGTCTTTTGCAAAAGCCGTGCGCAGCGCGTCTTCTTCGTGCTTGGTTGCACCGGGCTGCGTGTACACCGAGATCGTGATTTGGCTCATCGCGTCGTTTGCGATGTGCGAGACGCTTGCGCGCGCGTACAAAAATGCGCCGAGCAGCACGATGGTCACGGCGACCGTGCCGATCGCGGTTGCTTGCATGCCCGCGTTCCGGGTGAAGTTTCGAAAAACTTCACCCAGAAAGAATCTGATCTTGCCCCAGTCCAAGGAAGTAGTACCCTCGCTCTTCGTCGGTGACGACGCGCCCGTTCTCCAGACGGACGACGCGGCGGCGCATGCGATCGACGACGGCTTGATTGTGCGTGGCGACGACCACGGTCGTCCCCTTGAGGTTGATGCGGCCAAGCAGCTCCATGATCTCGGTCGTGGTCGCCGGATCGAGATTCCCGGTGGGTTCGTCGCAAAGCAGCAGCTTCGGGTTGTTCACCAAAGCGCGTGCGATTGCGGCGCGCTGCATTTCGCCGCCCGAAAGTTCGCCGGGATACATGCGGCTCTTGTGCGAGAGGCCGACCAGGTCCAGGCACCGCGGCACCTGGCGCATCACGTCGCGCGTGTGCGCGCCCGTGACTTGGAGCGCGAAGGCGACGTTTTCCCATACCGTCTTGTCGGTCAGGAGTTTGAAATCTTGGAAGACCACGCCCAGATGCCGGCGGAGCATCGGCACGCGGTTACGCTTCAAGCGGTCGACCCGGATGCCGTCAACGGTGATTTCACCGATGGACGGAAACATCTCGCGATACAAAAGCCGCAGAAGGCTGGATTTTCCGGTTCCGGAGTGCCCGACGAGGAAGACGAAATCGCCCTTGCCGATCTCAAGATCGATGCCGTCGAGGGCACGTACTCCGTTCGGATACACGAGAGATACGCCGCGTAATGAGATCATCGCTGCAAAAGGGTTTTTCAAAGCGCCCGTATGGATACCTCTGCCTGTTATGAATTTTGACTTAACCGAAGAACAGAAGGCCATCCGCCAAACGGTCCGCGAGTTCGCCGTGGAGCGCGTCGCGCCGCGGGCCGAAGAGATGGACCGCGAGGAAGCGTTTCCGTACGATCTCGTCAAGCAGATGGCGGAGCTCGGCCTCATGGGCCTGCCCTTTCCCGAGCAGTACGGCGGCGCGGGCGCCGACACGGTGAGCTACGCGCTGGCCGTGATGGAACTGGCACGCATCGATGCGTCCACCGCGATTACGATGGCCGCGCACGTCTCGCTGGGAGCGAGCCCATTTTATCTTTTCGGCACGGAAGAGCAAAAACAGAAGTACCTCGTGCCCCTCGCGCAAGGCAAGATGCTCTGGGGCTTCGGCCTGACCGAGCCCAATGCGGGCAGCGACGCGGGCAACACGCAGACCAAAGCCGTGCTCAAAGACGGAAAGTGGATCGTCAACGGCACCAAGGCGTTCATCACGAACAGCGGCACGGAGATCAGCGGCGGCACGACGATCACCGCCGTTACCGGCAGCCGCGACGGCGGAAAACCCGAGATCACCAATCTCATCGTCGATCAGAGCACGCCGGGCTTTTCGCGCAGCAAGAAGTACAAAAAGATGGGCTGGCGCGCCTCGGACACGCGCGAGCTTTCCTTTGTAGACGCGCAAGTGCCTCAGGAGAACGTGCTCGGTGCGCGCGGCGAGGGTCTGAAGAACTTTCTCACGATCTTGGACGGCGGGCGCATCTCGGTGGCCGCACTCTCGGTCGGGCTTGCTCGCGGGGCATACGACGAAGCGCTCAAATACGCGAAAGAACGTACGGCCTTCGGCCGTCCGATCGGTAAGTTCCAAGCCATACAGTTCAAGCTCGTCGACATGCTCACGCAGATCGAGCATGCCGAGCTCATGGTGCTCAAAGCGGCTTGGGAGAAAGATCATGGGCGCGACTTCGCGCAGACCGCGAGCTATGCGAAGCTCTTCGCGGCCGAACTCTCACACCGCGTCGTGAACGAAGCGGTGCAGATTCACGGCGGCTACGGCTTCATGGACGAGTACCCGGTCTCGCGCATGTACCGCGATCAGAAGATCAACGAGATCGGCGAAGGCACGAACGAAGTCCAGCGCCTGGTCATCGCCCGTATGATGGGGCTGTAACCCGATGAGGGACGGGGCTCAGTAAACTTCCGTACCGTCAATCCGATATCGAGAGTAGATGCGTCTGGGACTTTTCGCGGCCGCACTGCTCTTTTTTGGCGTTGCGCTCGCCGGAACCGCAAAGGCCGAACTCGTCGTCTGCAATCATACGGGGCAGACGATCTGGGTGGCCTATATCATGGCCGAGCATCACGCGTACAGCGGACACGGCTGGTGGAAAGAAGCCGACGGCGAATGCCGGACGCTGAGCAGCGCCGACGTCAACGGCGTGGCGTACGTTACGGCCCAAAGCTCGCAAGCGGAAACGATCTGGCCCGCCAGCGGCGGCGATTCGGCGATACACGGCTGCATACGCGCAGAAAGCTTCGATTACGATCGGCCCGACGATGCGGAGTGTCCGGACGGATTTATCTGGCGCGATTTCGCGCTCGCATCCGATCCGCTCGAAACGCTGCTGAGCACGAGCGTAACGTACACGTTTGAGCCGCTCGCAACCCCGACACCGTCTCCGCCGCCGGCAACGCCTACCCCGGCGGCCGCTTCGCCGCACGACCTTGCATTCAACCGCGCACGCGAGCTCTTCGACCGAGGACGCTATGCGGAGTCGATCGGGTTCTTCACGCAGGCGGCCCATCTCGGCGGGGATGCCGCATCGTATTATTATCGCGCGCAGGCGAAATTCGATCTCGGACAGTTCGAGGCGGCGCTCAAAGACGCCGACGAAGGCGTACGCATTTCTTCTGCCGGCGGCGCGGCGGGCGCCGGTCACGTGTTTCAGGCTGAGGCCGAATGGGCGCTGGGGCTCTTCGATTCCGCTGCCGGCGATTACATGGAAGGCGCGAAGGACGCAAAGGGCTGGAACAATTTCTGGATCGCGTCCGCGGTGCTGGTCATGCGCGCGGGCGGACATCAAAATCAAGCAGCGCACCTGCTGCAAGCGTGTAAAAAACACTGCGCACGCGACGTCTCCCGCGTGTTGACCGAATATCTGGCCGGTACCGAGAGCGCGACCGCACTGCTCCGTCACATCGACGGAGCGACTACGGCTCAGGAGATAAACGGCCTCATCGGTTACGATCTGTATCTGCGTAAGCAGCGCAAAGCCGCCGCGCCGTTTCTGAAAAAGGCGCTCACCGGGACGCGAGCCCTGGCGTACATCGTTCCGACGCCGATTCTCCGGGCCGCTTTGAACGATCGCCGCTAGCGCTGCACCACCGTCGCCCAGCCGGAATAGAAACCGCCGAATTCTTCGGCGAGCGTCGTGAGCGCCGTGCGCATCTCCGTAATCTTGAACGGATCGATCGTGTCGTTCTTGCTGCAGCGCACCGCGTTGACCGTATCGTCGACTGCGATCTCGTAACCGTGATCGGCCATGGCGCGCGCAAAAATATCCCGTTTGAGCGGATCGTCGAAACGGATCGTATGCTCGATGGGACGCGCGCGTTCGAAATCGTCTCCCGCGTCGAGCAGCGCCTGCAGCGCTTTCATGTCGTTCGCGAACGCGAGCTGGTGGTCGTCGGGATACAGGTACGCGCTGTAAATGCTCCAGCTCGGATCCGACGCGGAGAGCGCGCGGTAACGGTATTCCGCATGGAAGCCCATGACGTCCGCGACGACTTCCGCCGCGTCTTCGATGATGGGTCCGTAATAGTGAAACGTGCGCATGCCGCGGCCGGTCACGCGTCCGACCTCGATGATGCCGCGCGGTTCCAGGGCCGATGCGAGCTCTTCTTCGATGTTCTGCAGCGTGCGGTATTCATTCTCGCCGGTCATACCGTGCTCGTCCGGTTCGCGAAGCGCTACGGCAACCGTGTAAGCGCCGGGTTTCTCCGGCATGGGCGCTTGCGTTTTGAGTGCCAAATCGACGGCAATCGAGATCGGCGCTCCCTCCATGCGTGCGAAATAGGACGACCAGTCAGCCATATCGATACTGTTTCCCCGAAGGAAGGCGGTGTGCTTGCGGGAAGGCTCCGGGGCCAGGAACGCGCCCGAAGGAGTCTTTTCATGTATCGTCGTCTGCTCGCGGCAGCCGTTCTTATTCTCGCCGCCACCGCGCCCGCGCTCGCCGCTTTGGCCGTCGGGGCCACCGCCCCGCCGTTCAGCGCCCAAGCATCGCTGGGCGGAAAAGTCTTCACGTTCGATCTTGCCGGCGCGCTCAAGAACGGGCCCGTCGTTTTGTATTTCTATCCCGCGGCGTTCACCAAAGGCTGCACCATCGAAGCGCACACATTCGCGGACGCCATGGGCCAATTCAAGGCGCTGCACGCGACGGTGATCGGCGTTTCGCACGATACCATCGACACGCTGAACAAATTCTCGGTGAGCGAATGCCGCAGCAAATTCCCGGTCGCCGCCGATCCCTCACTGACCGTAGCGAAACAGTACGATGCGGTGCTCCCGCAGGCGCCCACGTACGCGAACCGCACGTCCTACGTCATCGCTCCGGACGGAAAGATTTTGGCCACGCTCACGGATCTGGAGCATCCGCAGCAGCACGTCGAAAACGCGCTCGCGGTGCTCAAGCGGTACGAGAGTCGTCAGTAAAGAGTTTGGTCTGACGAACGCGCGTTTTTCCCGGCTCGGATTCGAGTGCGGTGATCTCGCGCGGGGCCGTCTCTATCGCGGTTAATTCTGGCAGTTCGGCATCGGGCAGCGACGCAAGTTCCTTGAGTTTACGCCCCGCCGGCAGCACGCGGCTTTCCATCGAACCCACGGCTTTGTTGTAGGCTTCCGTCGCCTTTTGCAGGCTCGCGCCCATCGTCGCGAAGTGTGAGGCGAACGTGCGCACCCGGTCGTAGAGCGCGCGCCCGGCTTCCGCGATTTTCTTGGCGTTCTCTTCCTGCTGCCGCTGCTGCCATCCCAGCGCGTACGAACGCAGCAGCGCCATGAGCGTGAGGGGGCTCGCGATGTAGACGTTTTTGCCGGCGCCGTATTCGATGAGGTCCGGGTTCTCCGTACAGGCGGCGCTCAGGAACGCTTCGCCCGGAACGAACATCACGACGAAGTCGGCGGAACCGTCGACGCGCTGATAGTTGCGCCGCGCCAGTATGTCGACGTGATTTTTGAACGCCGCGGCGTGCGAGCGCATCTTCTCGCGGCGCGCCGGCTCTTCGCCCGCCTCGACCGCATCGAGGTAGGCGTTCAGCGGTACCTTCGCGTCGACGAAGATTTTCGAATTGGCGGGAAGTGCGACCGTCATGTCCGGACGTCCGCGCTCCTCGCCGACGTCGAACGTTTGCTGTTCGTCGTAATCGCAGTACGCTTCCATGCCCGCGAGCTCCACGACGCGGCGCAGCTGCATTTCGCCCCATTTGCCGCGCGTCGTCGGATTGCGCAGTGCGGACGTGAGCTGCGATGCGGCGGTCTCCATCTTGCCGCTGCGCTCGATGAGCCCGCTGATTTGCTCGCGCAAACCCTCGTATGCGCCGACGCGATCTTTCTCGATGGACTTTACGAGCGCGTCGAACTCGGTGAGTTTCTGCGCTACGGGAGCCACCACGGCGCCCAGGCGCTCGTTCGCAAGCGAGAGAAAGGTTTCACGCTGCGACTCGGCGATGCGCGCGTTCGTTTCGTGCAGTTCGCTCTTGAGGCGCTCGGCGATCGTCTCCACGTGCGCGCGCTGGAGCGCGCGCATCATCAGCCACGTCGCGGCGCCGCCCGCGAGCAGCCCGGCGATAACGGCGAAAACGATCGAAACCGAAAGCGTCACCTCACGCCTATTCGACTCACGGCTTCAAATACTTCGCGAAGAACGCGACCGTGCGGCGCCAGGCGTCTTCGGCCGCGACCGGCACGTACGAGGCCCGGGTGGAATCGCAAAACGCGTGGCCGGAGGTGGGGTAAATCACGATGTCGTTCGGCGCGCGCAGCATGCTGCGGAACGCGCGCACGCTCTCCGGCGGGATGCTCGTGTCCTTCTCGCCGTAGCTGCCGACGATCGGCATGCGGATGCGCGTTGCGTCGACGCCGGAAACTTTGCCGTACCACACGCCGCAGGCGGCGAACACGTCGTCGTTGTCGATTGCCG
>DATEHZ010000122.1:0-19199 GCA_035279385.1 Vulcanimicrobiaceae bacterium | reverse complement strand
CACGGGCAACGCGGTCTCGCTGCAGCTCGAGCGCGGCGCGCGCAGCTACGTCACGCAGGCGCAAGTCTCGATTCCGTACGTCGGCAATACGCCGCAGTCGCAGAAGTGGAGCCTGGGCGGATCGATCTTCGCAAACGGCTACACCTACTTCTATCCGGTGTACACGACTGCCGTTGGCGCCGCCGCCGTCGCCTCGCCGGCCCCGGGCGCATCTCCGGTGCCGATTCCGGTGACGCTGCTGCCCAGCGGCAACGCGCAGCTGCTCAGCGGCGTCGTATCGACGAGCACGGCAAAATCCGCCGGCGTCAACCTGAGCGTGGGACGCCGCCTCTCGGATTACGTTACCGCGAGCGTGCTGACTGCGGTCGAGAACGTCACGAACAGCACGTCGGTGCCATCGCCGTACTTTTTCCAAAGCGCGCAGCCGAACATCGTCGTCGGACCGACGCCGGGGCCCCTCAACAACCTGAGCAGCAACACCGGCAGCTTCGGCATCGTGGCAAGTTCGATCGCGAACATCAACACGGGCACGCCCTACCGTCTGAACCAGCTCACGTTCGGTTTGGCGACGAACCCCGCGACGATGCTGGACGACATCTTCAATCCGCGCCGCGGTCAGACGGCCTCGCTGAGCGAGACGATCTCGACACCCTCGATCGGATCGAATTTCAGCTTCACGCAGACCTCGCTGGATCTCGCGAAGTTCTTCCCCGTGCTCAAGGACTCGACGTTCGCGATTCACGGCCAGGGCCGCACGTCGACCGGCGCGATTCCGCCGAGCAACCTGTACACGTTCTCCGATCAGCAGCTGCGCGGATACGATTCCGTCTTTTACGGAACCGACACGCTGCTCGGCCAGATCGAGCTGCGCAAACCGCTCACGCCGGATCGCAAGTTCGGCGTCGCGCTCTTCGTCGATGAAGGCGGCTTCCGCGTTCGCGGAGCGCAGCCGCTGCTCGACCCGTACACGAACCGCATTATCGGCTTCCCGAGTCAGTGGTCGTGGCGCGGCGATTACGGCATCGGTCTGCGCTTCGACGTTCCGCAGCTCGGACTGCACACCATTCGCATCGATTTTGCAAAAGGCTCAAACGGCACGCATACCAGCTTCGGCATCGGCCAAAGCTTCTAGAGGACCATGGACATTCGAAAACTGATTCGTTTACTCGCGGCCGCCGCGATCTTAACGGCGGTCGCGGCGCCCGTTGCCATCGCCGCCGACCTGACGGACGTCGGATTCATCGATCAAGCGGCAATTGGGGCGCTTCCGCAGTTCCAAAAGGCCAATCAGCAGGTTGCGCAGTTCAAAGCGCAGCTCGATCCGCAATTCGCGGCGGCGATGAAGAGAGCCAAGACGCCGGACGCGCAGCAGAAAGTTCAGCAGGACTTTCAAGGCAAGTTCATCGACGAGCAGCGCAAAGTGCTCGGACCGCTCTTCGGCCGCGCGCAAGCGGCAATCGCGCAGGTCTCCTCGAACCGCAAACTCACCGTGATCGTCGACAAGCGCATCGTCGTGTTCGGCGGCCAGGACATCACGAAAGACGTGATGGATCTGGTGAACGGGCCGGGACAAGTCGTTCCTCCCGCTGCCACGCCGGGACCCTCGGACATCGGCTACGTCGATCAAAGCCAGATCGATCAGGTGCCGAAAATCAAGAACGCCAACGACGACTTCAGCAAGTGGGCGAACGATCAGCGCACGCAGGCGATCAAGCAGATGCAGAGCGCGAAGAACGACAAGCAGAAGCAGCAGCAAATCTTCCAGAGCTATCAAAAGACGCTGACTGCGCAGCAGGAGAAGGTGCTCAAGCCGCTCGTCGATCAAACGCGCAACGCCATGGCCAAGGTCGCCTCGCAGAAGCACTTGATCTTGGTCGTCGACCGCTCGGACGTCATCTACGGGGGCTCGGACATCACCTCGGATGTCCAGAATGCGCTCAAGTAGGGCTGCGGCCGCGTTTTTGGCCGCTCTCGCGCTCGCCGCATGCGCGCATGCGCCGAAACCGGACGATCCCAACGTTCGCGGCATCGGCTACGTGCGCATCGAAGACGTCATCAAGGTGCATCCGCTCTATCCGCAGCTCTCGCAGCTGCAGGATTCGATCGACGCGCTCAACTTGAAGGCGCTCGGCGCTTCGGCGGTTCCGCGCACCGCCGCGCAGATCGCGCAAGAGACCAAGGAACTCAACAGCGAGCTCAAGGCCGCGCAGGACCGTGCGAACGCGATCTTGCGGCAGAAACAGACCGACTACGAACAACGCGAACAAGCGGCGATTCGCGCGGCGCTCGCTGCGGCGGGACAAGGCACGAACGGCAATGCGCCGGTTTCGGCGATGCAGAACGTCACCGCGCAGCAGGCACAGCAAGTCACCGCGCAAGCCAACGCAGACTTTGCGGCGTATCAGAAGAGCGTCATCGCGCAAGACAACGCCGCCGTACGCAAGATCAGCGAACAGCTGAGCGCGCGTGCCGATGCCGCGTACCGGCAGAAGGCCACGCAGCTGCAGGAAAAAGAGTCGCAGCTCAGTCTCGAACTCTCGCAGCAGGACGCCTCCAAGCGCCTGGACCTGCGCATGAAGCTCGGGAACCTCGCGCTCTCGGACGCGCAGCGCAAGCAGTACCGCGATGAGCTCGCGGCGCTCGACGCGAACGAATCTGCCGTCGTGCAGGCGCAGCGCAAGCGCGATCAGCAAGAACTTGCTGCGTATCAAAAGCAGCTGCGCGATCAGACGTCCAAGCAAATCGCCGCGCAGGTCTCGGCGATTCATTCGGAGACGACGGCGAAGTTGCAGTCGCGGCGCAACGAGGTCAGCCAGCAGGTCAGCTCGCAGCTGCAAGGGCTGCGGCCCGCGGCGGTGCCGTCGAATCTCCCGGCGGCCACGCGCGACAAACTGGCTCAAATCGACAAACAGTTCAAATCGCAGTTCAAAGCCGACGCACAAAAGACGATCGATCAGTATCAGGCGACAAAGGCGGATCTGGACGCGCAATACGCAGCCCTGCAAGGCGCGGACGGCGCGGCGACGGGCGCGGCAAACAAGCAGGTTTCGGATCTGCAGCACCAGCGCGACGATCTCTACAACAAGATGGTCGAACAAGTTAAACGCGATGCCGGTACGGTTGCGGCAAAGCGGGGATTGCAAGTTGTCTTCATCAGCGTGGTTGCCGCGCCCGGCGGCATCGACCTGACGAACGACGTCGAAAAGGACATCGAGAGCTTACATCAGTGAAAAAGAGCATTGTTATCATCGCCGCGATGGCGGCACTCGCGCTCACCGCCTGCGCTCCCTCGAGCCCGGTCGGTCTTCTGGACGTTCAGCGCTTGACGGCGAACTGGCCGCAGTACAACAACGTGCAGAACCAACTGCTCGCGGATCAGCGCGCCATCGAAACCGGCAGCGGCTCGCAGCAGCAGAAAGCCAAAGAAGCCGCGCAGCTGCAGGCGAAATACTCCGCGCTCTCGCAGCAGCTCGTCAATCAGATCAAGGACGCCGCCGCCAAAGTGGCCCAGCAGAAGAATCTGAAGCTGGTCGTGACGCGGGAGTTCATCGGCTACGGCGGCACCGATATCACGCCCGACGTCGAGAAGCAGATGGGCATTACGGAGAGCGCATCCCCGAGCCCGAGCCCGTAGGATCGGGCGTGCTCGGTACCGTCGCGCAGCTCGCGCAGCGCGTCGGCGGACGCGCCGCCGGCGATGAGAGCGTGCAGATTGCGCGCATTGCTGCAATCGACGAAGCGGGACCGGACGCGCTGACCTTCGCCACGACCCCGACCTATCTGCAGGCCGCGCTGCGCTCGCACGCGGCCGCAGTGCTTGTCGACGAAGCGCTCGTGCCGCAGGAGCACTCCAAGCCCCTGATCGTCGTCGAGAACGCGCGCGTCGCGCTCATGCAGCTGCTGCGCGCCTTCGATCGTCCGCGTAAACGCGGGCCGTTCGTGCATCCGACCGCCGTCGTGGACCCGAGCGCACAGCTGGGAGCCGGCGTATACGTCGGGCCGAGCGCCGTGGTCGGCGCCCGCAGCCGCATCGGCGATCGCAGCGTGATCGAAGCCGGCGCCTACGTCGGTGAAGACGCCGCGCTCGGCGCGGATGCGCTGCTGCACGTCCATGCCGCGATTATGGACGGATGCATCGCGGGCGATCGCGTCATTCTGCATCCGGGTGCGGTGATCGGCAGCGACGGATTCGGCTACGTCTTCGTCGACGGCCGCTTCGAGCGCATTCCGCAGGTCGGAAACGTCGTGCTCGGCGACGACGTGGAGATCGGCGCCAACACCTGTGTCGATCGCGCCCAGACCGGCAGCACGCAGGTCGGTACCGGCGCGAAGATCGACAACCTGTGCCAAATCGGCCACAACTGCCGGATCGGAACGAGCACCGGCATGGCCGCGCAAACCGGTCTTGCGGGCAGCACGACGATTGGGGACTACGTGCTCGTCGGCGGGCAAGCCGGGTTCAAAGGGCACATCACCATCGGTTCGCGCGTGAAGATCGCCGCCGGCGCGAAGGTGTGGAGCGACATTGCGGACGACGCCTTCGTGAGCGGCACGCCCGCGCGTCCGCACCAGGAAGATTTGCGGCGAGAGGTCATGGTTCGCAGCCTGCCTAAGCTGGTTGCCCGTGTCGACGCTCTCGAGAAGAAACTCCGCGAGCCTTAGGCCGGCGTGAGCGTACAGTATCAGACGACGCTTCGCGAAGCGTTCGCCTATGAAGGCGTGGGCTTGCATACCGGCGTCGCGTGCCGCGTGGACGTGCGGCCGGCTCCGGCGAATGCGGGTCTGCGATTCATCACCGGCGGCACCGTGATTCCCGCGCTTGCGGAATACGTCGTGGAAACCGCGCGCGCCACCGTCGTCGGCAAAGACGGCGTGACGATTTCAACCATCGAGCACTTGCTGGCCGCGCTCTTCGGCATGGGTCTGGCCAATGCCGACGTCGTTGTCGACGGACCCGAGATTCCGGTCGCAGACGGCAGCGCGAAAACCTGGATCGACCTCATCGCGAAGGCCGGTATCGCGGGGCAGCGTGAAGTGCGCGAACGTTATATTCCGACCTCGCCGACCTTCGTGCGCGAGGGCGAGCGCTCGCTGATCGTGCTTCCCGCCACGCACTTCCGCGTTAAATTCCTCGCTGATTTCGCGCCGCCCATCGGCACGCAGTATTTCGACGGCGAACTCACGCCGCAGGTTTTTGCAAGCGAAATCGCATCCGCGCGCACCTTCGGCTATCTGCACGAGGTACAGGCACTGCTCGATCGCGGCCTTGCCAAGGGCGGCACGCTCGAAAATGCGCTCGTCTTCGCGCCGGACGGTCCCATGCAGCCGATGCGCTGGGAGAACGAGCCGGTGCGCCATAAAGTCCTCGATCTCGTCGGCGATTTTGCGCTGCTCGGCGCGTGGCCGCAATGCGAGGTCGTCGCGATCAAGAGCGGTCACAAACTGCACTGCATCGCGACGAACGAACTGCGCCGCCAGATGAGCGCAAAACTTCCTTCGGCGAAAGTGCAATAACGGTGTCCGAACTCGATATCCGGCAGATCATGGAGATCCTGCCGCACCGCTATCCGCTGCTCTTGGTGGATCGCATCACGGAACTCGAACCCGGGGTGCGCGCGGCCGGCTACAAAAACGTCACGATTACCGAACCCGTCTTCACCGGACATTTTCCCGGCAACCCGCTGCTCCCGGGCGTCTATATGATCGAAGCGCTGGCGCAGCTGGGGGGCTGCGTCGTGCTCGAACCCGGTGAGTTCTCGCGCAAGACGCCGTATCTGGCGGGCATCGACGCCGCGAAATTCCGGCGTCCGGTCGTTCCGGGCGATCGCTTCAACATGGACGTGCGTTTGGTTAAGCACAAACGCAACATCGGCTGGGTGCACGCAGAGGGCAGCGTCGACGGACAATTCGTCGTATCGGCGGAGCTGATGTTCTCGATAGCGTCCGACCCGCGCTTGTTTGGATTCGACGCCACGGTGCTGCACGCATAAATGATCCACCCAGTTGAAAAGGCGCTCCGGCCTAGCCTCCGCGCCCCCCACGCTACAGCGTGGGGCCCCCGTGACCGCGTGGCGCCTCGACATTCTGCCGGCGCAAGCTCTCCCCGAGGGCGCCGCACCGCTGGGTGGCTTGCGTGATTCATCCAACCGCGATCGTGCATCCGAATGCGAAATTGGATCGGGGCGTTGAAGTCGGGCCGTATTGCATCGTGGGCGAGAACGTGTCCATCGGACGCGGAACCGTGCTCCAGGCGCACGTCGTCGTCAACGGCTGGACGAGCATCGGCGAAGACTGCCAAATCTTTCCGTTCGCGACGATCGGCGCATCGTCGCAAGACAAAAAGTACACGGGCGAGCGCGCGTACACCCGTATCGGCAGCCGCACGATCATCCGTGAATACGTGAGCGTCCAGCGCGCGACCGGCGAAGATCAAGTCACGGCCATCGGCGATGATTGTCTGCTGCTGGCCTACACGCACGTGGCGCACAACTGCGTACTGGGCAACGGCGTGACGATGAGCAATCTCGCGCAGCTCGCCGGCCACTGCATCATCGACGATAACGTGGTGATCGCCGGCATGGCGGGACTGCATCAATTCGTACGCGTCGGGCGTTACGCGTTCATCGGCGGCGACTCCAAAGTCACGCGCGACATTCCGCCCTTCTTTCTCGTTGAAGGCAATCCGGCGGCGCCGTACGGACTCAACAGCGTCGGGCTGCGCCGCGCGAACTTCAGCGACGAAGAGCGCGCCGAAATCAAGAAGTTTTACAAGCTGCTCTACGGTTCCAAGCTCAAGCTCTCCGAAGCCATTGAGACGATGAAGGCGGAAGTGACGACGGAATCGGGACGCCACATCCTGGAGTTTCTCGAAGGCGAATCGCAGCGCGGTATTTTACTCAAATAGCCGATGCGCTATTTTTTGTCGTCTGGTGAGGCATCGGGCGAGCTCGCCGCGACGCTGATCGCCCGGGCGATACGCGCCATCGATCCGCACGCGCAGTTCGAAGGCATCGGCGCGGCGCGCATGCGCGAGCAGGGCGTGCACCTCTGGCGCGATCACACCGGCTGGGCGAGCATGGGGCCGATCGCCGCGATTCCACGCATCCCCAAACTGCTGCTTGCGATGCTGCGCACGGCGCGGCACATCGCGCAGAGCGAGCCCGATCTCGTCATTCTCGTTGATTTCGGCGCGTTCAACATCCGGCTTGCCAAGCGGCTGCGGCAGATCGGGTATCGCGGCCCGATTCTCGACGTGTTCCCGCCCGCGACGTGGCTGGATCGCGAGAAGACCGCGCGCGATGTTGCGGCGATCGCGATGCCGCTCACGGCGTTCGCGCATCAGCGCGATTTCTATCGCTCGCTCGGGCTGCGGATTGCGTACTTCGGACACCCGCTCGCCGGACAATACGCGCTGCGTCCGCCGCGCGAAGCTCCTGCGCTCGAGAACGGGACCGTTGCGCTTTTGCCCGGAAGCCGCGCCGGCGAATTGCGCTATCACGTGCCGCGGCTGCTGGAGGCGTTCAAAGAGCTGCGCGCGGCACGCCCGCAGCTGCGCGGCGTCGTCGGCGCGGCGGACGATCGCGGTGAGCGCACGATCCGCGCTGCAGCGCAGCGTGAGGGCCTTGCGGACCTTACGTTCGTGCGCGGAACGCACGCGGCGATCGCGCAGGCGGATGCGGCGTGGGTCGCTTCGGGAACGGCCGTGCTCGAATGCGCGCTCTCCGGCGTGCCCGCCGTCGCGCTCTACGTGATCGCTCCCGCACTCGTGAAACACGCGCGGCGCGTGTATTCGGGACCGTTTGTGACGCTGCCGAATCTCGTGCTCGAGCGTGCGGTCGTGCCGGAGTTTTTGCAGGACGATGCGAGCGCGCACAACCTCGCGCAGGCGATGGATACGGTGCTGCGCGATCCGCTCGCGCAGTATCGTGAATTCGAGCATTTGCGCGAGGCGCTCGGACCGCCCGACGCGCTCGAACGGTGTGCTGCGTACGCGGTGCAGCTTGCAACGGGTGCCGCCTGATGCTGCACATCTATCACACCTCGGATCTTCACGATCATCGCGGCATCGCCGCGCCGCTGCAAGAACTGCGGGCTCGCGAACCCGGCCTGCTGTTCGATTGCGGCGATTCGCTGCGCGGCAGTCAAACGGTCTACCACCGGCGCGAACCGATTCTCGCCGAGATCGACGCCGCGGGCTACGACGCGCAAGCGATCGGCAATCGCGAATTTCATTATCTCTTCGGGTGCCTGCGCGCGCGCGCGGCGCAGATGCGCCATCCGCTCGTGTGCACGAACCTGATCGACACCAAAGGGCGCGATCTGCCGTTCGTGCGATCGCTGGTGCTGCAGGACGGCGGCGTGCGCGTGCACGTGCTCGGACTGCTCGTCATGCAGTACCCGGTAGGGAGCGCGTGGGAGCGCGTCTTCGGGTGGCGTTTTTTGGATCCGGCAACGGTGATTGGCGAATACGCCGCCGCAATTCCGCAGGGCGAGATGCTGGTCGTGCTCTCGCATTTGGGCTTGTCGCTGGATCGCAAACTGGCGGCGGCGGTGCCGCGCATCGATCTGCTGCTCGGCGGCCACAGCCACGACACGCTCGCGCAACCTGCATACGTGAACGACGTGCCGATCGTGCATGCGGGTCCGTACGGCAAACACGTCTCGCGCACGCTGCTCGAGCAGACCGGCGGACGCTGGCGCGTGCACGCATTCGATTTGGTGCCGCTGCTGCCGTGAACCGCGTGCTGTTCGTTTCCAACGGGCATGGCGAGATCGCGATTGCGGCGCGGCTTGCAGTGGAACTGGAGAAGATCGGGGCGATCGGCTGCGACCATCTCGCGCTCGTCGGCGATTTCAAGTACGCTTCCGCCATGCGCGAGGTCGGCCCGCGGCGCTCGATGCCCAGCGGCGGCGTGATCGCCATGGGCAACTTCCGCAACATCGCACGCGATCTCGGGGCGGGCCTAGCCATGCACACGGTAGCGCAACTGCGTTTTTTGCGCGGCGTGCGCGGAACGTACGCAGCCGCAATTGCCGTCGGCGACGTCTTCGCGCTGCTGATGGCGCTCCAGGCGCACGCGCGCAGCACCGTCTTCATCGGCACCGCCAAGAGCGTCCACGTCGCACCGTACGGACCGCTCGAAGAACGCGCGATTCGCAAGGCGGACGTCGCGTTCGTACGGGACGCTCCGACGGCGCAGCGGCTCGCGGAGCACGGCATTCACGCGCGTGCGGCAAACGCGATCGTCGATTTATACGCGGACGACGTGCCCGCGCTCGATGCGCCGTTCGATCCGATGCTCGCGCTTTTTCCCGGGAGCCGCGAACAAGCATACGACGACGCGGTCTTCATGGCGCGCGTCGTTCGCACGGTGCTTCGGGAGCGACCCGGTGCCGGCGGCGCGATCTCCATCGCTCCCGGCATCGATCCGCAGCGCATGTGCGAGCATTTCGAGCGCGACGGCTGGCGCGTGGCACGCGGCGATCGCCCGCAGGAACCGTTCTCGCTCTATGACGGCGATCGGGAGATGCTGCGTGCCTGGCAAGGCCCGCTCGGCGCGATGCTGCAGCGGATAACGCTCGTGCTCGGACAAGCCGGCACGGCGAACGAAGCCGCTGCGGCCAGAGGCATACCGGTCGTTGCGTTCGCGCGCGCCGGCGAGGAACGCGCGCCGTGGTACCGCATGCGGCAGATGGGTTTACTCGGTGACGCGCTGCTCGTCGCAAGCGCCGATCCGGACGCAGCCGCATCGCAGGTAACCGCGCTGCTGCGCGATCCGGACCGCCGCGAGCGCATGGGCGCGATCGGGCGCGAACGTATGGGAGCGCCGGGAGCCGCCGCGGCGATCGCGGAAGCCATCGCGCAATTGGTGAACGTGCGATGAACCTGCGCCGCCTGCTGCCCGCGGCATTTGCGTTCACGTATTTCGTCGTGCCGCTCTTTCCGCCGTTCATCACGCTGACGGCCGTGACGATCCCGGGCACCTCGCTCGTCCCGCGATCGTTTGCGATCGCGCTGCTCGCCGCGGTGGCCGCAATTGCCGTGTACGCGGCGTTCATGCTGATGCAGCGCCCCGTGCAGCGGCCGCCTACGATGCTTCCGCTCCTCGGCTGGCTCTGCGCCGCGCTGCTCTCCGCACTGCTCGGATTCAACCCCGCCGGCGGGCTGCTGTTCATCGGCATTTTCGGTTTGGGCGTCGTGTGGCATCTCGCGCTGCTGCGCTACTATACGGATCCCGGCGTGAGCCGCGCGATCTTCTGGAGTTATCTGAGCTCCGGTACGCTCGCCGCGCTTGCGGCCATCGTGATGGTCGTAGCGCGCGTTCCCGCGGATCAGTACACGATCGGTCACGGACGCGCGATCGGGACGTTCATTCTGCCCGGCGAGCTCGCCGGTTATCTGATTATCTTCCTCCCAATCGCGTTTGCCGTCGCGCGCGTGACGCGCGAGCACGCGCTGCGCGTCCTGGCCGTCTGCGCGCTGGTGCTCGGTGCGGCGGCGCTCGCGCTGACGTTTTCGCGCGCCGGCTGGATGGGTTTTGCCGCCGCGGTCGCGTATCTGGCCTTCGCGAGCGGCAGCGTGCGCCGCCGCTACGCACCGCTGATTCTGCTCGCGGGTCTCGCGGCGGTGCTCTTCGTGTTCAACGCGCACCACAATCCCGCGGAAAACTACACGCGGCTTTCCATTTGGCAGGCGGGAATCGAAATCGTGCGCCGCTTTCCGCTCACGGGCGTCGGCCCGTTCGATTTCGCTCGCATCTATCCGCTCGTGCGTCTGCCCGACGGCGATCTCACGGCGTTTCACGCGCACAGCTTTCTGCTGACGATCTTCGCGGAAATGGGTATAGTCGGCGTTGCCGCGGTGCTCGCCGCCTGGTGGCGCTTCGGACTCGCGCTGCGCGAGGAGCTGCGGGGCGCCAAGCCCGCACATGTGCTGCTCGCGCTCGCAATTGCAGCGGGACTGGTGGGAACGTGGGTGCAAGGCCTCATCGATACCGTGAGCGTCGTGATTTTTGGACTCTGGCTGCCCTCGATGGCGCTTGCGCTCGCGGTGGCGCGCCACGGTTTGGGAGAGTTGGAATGAAGGTTGCCGCTCGTGCGCTTCTGGTTTGTGCGCTGCTGCTCGCAGGATGCAATCCTCAGCCGGAGCATCAGCCGGGCGCGACCGCGGCGCCGTCCGCAACGCCCTCCGGACTGCCGCCGCTCACGATTACCGGGCGCGGAACCGCGCGCCGGCCGGTGCGCGTTACCGGTCAGCGGCCCGGAGGCGGAAAGTCCTACGAACTCATCGCGCGTTCGTACGAGAGCCGCTCGATGCAGAACGTCACCCAAGCAACGTTTGCGCAGACGCAGGTGACGTTTTACGACAAGGACGGCACGACGCTGCACGCGCAGGCACCGCAGGCCCGCCTGGATGACCGGCGCAAGCAGGTGATTCTTTCGGGCGGAGTGCATGCCAAGACCAGCACCGGTCTGCAACTCGTATGCGACACGCTGGTATACGACGACGCGACCGGCATGCTGCATGGGAGCGGTGACGTGCGCATGACCGGAACGCAGGGCGGCGAGCAGCAAGTCTTGACGGGCAATTCGTTTACGTCCGACGTCAAGCTGACCCGAATGACGATGAGGTAATGGAACCGCACGAAATCAAGATCCGCGATCTGGTCAAACGCTACGGCGAGCGCGCGGTGGTCAACGGTGTGAGCGCCGAGGTGCGCACCGGGGAGATCGTCGGTCTGCTCGGGCCGAACGGCGCCGGCAAGACCACGACGTTTTACATGGTCGTCGGACTGGTCAAGCCGGACGGCGGCACCGTGCTGCTCGAAACCGGAAACGGCGAAGTCGATTTGAGCAGCGCGCCGATGTACATGCGATCGCGCCGCGGCATCGGCTACCTCGCCCAGGAGAATTCGATCTTCCGTAAACTCTCGGTCGGCGACAACGTGCGGCTCATCTGGGAGATGCACGGCGTTCCGCGCGAAGAGCAGGAAAAGCGCCTGCCGCCGCTGCTCGAAGAATTCGGCTTGCTCAAATTCATCAACGCGCGCGGCGACAGTCTCTCGGGGGGCGAGCGCCGCCGCGTGGAAATCGCGCGAGCCATTGCCACGGAACCGGCGTTCTTGCTGCTCGACGAGCCCTTCACCGGCATCGATCCGATTGCCGTCGCGGATATTCAAGCGATGATCCGGCAGCTGCGCGACCGCGGGCTGGGCGTGCTGATCACCGATCATCAAGTGCGCGAGACGCTCGCCATCGTCGATCGCGCGTATATTTTGAACAACGGGAAGATCGAAGTCTCCGGCACCGCGCACGACGTGCTCGAGAGCTCGATCGCGCGGCAATTCTACTTGGGCGAAGGTTTCCGATTGTGAAGTCGCTGCGCCTGAGCATTCTGGACCGGTACATGCTCAGCGAGCTGGCCGGTCCGTTCTTGTTCGGGCTTTCCGCGTTCACGCTCATCTTCGCCGCGACGCAGATCATCGCGATCGGGCGCATCGTTTCGGAAACGCATGCGCCGCTGTGGGCGGCCATCGAAGTCTTTCTTTGGCAACTGCCGGGCATCTTCGTGCTGGCCATTCCCATGGCGCTGCTGCTCGGTACGCTCCTGGCCATCCAGCGGCTCTCCGGCGAGAGCGAGATTACCGCGATGAAAGCGGGCGGCGTGACGTTCCTGCGCATCGTCGCGCCGATGCTCATCGCGGGCTTCGTGATGTCGTTCGTGACGCTCTTTCTGCAAGAGCGCGTCGTGCCGTTCGCGCGCGAAGAAGCCAACGTCGTTCAAAACACGATCATCAACCGCGCGAGCGCCTTCGCGAGCAGCCTAAACGTTTCGGCGCCGCTGCCCGGCGGCGGATCGCAGATGACGTTCGCTCGCGCGTGCGCGCAGAACTGCGAAGCTTTGCTCGGCGTAACGCTCGTACAGTACGATCGCGCCGGCAATCCGACCCGCATCGTTTTCGCCGATCGAGCGGTTTTCCAGGCGCAAAAGTGGACGCTCGACAACGCCCGCATCTATCAGTTCGCGGGCAACGGCGACGGCGTTGCGACCACCTCCAGCACGCCGACCATGCAGGTCGAATTGGGCGAGAATCCAACCGAGATGGTCAAGCGAGCCGTGAACAACAATCCCGACGATATGAACCGGGCGCAGATCGCGCAAATCATCCGCACGGGGCAGCTCTCGGCCAGCGAGCTCAAGAAATACACGATGGTGTTTCAACAGAAGCTCGCGATGCCGTTCGCCTGCTTCGTCTTTACGCTGCTCGCCGTGCCGTACGGTATTCGATCGATCCGCGGCGGCGGCAGCACGAGCCTGGGATTCGGCCTGGCCGTGCTGATCGTGTTCGTCTACTACATCGTCCAGACGTTCTTCTCGTACGTGGGCGAAGCGTATCTGCAGCTTGCTTTTCTGGCGGCGTGGATGCCGAACATCATCTTCACGATCTTCGGGGCGCGGCGTTTGTATCGCGCGGCAATGGTGTAGCGCATGAGCGTCATCGACATCCTGCGCGGTACCGGCGTCGTCGTCTTCATCGTCGTGCTGGCGGGCGTCATCGCGTATCTGGGCGATCGCGTCGGACACCAGGTCGGGCGCAAACGCCTCACGCTCTTCAATATTCGTCCCCGCTATACGTCGACGATCATCGCCGTCGGCACCGGCATGCTGATCGCGCTGGTCGTCACGCTCGTTGCGATCTTCGCGTCCAATCAAGTCAAGACCGCGTTCTTCGAACTCAACCGGATCAACGCGCAAATCCAAAAGGCCCAAGCGCAGGAGCAAGAACTCGAGCGCAAAGTCACCAGTTCGCCGGTCGTGGTGAATCTCAACCAGCCCATGAGTCCCACCATCGGCAAAGTGCCGCTCAATGCCCCGTCCGGACTGCGCCACGACGTCGTTCAGGAGTTCTACGATCAAACCGTTGCGTTCGTGAACCGTCAATGGACGCGTCCGCCGTACAACCTCAAGAAGTTCGTGCCGCCCGCAGATCTGCAGAAAATTTTGGACTCGCTTGCCAACAGTCCGCAGATGCAGGCGTGGGTCACACAGAGCCCCGTGCTGCTCTTTGCAACCGCCGATCAAAATCTCTATCCCGGCGACGCGATTCATTTCGGCGTCACGGCGTATCCCGATCGGCTCATCGCGCCGGCGGGTTCGGTGATCTATTCGCTCGTGATCCCGGCGAGCAAAAACGTCAGCGCGCAGCTCGCGCTTCAGCAGCTCAACGGGTACGTCGCAACGCAAGTTGCGCGCGCCGGTATGCCGCCGTATTTCGCCGGCGACGTGAATCCGCAGAAGACGCTTCCCACCATGTCGCAGATGCAGCAGACGCTGCAGAGCGGAAACGGCACGTACTTGATGACCGCGTTTGCCGCGACGGACATCTATCCGCACACCTTCAGCGTTCCGGTTTTCGTCACGCTCCAAAAGGCGCCGGCACAGTGAGCCGGGCGGTGCTCGGCATCGACCCCGGCACCCGCAAAGTCGGCTTCGCGCTCGTCTCGGACGTGCAGTCGCCGGCCATTGCCCGGGGCATCGAACCGCTCGAGACGCTCCTTTCGCGCGTTGGCGCGCTCGTCGATCTGCACCCGGTCTCGGCCGTCGCGCTGGGGAGCGGCACGAATGCCGCGCTCCTGGCACGTATGCTCGAACCGCTCGGCGTGCCCGTCCACGTCATCGACGAGACCGATACGACCTATCGCGCCCGCGCGTTGTATTTTTCCGAGCACCCCCCGCGCGGCTGGCGCCGGCTGGTGCCGCTCGGGCTGCAAGTGCCTCCTGGTCCTATCGACGACTATGCCGCAATGCTCATCGCAAGGCGCTACCTCGCACGGGGGGCATAACCAGGGAGCGGGGTATGATGAAACCGTAGGGCGATTTCGCCGATAGTAGAAGGTACCAAACCCCGCGGGAAACAGAGGAATACATGTCCAGGTTCGCTCACCTCGCCGCATTCTTAGCGCTTGTGGCAGCGCTTTGTATCCGCGTGCAGGCGGCGGCGTGGCCGGGCAGCACCGGCGCGAACCTCGATCTCCATCGCATGTTCGACCCGCAGGCGGAATCGCTGCTGGCCGGGCTCTTCACCCCGCACAGGGACACCGCGTTCTCCCCGATCAGCATCGCGCTCTTCAACGAGCCTAGTCCCGTATCGATTCAGATAGCGCCGGCGCTTCCGACGATGCCGGCCGGTGAAATCACTGCATCCGCGGTAACGCTGCATGCCTACACGCCTGCGGCAACGTTGCCGGCCCCGCCGCTGGGCGAGCCTTCCGTGGCTGCGGCCCCCGCGGTCGCGCGTCCGCAGCTCGTGCAGCCGCACCTGCGTGTGGTCGCGAGCGCGCCGGACGTGCATTTTGGAACGTACATCGCGTATGCGCCCGCCGTGCAGAGTTTGAAGGAAGACGTCAACGTGCCGGTGCGAATCGGCGGCGTGCATTTCTCGGGTTTGGTGAGCGGAGCGCAGCAGCAGAGTTCGCATGCCGATGCCGTGCGTGCGATGCAGTTGTGCGGCACAACCGACGAAGCTGCCGCGTGTCCCTACCTGCACGACGAGCGCACGCAAAACTTCGCTGCCGGTACGAACTTCAACGTGCGCGCCGGCAACACGCAGGTGAACCTGCAGCTGTCGGGCAGCGTGGGGCGGATCACGAACGGGGACGCCGCGATGTATCAGTACGTGCCGCTCGATCCGGATCCCCAGCTCGACGCGGTCCGCGCGGGATCGCCGGAAGACACATCGCTGCTCTATTATCCGGGGCTCACCGACATGGTGCGTCACGGCATGAACGCGCGGCTCGCCGTGCCGATCTCGCGGGCGCTGACCGTCGGGCTGCAATACGACAGCGCGCATTATCAGGGCAACTACGGTACGATCTTCGCGCCAGGACTCGACGCGCGTAAAGACACATATCTGGGCAACGTGACTTATCAGTTGCCCAACTCTTCGAGTCTGCTCACGCTCTCCGCGCGGCAATACCGCTATCAGGACAGCTTGACGCCCTTTAATTTGACGGAAACGCGCGCGGATCTGAGCTTTACGGTGAAATTCTGACCGACGCTTCGCGGCGCGCATGGGTGCGCGGCGTGCTCGGCATCGTGACCCTCCTGCTTGCAATTGCCTTGGGCGCCGTGCAGCTCGCATCCGATGCGATTCTTTCGCGCGCCGCGCAGCCGGCCTCGCTGCCGGCGCACGTGCCGGCGCGCCTGGGCGTCGCGATCTATCGCCGCATCGAACGCGTCTCGGATGCGCCGTACGTCGACGGCATGCTCGCGCGTGCGGCGCTCGACCGCGGCGATCTCGCGCAAGCGCAGCAGTACGCGCAGCGGCTTCCGGACTCGGCAAAGCGCAATCATCTGCTCGCGCAGGTGTACCAGGCTCGCGGCGACGATCGCTCGGCGCAGCAGTACTTCGTACGCGCCGGCGATATCGAAGCGATCGATCGTGCCGTCGACTCGCTGGAGCATCGCGACCCGGCGTATGCGTATACGCTGGAGTTCGAGCTCAAAGCGCGCCTGGAGCAAAGCGGCACGCATCCGGACGCCGTCGCCGAAGCGTACTGGCGCCTGGGTACGCTGGCGTGGGCCCAGCACAAGCGCGGCCTGGCCATGCAGCAGTACGCGCAAGCCATTACGCTCTCACCGCTCTCTGAAAAGTATTTGCTCTCGGCGGGGTTCGCCGCGTACGAATTACACGCCGATGCCGCGGCGCAAAGCTATTTCGCGCGCGTGCTCGGCGTGAATCCGGCGAGTGCGGACGCCTACGCGGGCGCAGGAATGGTCGCGCTGCGCGCGGGCGATCGCAGCCGCGCACAATTCTACGCCCAGCGCGCGCGCCGCAGCGATCCGCGCTCGCACCCGCTGCAGACGCTGGAGTCACTGCTGCGGCAATGATCGTCGCGCTCGACATGCAGCTTGCAGTCGGCCACGCCACGGGCATCGGCGAGTATGTGATCGGACTTGCCGGTGCATTGCGCGAGCGCGGCGTGGACGTCGTCGAACTCTGCGAGCCGAAACTCGATCCGTGGCGTTTCGATCGCCGGGTGACCTGGGATCAGGTGCTGCTGCCGCAGCGCGCACGCGCGAGCGGCGCCGACGTGCTGCATTGTGCGTCCGGTACGATGCCGCTGCATACCACGCTGCCGACCATCGTCACCGTGCACGACGTTGCCTGGCTCAAAGTGCAGCGGCACACACGGCCCTACGCGCGCTACTATTTCGGAACGTTCGCGCTGCAGCGCTACCCCCGCGCGCACGCGATCGTCGTCGATTCGGCGTTTTCACGCAGCGAGTTGCTCGAGGTGCTGCAGGTTCCCGAGGATCGCGTGCACGTGGTCTATCCCGGCGTTGCGAGCGATTACTGCACGCTGCGCCGCCGTCCGTCCGGCGAACCCGTCATTCTCGTTCCGGGAACGGTCGAACGGCGCAAGAACCTGGAAGTGCTCATACGCGCGCTGCCCGCGCTCGCGCCGGACGTGCGCATCGTTTCGGTCGGGCCGTCGACGCCGTACCAGGACGAGTGCGAGCGGCTGGCCGAGCATCTTGGGGTCGCGGATCGCATCGAGTGGCGCGGATACGTCGCACGCGCGGCATTGCTGGAGTTATACGCAACGTGCGCGCTCGTAGCGGTGCCCTCGCGTTACGAAGGTTTCGGCTACGCTGCGGCGCAGGCGCTCTGCGCGGGAACGCCGGTCATCGTTTCCGATGCGGCATCGCTTCCGGAAGTGGTGGGCGGCGCCGCTCCGATCGTGAGTGCCGGCGATCACGATGGGTGGTCGCGAGAGATTGCGGCGCTGCTGCGAGACGCACCGGCGCCGAGCGCACTTGCGCAAGAGCGCCGTCAAGCGGCAGCCGCGCGTTTTGCATGGAGCGCCGGCGCGACCGCGCTGAGCGAGGTCTATGAAACCGCGCTGCGAAGTTCGCGGTAGGAGGCAGTATGGCTGATTCACCGGTGCCCGTGCAACCGGGCGGCGCAGACGTCCCGCTCTCGGCCGAAGAGCAGGCAAAACTCGACGCGCAGGTGCAGGGCTACGTCGGCGATCTCGCTGCGCTCGACATTCACGGCGATGACTTCAAACAGCGCATCGGCGCGCTCGAGCAGCTCGGCAATGCCGAGATCTCGCAAGCGGCAAGCGTTTCGAACCGCTTGCTGGATCGGCCGCTTCGAAGGCTGCGCGATCCGGGATCGCAAGCGCCCGACGTCAGCCGCGGACTCTCCGATCTGCGCGCGACGGTCGAGTCTCTCGATCCGGGCAAGCGGGATCTGTTTTCTCCGCGACGGCTGCTGGGCATCATTCCGTTCGGCAACCGCCTGCGGCAGTATTTCGATTCCTATCAGTCGGCGCAGGGGCATCTGAACGCCATCATCGAGACGCTCTATCGCGGCAAAGACGAACTGCTGCGCGACAACGCCGCGATCGAAGAGCAGAAGGCGCAGCTGTGGGCGCTGATGCAGAAGACGCAAGCGATGATCTATCTCTGCAAGAAGATCGATGCGGAGCTCTCCGAGAAGATCGCGGCCCTGGAAGCGACGGATCCGGAGCGCGCGAAGGCCGTCAAGGAGTCCGCGCTCTTTCCGATTCGACAGAAGGGCGTCGATCTGCTCACGCAGATGGCCGTGAACGTGCAAGGCTATCAAGCGCTGGATCTGATCAAGCGCAACAACGCCGAACTCGTCAAAGGCGTGGATCGGTCGACGACGACGACCGTGAGCGCGCTGCGAACGGCCGTCGCGGTCGCGCAGGCGCTCACCAGCCAGCGCCTGGTCCTCGGGCAGATTACGGCGCTGAGCGCGACGACGTCGAGCATGATCGAATCGACCTCGCAGATGCTGAGCGAGCAAGGCGTCGCGATCTACAAACAAGCCTCCGAGCCGACCGTGCAGATCGAGCAACTGCACCGCGCGTTCGAAAACGTGTACCAGGCGATGGACGCCGTCGAGGAATACAAACTCAAAGCGGCGGACAGCTTGGCGCAAACCGCCGCTGCGCTCGAGAGTGAAGTCGACAAAGCAAAAGCGCATCTCGCGCGCTCCGGCGCTCCGCAGTTACCGCAGTAGTCATGGCGCTGCCCGCCCAGGCGCAAGCATGCGTCGATCGGATTCTTGCCCTGGTCGACGAAGCGCAGGCGCTCGATCTCGATCGCGCACCCGGCGAGGACGCGTACGCGCTGCGCATGACGCGTGATCGGTACCTGCCCGAAA
>DATEHZ010000121.1:0-14535 GCA_035279385.1 Vulcanimicrobiaceae bacterium | reverse complement strand
GGAGCCGGCGTCGGCAGCGGCGGCGGTGCCGTGCGCGGACCCCAGATCCCACCGACCGGCCGTGCGACGATTCCCGCGCCGACGGGACCGGCAACAATAGGCGAATTCAGACCCGCGCCGTGTCCTCCGTGCACAAAACCGGCGATCAGCGGCACGAGCAGCAACGGCCACGCGCGAAAGTGGTGGACCGGTCCGCTCGTAGTTGCGACGCTTGCATACGGCGCAGGCGTCGGTGCCGGCGATGGGGCGGGCGTCGGGAGATGCGGCGATGGGCTTGGCGCGGCGGCGAGAGTCATGCGTGGTTTTGGTTTCTTTGCAACGACTCGCGCACGCCCGTGCTTAGGATGCGCGACGGCATGCGCGAGGACCGGCAGCGCTCTGCGCAGCACCGAAAGATTTCCGCACTTCGCGGGAATGAAGACCGCCAGGATGTCGTGTTTCTCGGGTAGATCGATTTCCCAGCCGCGTGTATTCGCCGGAATGATCACGTCACTCAGAACTTCGACCGTGCCGCGCGGCGCGCCGGCCATCGCGTCGAGATGACGTGGAATCGTAACGTACGCGACTCGGCCCGCACGCACGCGAAGCACGAATTCCGCATACTCGCTCGGAGTAAGACCAAGCTTCGCGGCAGCGGTGGAATACAGGTGCGGTCTATCGGCAATATCGGCTTGAAACTCGGCCGTCGAGTGGATGGGCGGTACGAGCGGTGCGGTTCCAAGTTGCGCCAGCACGTGCGGCGTTGCAACGGCCTGAATCGGCAGAAGTCCAAAAAAGAATGCGAAGAACGCACATACTAGCGATCTCATACGCCGCACGTTCAACAGCGAGCATGCTAATGTCGTCTGCGCGTGTTGTCACGCGGTAATTAGCTTGATCGGAATGACTTAAAGTTCCAAGACGGTATCGAGCGCCGGATCTTTACAATGGAGCCCTTGCTAGCCTAGTATGTGGCCATGAGTACATTACGAGGCGTCGATGTCGATCTGTCCGCCTTCCTGCGGACGGCCAAAGAGCACGGTGTCAGCGATGAGTTCGTCGTTGCGATGCTGCGGCAAAACGGCTGGTCGGAACGGCGCATCTACCGTGCGTATACCGCGTATTATGCCGACGTACTCGGTACGCCGTTACCCGCCCGGAACCAGCCGGTCGAACATTCACGCGATGCTTTTCTCTATCTACTGAATTTTATTACGCTCGGATTTTGGACCGTTGCGCTCGGGCAAGTGTTTTATATTCTGATCGCACACCGGTTCCCGGATCTTACGCAGCAGTACCCCTACGAGGGGTCGTTGCGGGAGCAGCTCTCGTGGCAGGTAGCAGCCGTCATTGTCGCCTTTCCGATCTATCTGTTCGTTCACAATATCATTCAGCGACAGCTCCGCGTGCGGCCGGACATGTACGATTCCGGCGTACGACGATGGCTCACCTACATAGCGCTGGTGTTCGCCGCGATCATCGTCATCACGGACGCCGTGTGGTTCATTGAGGCGCTGATTCGCGGCGAGCTTACGACGCGCTTCATTTTAGACTCGCTCGTGCTCCTCGTACTCGGCGGGGGCGTCTTCGCTTACTATCTGATTACCATGGACCCGCTGCCCGCTGCGGCGACGGAATGAACGCGGAGCGGATCTTCGGCTTTGCCGCGGCCGCGGTTGTCGCGGCGGCTCTCGTCGCGGCGTTTCTGTTCATCGGCACGCCGGGCAGCGCGCGGCTCGCGGCGCTAGATGAGCGGCGCGGAGAAGATCTGCAGAATATTGCGGTGCAGTTAAATAACCGGTATGGCTACGAAGGCGCATCGTTACCGGCGCGCCTTCCGCAAGACCTAGCGAAAAACGATCCGGCGACGGCGCAGCCGTACGAGTTTCATCGCTTGGACGCAAACGTGTACGAACTCTGTGCCGTATTTGCTTCGCGCTCCCCACACGACGATGCAAACGAGGGCACCGAAATCGCACCGTTCGGCAGCCGCTGGCATCATGGTGCGGGCCGCACGTGCTACAGAGTAAACGATAGAACGCGCGAGGTCGATCCAATTCGTGCGCGTTAAGGCCGCTGCTTAGACAGGCGCGGCATTGGACTGTCTTGAACCGTACGATAATGCGCCCGGAGCCCCGGGGATTGCAGTATATCGGTAGCCGGTTCATTCTGCTGCCTATCGTTCTCATTGTGCTCTGGTGGGCGGTGCTCGGGATTCGCTACTGGAGCACACCGGTAGCCGTCTTCGGGTGGAATCTGGGCAGCGATGGAACCACGCTCTCCTATATTACGCCGGGCCTGCCGGCAGATCGCGCGGGCTTGCGCGTCGGCGATCGCGTCGAATGGTCCACATTACCTACGCTCGGCCGTGCAAATTTGGCGCTCGTACAAAACGTGGAGCCGGGCACGCGGTTGACACTGAAGGTGTGGCGCGGCGATACGCCGCGGATCGTCGCGCTGCAGGCGTCTCCTGAACCCCTGAGCGTCACACTTTCGCACAAGATCGACTGGGCGTGCACTATACTCGTCCTGCTTATTGCCGCCGCCCTCGTCTATCTGCGCGCGAGCCGGATGACTTGGGGCTTCCTACTGGCGCAACTCAGCGCGTCGCCAATTCCTTTATCCGTCGGGCACTGGGCACAACGCTCGCCATGGGATTTGATAGTAGGCAACGGCTTGGCCGTATGTTGCGCCGGTCTAGGCGCGGCCGGCATCCTCATATTTACGACCCGGTTTCCGCGAGACCGGCCGCCCGGTGTTCTCGTGTGGCTCGATCGCGCAGCAATTCCTGTGGGCTCGATGATAGCGGCGCTCTACCTGTACCGCTTGTTCGTCATTGCATTCTCGGCCACTCCGCCGATGGCCGTAACACCCGACTACGTCGTAAATATTACACTCCTCGTCGCGGCACTCGCCGCCCTCGTCGTCAACTACGCGGCGAGCGCCGGCAGCGATCGCCAGCGCGTTGTTCCCGTTCTGACCGCTTTTGCGCTTACGGTGCTAGCCGGCGTAGGCATCAATCTGGTCAACGACGTCCTGACGAACAACTTCATCTACAGCATCGTCTTCCCGTTGCAAGCGCTGGCCACTATCCTGCTGGCCGCTGCCGTGCTGTATAGCGTTTTGCGGCATCGGGTATTCGACGTTTCGTTCGCGCTAAGCAAGACCGTCGTCTATACCATCGTCACCTCGCTCGTCGTCGGCGTCTTCGTGCTCATCGATTTCATCTCGTCGAAGATTCTCGCGGACTTGCGCTTTGCTCTGGCGCTCGAGGCTTGCGCCGCGCTCGCGCTCGGCATTTGGTTGAACGCGCTGCACAGCCGCATCGACCGTTTCGTCGATCGCGTCATGTTCCGCAAAAGGCATCTCGCCGAGGCGCGCCTCGAACGCGCTGCTCGTACGCTTCCCCACGCGCAAGCGTGCGAGTACATCGACGAGACGCTTGTCACGGAAGCCTGCGATGCGCTGGATCTGGCATCTGCCGCCGTTTTCCGCCGCGCGGACGGACGCTTCGAACGGATGCGCTCGAACCGTTGGGACGCACGCGACGCGGCTGCCATTTCAGGGGACGATCCGCTCGCGGTCGTGCTGCGCGCCGAATTGGAAGCGATCGATCTTGCCGAAATACATCGCGCGCAGAGCGATTTTCCGGCGGGCGCAGCGCAGCCCCTCATCGCGATTCCGCTCGCCGTCCGCCACGAACTCCTCGGCTTCGTTTTATATGGCGGACATACCGGCGGGGAAGCCATCGATCCGGATGAGCAGCGCATCCTCATGCATGTCGCGCGAGCGGCGTCGGCAGCCTATGAATACGTGCGCGCAACCGACCTTCAAGATGAGGCGCGTCAATTGCGCACCGAGAATGCGCTGCTGCGTCAACTGAGCGGAGTGCCCACCAATGGCTAGGCGCTTTTTCGGTATTGCGGCGCTGATGCTGCTCTCGTTCTATTTATGGGTGCCGGATCTGAGCCGCGGTTTCGGACATCCGCTCGCCCAGCTCGGCCTGTCGGTGAACGCGAACGCCGTTGTCGTTAAGGTCGATCCGCGCCAGGCCTCAAGCGGCGTACGAGTCGGCGATCGGTTCGATCTGGCTCGCGCGAACTGGGACCAGCATTGGACGTATGTCACGATGCGCCACATCAATCTGCCGCCTTTGAGCCTTGGCGGCCAATACACCGCGCCGATGCTGCGTAACGGTACGCCGTACCTCGCGACGATTCAGGCATTTCCCGAAGATCCCAACAACGTGCCGGCTGTCTTTTTGCGCGCGGCGGTTCAGCTGTTCGCGATGGCGCTCGGTACCTTGGTGCTCCTACGCCGCCCCTCACCGGCTTCGTGGGCGCTTTTCGTCTTGCTTTTCGTCGGTTGCGCGGGGCTCAACGTATCGGCGTACTACGGGCCGTTCTGGTGGCGCGACTGTATGGCGTTTCTCTACTATCTTTTCGGTTGGAACGTTCCGGGCGCGTGGGCCGCAATCGTATTCGCCTTGTATCTCCTGCATGACGGCCCCCTTCCGCGCTGGCGCCGGTTCGCATTGAGTGCCGCTCTGGCTTTGGGTGCCGTCAGTTGCGCCATCGCTTTCTTTGAAGCATATACGGCGCTCTTCGCCCCGCGCCCGTATCCTGGAACCGCGCTCGCGTATAGCGCGCTGATCGTCTTTCCGCTGCTGATCGCACCTGCCGTTTTGGTGGCGACGTATTTCGAGAGTTCCGCTGCCGTGCGGGAGCGGCTTCGCTGGATCATCGGCGGCTTCACCCTTGCTGCGCTCTGCACCGCCGCCGATCAGGCCAGCTCCGGCGGCAACCTGGGCCTCTTTCAAGAATCTTACCTGACCCATTCGCTGCTCAACAGTGCAACGTATCTCTTCATTTCGTTACCTGTGGCGTACGCTATTCTCAAACACCACATCATCGACGTGAACGTCGCACTCAGCCGGGCAACCGTCTACACGGCGCTTTCGGTTTTTATCGTCGGCATGTTCGCGCTGGTCGATCTGTTCTTTACGCGCGCGCTCGATCAAAAAAGTGCCGGGCTCATCGCGGACATCGGTTTGGCTCTGATTTTGGGCTTTTCGTTCAACGCCATGCACCGGCACGTCGACGCGTTCGTCGACCGTTTCATTTTTCGCAGCAGACATGCGGCCGAGCAGTACGTGCGCGGGCTTGCCGCTGCGATGCTGCACGCGCGAACCGAAACGCAGGCACGAACGATGCTCACGAACGAGGCGCAGCGCGCATTCGATCTTTCGTCGGCGCGTCTGGTGTCGGCCTTTGCCAGCGGCGATGAACGAATCGATCTGCTCGGCGCGTATGTCGAAACGCACGGCGCCGTACGGCTGACGGACGGGCAATGGAACGTCGACGCCGGCCTTGCAGTACCCGTGTTTTCACACGGCGCACTCAGCGAAATCGCGCTTTACGGCGTGCACGCGAACGGGACCGATCTCGACGCCGAAGAGGCCGCGCTGCTTGGGACGCTCGCCTCGAGTGCCGGTGCCGCGCTCGACCGGCTGGAAGCGGACCAATTGCGAGCCGCGGCGCGCGATCTGCGCATCCAGAACACAACGCTGCAGGACGCGCTCGAGCGGCTGAGCGGAGCAGCGACAAATGGCTAGACGTTTAATTGGCGTCACGCTGCTGCTCGTACTCTCCGCGCTGACGTGGACGCCCGATTTGCGGCGCGTAGCGGGCCATCCGCTCGGCATCATGGGATTCACGCTCAATTACGAGGACGTCGTGACCGGCGTCAATAAAAGCGCGCGCGACGCAGGGGTGCGTCCCGGTGACCGGTTTGACCGGCTGCATGCGACCGGTGCGCAGCGCCTCCAGGCAGGCGGCGTCGCGGGAACTGCTGATGCGGGCATGCGTTTGGATATGCCGATGCTCCGCGGCACAACGCGCTACACCGCGCACCTTACCACATTCGCCGAAAGTCCCCAAACCGTTCGCATGGTGTGGTTACGCGACGCCGCGCAACTCTTCGTCATGCTCCTCGGCGCACTTGTGGTACTTCGGCGTCCCGGCCCCGCGACGTGGGGCTTCCTTCTCGCCGTATTTTCGGGTTGCGCGCCCGTTAATGTTATCTATCACCTCGGTCCGGACTGGTGGCGGACCGTCGGACATTACCTCTTTTGGGTCGTTGTCAACGATACGGCCGGTGCGTACGGCGCGATCTTTTTTGCCATTTATCTCCTGCACGACGGCCCGTTGCCTGCATGGCGCCGGATAACGCAGGCTGTGACGTTTATTCTCACTGCGCTCGCCTTTGCAATAAGCGTCTGGCAAGCCACCACGCTCGTATTTTCTGCGTATCCGAACAGCGCGCTCTGGGTGACCTATAGCGTCTTTAGCGTCCTGCCGTTCTTCCTTGCGCCGCTAATCCTGATCGCGACATACTTCGAAAGCAGCGCCAACGTACGCGAGCGGCTACGCTGGATCATCGGCGGCTTCTTGCTTTCGTTTGCCTGCAATGCCGCCGACCAAATGGGTTCGCAAGGCAATTTAGGGCTCTATGAGACGTCGTACGTGACGCATTCATTTCTGGTTTGCGGAATGTACCTCTTCATGGCGATGCCCGTCGCATATGCGGTGCTCAAACATCACATCATCGACATCAATGTCGCCATCAGCCGGGCGACGGTGTACACGGCGCTTTCCGTCTTCATCGTTGGCCTCTTTGCGCTCGTCGACCTATTCTTTACGCGCGCGCTCGATCAAAAAAGTGCGGGCCTTATCGCCGACATCGGCCTTGCGCTGCTGCTCGGCTTTTCGTTCAATACGATGCACCGCCGCGTCGACGGCTTCGTCGACCGGTTTCTCTTCCGCAAACGGCATCTGGCCGAAGAGCATGTCCGTCAAGTCACCGACGCACTCAGCTTCGCACATAGCGAAGCGCATGTGCGCACGATACTCACAAAGGAGCCCGTGCGCGCGTTCAATCTCAGCGGCGCGCGGATTCTCTCGGGCTTGAGCGACGCATCTGACGACGTGATGACCCTGGCGTCATTCTTGGAAGCCAAGCGCGGTGCCGTCCGCGTGATGGATGGCCCGTGGAATCTGCGCGCCTCGGTATACGACGAGTTTGCGCCGGTAGTTGCAATACCCGTGCTTTCCCACGGAACGGTCACCTCGATGGTGCTGTACGGTCTGCACAACAACGGCACCGATCTCGACGCCGAGGAGATCACGCTGCTCGAAGCGCTGGGCAGCGCGGCCGGCGCTGCGCTCGATCGCCTTGAAGCGGAGTCGCTACGTCACGAAATCGATATGCTTCGCAGCATGGTGCGCGCATGAGCCGCGCCGCCATACGCACGGTCTTCATCGTTTTCTTCACGGCGATTGCGCTCCTTTGGAACGCCGGCGATCTACTTTTGCCCTGGCATCCCTTTGCGGTGTACGGATTCAGCGCCGCGTACGACGGCACGATTACGGGCGTCGACTCCGATGGCGCTGCCCGCGGCTTGCACGTCGGCGACCGGGTCGACGTCAAGAAGATGTCTTTTCAAGATCGCGGCGTGTTCGGGCCGTTTCCGCTCGCGCCGCCGGGAAGCCGGATGGTGCTTCCAATGCAGGACGGACGAGCGTTCGTCGTCGTGTCACACGTTCGCGCTCGATCTCTTGCCGACAACGTCAGCGACATCTTCGCCGTTCTCTCCACGCTCGCGTTCACCCTGATTGCAGCCATCCTGGTGCTGCTGCGGCCATCCCCGGTCACGTGGGCGTTCTACGCGTTCGCGTATTCGTTTGGATTTACCGGGACGCTCGGGCCTGAATACGCGCCGGCCGGCGTACTCGCTGTGGCAACCGTTCTGACCGCGCTCAGCTATTCGATAACCGGCCCGGCGTTTATCGTGTTCGCATTGCGTTTCCCGGATTCCACGCCGCAGGGGTTTTGGCGCAACTTCGAGCGCGTGATTCTCTACGTGGTCGCACCCGCTATGATTGTGGGCAATGCCGGCTTCGCGCTTGCGTACGAAATGTGGGGCGGAGCGCGCCCACAATGGGGCAGCGATGTGTTTCTCGTGCTTCTGGCGCTTACCAACCCGTGCGCGATCGCGATTCTTATCATGCGCTACGCCGGCGCGCGCGAGGCCGACAGAAACCGCCTGCGCTGGGTCGTCGCGGCGTTCTCGGTCGCCTTCTTGCCTATTCTCATTGCCAGCATTGCGCAAGAAGCAAACAGCCGCGTCGCCGTGCCTTGGGTCGAGAACACGGTGCAAACGTGGGAAGTCATTGCGCCGATCGCGCTGGCATACACGATTCTCAAGCATCGCCTCTTCGACATTCGGTTCGTGCTCAGCCGCGCGCTCGTGTATGCAATACTTACCTCGCTGACCGTGGGCGTGCTGGCGCTTGCGGATTGGGGGTTCGGCGTGTGGCTCGCGCAATCGCGCTTTGCGCTCGTAGCCGAAGTAGGCCTTGCATTGATTCTCGGCGTCACGCTGACAACCGTGCACAAGCGCACCGAAAAGATTCTCAACAGCATCGTCTTTCGCTCGCAAATGATCGCGCTCGCCGCGCTTCGCCGCTTCGCGCAAGAAACGGATCTTATTCCCGATCCGCAGCATCTCATCGAACAAGCCTACGAAGCGCTGCGCGGACGTCTGGAATGTGATTACGTCGCTGTCTATACGGGCGAGGGCTCATCGTTTGCCCGTGCAACGCCGGACGGCGCGCGGGTCCCGCAACTTCTTGCGGGACACGATCTCGCGGTGCTGCGCCTTAAACGCTGGCACGAACCGTTCGAATGTGATGAACCGGGCCATGCGCTGCGCGGCGCGCTATTGTTGCCGATGACCGCCCGCGGTCAACTCGTCGGCTTTATCGTTTGCGGACCGAAACTCGATCGCACGCACTATCTGCCGGAAGAAATCGAAACGCTCTCCCTCCTCACGCATCGCACCGGCAGCGCATATGCGCTTTTGACGATGTCCGCCGCCGCACCGATGCCGGTGACGACATAATGGTTCGGCGAACTCGCCACGACACACTGCGGGTGTTGTTTATCGTGGTGTTTACGACGATCGGCGTTATAATCGGCGGTTCGGACATCATCTTGCCATGGCATCCCTATTCGTCGCATGGCTTTTTCGTTGCCGGCGATCGTGCGACGGTGACCGCCGTCGATCCGGTCGCCGCTCGCAGCGGGATTCGCGCCGGGAATGTTATCGATGTCGCGCGCATGTCGCCCCCGGATCGTTTCTCGTACAATCGTCCATCGGAGGCCGGAAACGTCGTAACGCTGCCCTTGCGCGATGGCCGGACGATTCGAATCGCCGCCTTCGTGGAACGCCGCTCGCTCGCCGACAACGTTACGGTCGTTCTCGAAGTACTCGCGATGGTATCGTCGCTCGTTCTCGCTGCGATACTCGTCCTGATGCGGCCGATGCCGGCGACGTGGGCGTTTTTCGGTTTTTCGTATTACTTCTCCATATTTGCGGCCATACCGAATACGTGGCCTTTCCCGCTGCAGATGCTCGGCGGCTTCTTGCTGGCAGCGGCGCCCGCGATATCGCCCGCCGCGTTCGCTTCGTTTGCTCTGCGTTTTCCGGATGCGCGGCCCTCGGGTGCGGCGCGTACGTTCGAGCGAATCCTGCTTTTCGGACTCGCTCCCGTGCTATGTGCGTGGAGTCTAGCCGATTTCTACGGCTTTATTTTCGCGGCGATGACGGCTCCGCGGTGGATTGCTACGCTGCAAAACGTGACCGTCGACGCAGTATATGCCGCCGGCATTGCGATGCTCATCGCGCGCTACGTTGGAGCGTCCGAGCACGACCGGACCCGCCTGCGCTGGGTCGTTGCGGCCTTTGCTTGTGCCTATCTCCCGTTTTTAACGCTGACGTTTTTCTGGTTTGGAGCCGGGCGAGGCGCCGCAATCGTTCCTGTGACGCCGGCTCTAGTCAATGTCTGTCAATCCTTCGCCGTGCTGGCGCCCATCGCTCTTGCCTACACGGTCCTCAAACATCGGCTCTTCGACATCCGGTTTGTCGTAAGCCGGGCCCTCGTTTATGCGGTCCTCATGTCGTTTACAGTCGGCGTTCTCGCACTGCTCGATTGGGCGTTCGCGCATTGGCTCGACGAGTTCCGGTTTGCGCTGGTCGTCGAGCTCGGGCTTGCGGTCGTGCTCGGCGTGACGCTGACGATGCTGCACGGCCGTATTGAAAAATTTCTGAACACCGTTGTGTTTCGCGCGCAGACGCTGGCGCTCGCGGCATTGCGGCGATTCGCGCAGGAAACCGACCTCATTTCGGATCCGGACCGGTTGCTCGCGCAAACCTACGAAGCGCTGCGCGTGCGCGTCGAAAGCGACTATGCCGCAATCTACATCGCCGAGGGTTCGTCGTTCGTGCTCGCGACGCGCAACAACGACGCCACACCTGCGGTATTAGCGGGCGACGACTTTGCCGTCCTGCGCGTGCGCCGCTGGAACGAGCCTTTCGAATGCGACGAACCGGTGCACCCGCTGCGAGGGGCACTGCTCGTACCGATGCACGCGCGCGCGCAGCTCGTCGGCTTCCTGGTTTGCGGGCCCAAGCGCGATCGTACGCATTACTTACCCGAAGAAGTCGACACGCTTACGGCGCTCGCGCATCGTGCGGGTTCCTCGTACGCGTGGCTGACGATGCGCTCTCCACCGATGGTTGAAGCTTTATGACACCGGCGCTTCGGGCGATCGTCGTCATCTCGATCGCAGCGGCGTTCTTGGCCGTCTGCGCGCCGTTCATGTTCGGCGGCTACGTGAGCGCATACACCGGCTTTCACAGCGCGATCGGTGATACGCCGGAGCAGGCGCACACGAAGGTCGACGCCGGGTCGCCTGCGTTTCTTGCCGGAGTGCGTACGGGCGATCGCCTTGCAACTACCTCGTTTGAAGACGCCGAGTTGCTCTACCCGACGTTCCAGACGCCGCACTATCGCGCGGCGCCGATACGTGCAAGCATTATTCGCGGCGGCGCGAATCTGGGCGCTGTCACGATTTCGGTGCTGCCCGGACCTCCGGCGGTCACGCTGTATGGAACCACTGCCATCGCGGCGATGCGGCTGCTCGCGTATCTGGTGTTTTTGTTCGTCGGCTGCTTACTCGTACTTGCACGTCCGAACGCTACCACGTGGCTCCTCTATTGGGCATGCCTGTTTTCGGCACCGACGGCCGCCGCAATCGACGGGTTGACACACTTGCCGCAGTCTGCGTACGCCGGACTTCTCGTTGTGAACGACACGGTTGTCGTCGCCGGGTCGCCGGCGCTGTTATTGTTCGCACTTGTTGTTCCGGATGCGGTTCTGCCCCGGGGATGGCGCCGCGTGGCATTGTTGGTCGTCGCGACGGCGACCGTAGGCGTAGTCGCCTCCATGCTCGTCTCGCTGTACCACGCGGGCTCCGATGTAGTCGCGCTCTCGGGAGGTCCCAATCGGGACGCGACGCGCGTTTTCACGTACGCCGTAATCGCGGTCGTACTCGCGCGCCTTGCAGCAATGCGTATTGACGAACGGGCGCGCTTCGGCTGGGTAGCGTTCGGCATCATCGTGGGTGTCATCTGCAACGACTTGCGCAATCAGGTCACAAGCGACGTCGTTTCCACCGGTGCCGGCGTTGCAACCATCATCATGCCCCTCTCGCTGATGTACGCAATCCTGCGCCGCCACGTCATCGACGTGCGCTTCGTCATCAGCCGGACCGTCGTCTATGGCGCAGTTACCACGATTGTCATAGGCATCATTGCGGCAGTCGACTGGGCGACCAGTCAATACCTTACGCAAATTCGCGCCGCGCTCGCCATCGATGCTGCGGTGACCATCGCGCTCGGCGTCGCTCTGCATAAGACGTACGGGCTCATGGAGGGCGCGGTGGATTTCCTGATCTATCGCCGCAAGCACGAAGCCGAACGATATTTGCAGCGGCTCGCGAAGTCGCTTATGCGTGCCGACCGGGAATTGACGGTCGATCGCGCGCTCGTAAACGACCCCTACGACAAGCTGGAACTCTCGATGGCGGCGCTTTTCCGCCGCAGCGGTGAGGTGTACACGGTAGCGGCCGCCGCGGGGTGGGATGCAGCGCATGCCATTGCTTTCGAACACGATCACGACGTCGTGCGGTTCCTTGCCGCCGAGCGCACGCAGTTGCAAATTCGCGATCTTCGCGCGCACGTCGCCGCCGAATTACATGACAGCGGCACCGCACCGGCCGTGGCCGTTCCAATCTTCGAGGGAGACGATCTTGCGGGGTTCGCGCTCTACGGTTTGCACCGCGACGGCACGCGGCTCGATCCGGACGAACTCGACACGCTCGAGCACCTGTGCGCGACCGCGGCGCAGGCATACATCCGCATTGAGAATTTGCGTTACCGCTCTCAAACGGTGCCGCTGGCGGTGACGCCATGACGATTGTTCGAAACGCCGTGGCCGCACTGCTCGGCGCGTTGGTTCTCGCGTTTATCGTGCTTCATTGCGCGCAGGGTGCCGGCCTGATTACGACGTCGGGCATCCAGTTCGACGTACGCAGCGGTGCCATACAGGCGGTTACGCCGGGTTCTGCGGCTGCGCTCGCGGGCGTTCGCCCGGGCGATTCGGCCGACTTTGAACGCGGCGGCTGGCAGCTGCATCTTTCACTCAACCGCATGGGCCTCATTTCCGGACAGCGGTTGCCCTTGCCGCTCGTGCGGCAAGGACGGCCCTTTACGGCAATGCTTGTGGGCGCGCCGCCTTCGCTCCCGGCGAATGCCTGGACGCACTTTGTTACCGCGCTCATGTCCGTTGTGTATTTCGCGCTGGGCTTGACGCTGTTTTTGCTGCGGCGATCGCCCGCGTCGTTTGCGTTCTGCCTGTTTGCAGCAGGCACCGCCGCTGCTGTGGCGGACAATCTCATTTGGACTTTGGTTACGCCGCAGGCGTACATGCCCATCGCCATGCTGCTGGCGGGCATCGGTCCGGCCTTGACGATCTACGGCGTGCTGTATTTTGCTATCGTTTTCGCGAATTCGAGCGCGCGCATGGAATTCGCGCGCCGCTGGCTGATCGTACCGTACATGCTCACCGCCATAGTGCTCTATGAGTATCACTTCTACGGGAATACGATTGGGCCGCAGACGTTCAATACGTACAGTGTTGCGACCGCTCTTTTCAGCATGTCGTGGGTTATTGCCGCGGTCTCCATCACCGCGCGTGCAAACCGCGACCCCGCAATGGCGTCGCGCTTACGCTGGGTCGCCGTTGCGATCTGGGCGGAAACGGTCCTCTCCGCGCTTTTCTTCATCGATCAAAACCTTCCGTCGCACGTGTCCGGGACTACCGATGCCGTTGACTTAATCTACGGCTGGTTCAAGCCGGCGATATTCGGTATCGCCTACATCCTATTGCGCACGCGCGTCATCGACGTACGCGTCGCCGGCGCGCGCACGCTGGTTTACGGCGTGCTAACCGCCATTCCAATCGGGCTTTTCGCGGTCGCAGACTGGTTCTTTTCGCGCAAACTCGCCGATGCGCGCATGGCGACCGTAGTCGAGTTCGCCGTCGCCGTATTCTTCGGCATCTGGCTCAACACGCTGCACAAACGCATCGATCGTTTCGTCGAGCGGATCGTCTTTGCCGCCCGCCATCATGCGTTTCAGCGTATTCGCCACGCAATTCACGCACTTACAAGCGCGGAGCGTTCGGAGACGCCGATCGACATGCTCTGCGAAGAAGCAGCCGGAGCGCTGCTCATCGCTTCCGCGGCGGTGTTCATCGAACGCGGAGGCGTGTACGAACGAGCCCAGGCCCTGGGATGGGACGACGCCGCGCTCGAGTTGCAGGCAGACGATCCGCTCGTGCTCTTCGCACGCTCGCAGGGCCGCGCCGTTCGGCTAACCGATGTCGCGCCCTCGGGCAGCACGCTTCCGCATGGTGATGCGGCACCGGAAATCGCGCTGCCGATTAACGTGAACCACCAAACCGTAGGTGTGGTGCTGTACGGAAAGCACGCCACCGGCGAACATCTCGACGCGGACGAAGAGGAACTGCTTTCCGAACTCAGTCATGCAGCAGGCGCTGCGCTCCAGCGTTTACAGTCGCTGGAGCGCGTTCGCGAACTCGAGGCGATTATGCGTGTGGTGCAGCCCGCGCCCGGTGCTTAAGGTCCGACGACGATTACGCCAATCTGACCCACGCCCAAGTGGTACCCGCAGCCGTAGAAATAATGACCGACGCGTTTGGCTACGAACACCGGTGACTTGCCGCCGTGCGGACGCACGTTTCCGGTGCTCCATTCGGTCGCGTCGATGATGCGCCCGCGCGGTTTGGTAAAGTCGCCTTGGTATTTGTAGTTCACCGGGACCGTTTGCCCGGTATAGGCCATGCCCGTCGCCGTATGCGGCTCGTCGTCGGGATTCACCCATTGAATCTTGTCGCCCATGTGCACGTGCACTTCCGCCGAATCGTATCCTTGAAGCTTGCCGAACGTCGAACGCCTGTGCGGACGAAAATCCAGGTCCATGCGAATCACGACCAGATGCGAGGTCTGCGTGTGCTTGTGTGCGGCGGTTTTACCCGAATGTGTGCTCGCGCCGAGCAGGCTCACGGCCAG
>DATEHZ010000120.1:0-39629 GCA_035279385.1 Vulcanimicrobiaceae bacterium | reverse complement strand
GACGTCGTTACCCGCCGATGCGGTAACGAACCCCGGTCCGAGCACGGACAGCAGCAGAAGGAGCGAACGCCAGAGGTTTCGCTTGCGCAGATCCACCACGGCGGTTCCTTAATCCGGCACGCTGGTGCGCCGCGGGGTCCTTCGGGCGGTAACGCGCGGCAGCTCTTTTGCCAGGTTCTCGGGCATGATCGCGTCGATGGCGTCATCGACGGTGACGATCCCGAGCATCTTGCCTTCCGCGTCGACCACCGGAACGGCAAGCAAATCATAGCGAGCGATAGTCGCCGCCGCATCGCGTGAGGACGTGACGGTCGAGACGGTTACGACGTCGCTTTCCATGATGTGCTCGATCGTCGCATCCGGCGGCGCGAGCAGCAGCGCGCGCAGCGTGAGCACGCCGAGCAGCCGGTCGTGCTTGTCGAGCACATACAGGTAATAGATGAACTCCGATTCGGGCGCGATCTCCCGAATCTTGCGTATCGTCTGCTCGGCCGTGCGATGCGGATAGATCCACGTGTAATCCGTGGTCATCAATCCGCCCGCGGTGTCCTCGGAGTACTTCACCAGTTCGCGCAGCTCGCCGGCGGTGTACTCGTTCATCTCCGCGAGCAGCTGCGTCTGCTGTTCCTCGGGCAGTTCGGCGAGCAGGTCGGCCGCGTCGTCCGAATCCATCTCTTCGATGATGTCGGCCGCGCGTTCCGTGCCGATGTCCTCGATGATCGTGCGCTGCGTCTCCGCATCGAGATGCTCGAGCGCGTCCGCGGCGGTCTCGTCGTCGAGTTGATGAATGACCGCCGCTGCCTCGCGCGCAGAGAGATCGGTGATGATCTCCGCGAGTTCGCTCGGGTGCATGCGCGCGAATTTGCTCTCCTGCGCGAGCTGCACGTGCGAAGGATTCGTTTCGCGAATGGGAGCGACGGAATTCCACGCGATCAGCGTGCGCGGAACGTTCTTGTATATCCACGGCGTGAAGCGTTTTCCGAAGCTCTTTAGGCCCAGGCGACGCAGCAGTCCGCTCACGCCGACGTCGGCCGCGACGACGCGCAGCTTGCCGCCCGTGTTGGCCAGCTCGATGTCGTTGATGCGAACGACCTTGCGGCCGTCCACGTCCACGATCTGCTTGTCCAGCAGATCGCTGACCAGGAGCAGTGCATCCTCGTCCGGCGGCGCCGGCACTTTGGGCGCGGCGGTGAGCGCGACGGCGCCTTCGTCATCGACGTCCGCGATCGTCTCCATCGGGGCGAAGCGCGGGCCCTGTGCCGTTTTAATGACTAGTCCGTCCACCTGCGGGAACGTGTCCTCGGGTTTGTTGACCAGAAAATCCGCGACCTTGCCGATCGGCAGATCGTTGACCGTCGCCCGGCGGCCGACTAATTCGGAGACGAAGCCTTCATGGAACGTCATATCGCACTCACCCCCTCTCGCAACAAAAAAAGACTGTCCGAAGGACAGCCTCGCGCGGTGAGCGCCGATATACCCCAGTCGCCGTAAAAGCTTTGGCACCACGCATCGTACCCGACTGCCCGTCCAGGGCTTTCGAAGGAGCCGCGTTAGACATCGCCTTGTATCGGCGCAGTCTGGTCTACCCGGTTGGCGTCTCTCGACGTTTCTGGGCAGCGGCTTGTGTATCGCGTGGACGCCTCACCTAGCGAGGTATCCTTCTTTAGTATAGGCGCCTGCGTCAACCCCGGCCGGCGCAAAGCGCGGCGGCAGGCAAGCAGCTAGACTTTTCCGCCGACTCCCGGGTTGAGCCCGTGCACGAGTTGGATGACGAGCCGCGCGTCGGATTGCATTTGTGCGAGCACGCTCGTGCCGATCTGCGTCATCACCTGATCTTTGGTGAACTGCGTGGCCGCTTGCCCCACGTTGAGGTCGCGAATAGCGCTCTCGCTGGCAGTTTGATTAACGGCTTGGATCGCCGCGTCGCTCGCATCCTCTTGCAGCGCAACGCTTTGCGCGCCGATCTTCGCCCGTGCGCCGCTTATTGCTTCGAGCGCGTTCTGCACGCGCGCCTCGGCGTCCATCGTCGAGAATTCGTTGGACGTATCTTGTCCCGTCGGATTATTGAAGGCGTCGACGGTGTTTGGCGCAAGTACGCTGATGCCGCTGATGCCCAGAGCGCTGCTCGAAACTTGCGGCAGATTGATGCTCACGATGCCCCCTTCGCTGCCGGTCGAATTGACTTGCAGCGCGGTGCCGCTCGGCGTACCCGACGGGCTCGTCGGATCGAACGTTTCAAATGCCATTGCGACGCCCACATCTTGCTGCGAGAGATTGGCGAGATCGAACCGCAGCATGTTCTGCGTTCCGTTCGCATTCGTTAAGAAGACGGGCATGCCGCTTCCGACGTCGGGCCCCGTATCCGTCGGGATCGCCTGCGTATAGACTTGTTCGGTCGCGCCGCCGCTGCCGCCAAAACCGGTGTTTGTGCTGTATTGTACGATCTTGACGTACACGCCCGGTTGTCCGAGCGGCGTTCCGAAACTGGGATCGGTGGGATTCGTGCTGTATCCGGTGACTTCGACCTGGATCATTCCCGGAACGAAGCCGGGCTGTCCGTAAAAGACATTGTAGAGGAGCGGTCCGGGATTTGAAACGCCCGGATTCTGCTGGGCGTACACGTTACTGCCCGCGATCGTACCGTTTTGATTCGGTGCCGCGGTTAATTGAACGGCCTCGGCCTGGGGGGTAAGTCCGAGCGTTCCGTCGTGCGAGCCGTCGAAAAGCGTGATGCCGTTGAACTTTGCCGTTGACGAGATTTTATTGATCTCTTGCAGCAGCGACACGATTTCCGTTTGGATACCGTTCAACTGCTCCACGCTGTTCAGACCGCTGGCTGCTTCCACGATAAGCGAATGGATACGCGTGAGGATTTTTTGGACCGTCGCCAGCGTTCCGTCGGCGACACTAAGGAGATTGCCCGCGGTTTGAACGTTCTGGATGCCTTGCTGAAGGCCGAGGACCTGGGTGTGGAGATTTTCACTGATTGCCAGTCCGCTGGGGTCATTGGAAGCAGAAATCACGCGAAGGCCACTGGCCAACGCGCGTACTTGCCGTTCCTCGTCCATTTGAGTCCGGAATAGGTTGAGCTCTACCCATCCCGTGCTCCCCAGCACATCCATGAGAGAGAAGGCTTCCTCCGTGAAACTTCCCTGTGATCCTCATATCGGCGGTTGGTCGAAAAAATTGCGTGAAAAGAACGCCCTTCTTGTTAAGCCCCGCGACCGCCGTTCCGAAACACGGTAAGGACATATGGAAGACCGGCGGAAGCGCCGGCGGCTCGCGCTCCTGTTGCGTGCCGCCGGTTTGGCATTGATCGGGTTCTCGCTGAGCGGTGCCGCCTTGGAGGGCGGGCTGCAGCCAACCCTTGCCGCGCCGCTGGTTACGTTCGCGCACGTACTCGTTGCGGATGTCACCGCCGCATCGACGCCCGTGCCGGCCGCTTCGACTTCGCAAGCGCCGGATGCGGCCCGGACGCCGACTCCTACGCCCGCGCCCGGAGTTGCGCACGGCGGACCGCTGACGTTCTCGATCTCCGGGGCGCTTTCGCTTGGGCAACGGCTGCAGAGCAGCGTTCACGGCGACGGCAACGGCGGGCTTGCGTCCACGAACACCTCCACGGCAACCGATACCGCCGGACTGCTCGCGAGCGTGCAGCGCCGAACCGCTACCACGACGCTGCAACTGGCACTGCCGCTGGGTCTCGCGCTACACAACGCAAATTTTGGCGATCTGACGATCGGCTATTATACGCCCAAATACGGACTTGTTTACGGCGCGCAGCCCCTCTCGTTCTTAGGCGGCGTGCCGATGGGACAGACGCTGCGCGGATTCGCAGCCGTTGCGCCGCTTCGCAGCGGTGACCTTACCTTTTTTAATGGTCCCGCGTTCGGCGCAAACCAGAAGATGCTCGACGTGATGGGGATGCGCGCCCGCCTCATGGAGTCCGGCACGCTCGTTGAACTCGGGATCGATCGCGGCCGCAGCAAAGACGGCTTCACCGTTGATGCCGCGGTCGCGGGCGCAGCGCGGACGTCCGGCCCGCTCACCCAATCGCTCGAGGCGGCGCTCGAGCGAATACGGCCCGGCGATGGAAGCTCGCAGCGCGCGTTTTCCTATCAATACCGTGCGGATTACGGGTCGGGTACACTGTACGGCAGCGTCACGTCGCGCCGCATCGGCAACGGATTTTTGGCTTTTGGAAGCGGTTCACTGCAGAAAGATAATTTCTCGGGCGGCTCCCTGCGGTACTCCACCGGGGCAAATTCCGTGGATCTCGATGAGTCGGTCGAAACGTCCGGCGTGTCCGAAGAAAGCGTCGCGTCGCGTCGCGGTTCCGTCACCTTTACGCACCTGTTCGATCGCAGCAACGTCGAAACGTCGCTCGGTCTCACGGAACAACGCCGTATCAGCGCGTCGGGCAGCGATTGGACGGGCGGTCTCGCCGGTGAAGTCGGATTCAATTTCGCGCAAGTCTCGACATTGCTGGGTGCGCAGTTCCAACGCGCAACGCTCAGTTACGGCGACGAGCAAGGCCTCATAACGTACTCCGGCGCGCTGCAGCGGCAGTTCGGTCTTTTCTCTGCCTCCGCAAGTTATCAGAATACGCGCCAGACGGGCGATCAGCGGGGATTGCAGTCGATGGGCACGTTCTCGCTCGCTCGAGCGTTCGGGTCGACGGGAATTGCGCTCAATCTTTCCCAGACCCACACGCTAAACGGTGCGTACGATATCGTGCAAACCGCGCCGACCATCACGGTATCGCGCCGTCTTTCCTCAGCGGCATCGATCGGTCTGACGTACGGAGAGCAGCGTACGCGTGACGTGATGAATCCTGCGAACAGCGGGCACAATCGTATCTTCAGCATCCAGATTTCCGCGCCGTTTGCCATCGGAAGCGGCGTCGTGCAGGGACGCAGCGACCCTCGATTGCCCGCAACGATTAGCGGCAGCGTTTTGAACGACACCAGCGCGCAGAGCGAGTATAATTTTGCATCGGCTATCAACAACGGCATGGCCAACATCGTCGTCGTTCTCGACGACAAAATCGTTCAGCGCACCGATCTCACCGGGCATTATCAGTTCAATTTTGTTAGTCCGGGCGTGCATGAAGTGCGGCTCGAGAGCTCGTCGCTCCCCAGAGGTGTGACCGTTGACCAGCCCTACGCGTCGGTCACGGTTTCGGGCGGCCAGGCCGCTCAGATATTCTTCCGCGTAGGCACGTACGGCGCGATCGCCGGACACGTGTTCGGGCGCGATGCGGGCGGCGCGCCCGAGCCGCTGGAGAACGTCGACGTACAGCTCGACGATTCGGTCTATTCGCGGACCGACGATCTTGGCGCCTACAGCTTCGGGCGCTTGACCGCGGGCAAGCACGTCGTGAGCGTCGTCGAAACGTCGCTGCCGGCTTCGGCGACCTTCGCAAAATCGGCCGAAAAACAGAGCGTCGTCGTGCGTAACGGTGAAGTTTCGACGCTGAACTTCACGGCAAGTCCGCTGGGTTCTATTGCCGGATACGTAACGTTTGCTTCGGCGCTTGCCCCGGATCGCAAAGGCGGCGTCTTCAATGCGTACGTTGTTGCCGAACCCGGCGATTACGCTGCAATCACCGACGAAGACGGATCGTACATGCTCGACAATCTGCCGGCGGGTACGTACACGATCGACATCGATCCGGAAACGCTTCCCGACAACACCGGCAATGCGAACGGTTCGCTGACCGTCACGCTCGACGGGAACGAAAACAAGCAAGGCGTCAACTTCACCGTCGGGCGAAAACTCAAGCAAGTCGTATTCTCGCTCAAAGAAACGGAAACGCTTGCGGCAAGCATGACGCTCAGCGAGCGAGTGTTGCCGCCCAATGGCGCGACCGAAGCGGTCGTAGATGCAGATGGAGCGGTGAAGTCCGTCACCGCGCATGCTTTTGGGAAATCGGTGCCGTTCGCGTACGACGCAAAGCGGAAAGCGTGGATCGCCACGATCGTCGTGCCGCCCGTCGTGCCCGCCGGAAAGTCGACTATTGTCGCAGACATCAGGGGCGCCAGAGGAAAGTCCGCAACGAGCGTTTACGCCGATCTGACCGTCGATCCGAGTCTGCCGCTGGTCACCTTTAAAATCACGCCGGCGCGCCCCGTGATAGGACAGTACGTCACCGTACGCGCGCGCTTTCTCGCCGACGTCCATCCCGGGGATACGATCCGTTGGCCCGACGGACAAATTACAAAACTTTCACGTCCGCTGACCGGCCGGGTGTACGCATTCTCTGTAAAGATATCTGAACGGCTGATGCGCGGTTTGTTGCTAACCCGCCAAGGAGAGCTGCCGATAACGCTTAGGTAACGCTTTTCGCATTCTGCCATGGATGGCACTCGTATTGCGCATTGTGAAAGGACCGAACGTGAAAAAGCTCTCAACCATCGTTGCGCTGGCGGCGTTATTGCTGCCGGCGGTTCCGGCGTCTGCAGCGACGACTTTTAGCAGTCCCACTGTAAACGTGAACTGGAACACCACGGCCAGCGGCAGCATCACGCTGTATGCTGACTACGCCACCGGCTCAACTCTCTGCGGCACGGAAGCCACGGGCTGCGGAACGCCGGCGGTGCTCACCAACGCCGGCGCAGGCTCCGGCGCGTGTACCGCTGCTCCCGCTGCGCCGACCGCATTGACCGGTGCTGCAGGCAGCTCGACGGGCGTCTTCTTCGGATCGATTGCGCCCGATCTCTCGAACAACAACACCGAGTGCTATTACAAGAACGCGGTGGACGCGCTGATCTCGACCAATGATGGTTCGGGATACACGCTTACCGAACAAGCCACGGGCTCGACCAACGCAACGGGCGTGTGGCTCTGCTACGCTCCGAACGGTGCGCTGCCGACGGCAGGTACGACGGGTTCGGGCGTTTCTGCGGCCCCTTCCGGCTTTACCGCGACGGGTGCCGTCGCCACGTGCCCGACGGGGATGACGCAGATACCGACGGCGAGTGCCGCCACCGTGCTGAACACGACGTCGACGGTTTCCGGGGGACACGCCGGTGAAGACTACGCGCTCGTGGTTCCCGCGCTTGCGACTGCCGGTGCATCGCAATTCGTGGTCACCTACACGTTCGTCGGCAAATAACTCTTAACGCTAGGACGTGAGTTTGCTGCGGGGCGTCGCTGTCCCGCAGCGAACTGTTGGAATCCATGAAGAACTATCGCGCCTTTCGTACGCTCGGACTGTTTGCGGTATGCTTCGGGCTCGCCGGCATAGGCGCGGCCACCCCTCAAGGCCTCGGTATTGAGGTAACGCCGGCCAAATTCGAACTGGCGATCCCGCCCGGCACGCCGCCGTACAACATCCCGATAACGATACGAAACTCCAGCGGTGCCACCGTGCACATCGTTTCGACGATGACGGACTTCGGCGTGAGTAAAACCGGAGAGTACGCGTTTGAGCGTACGGGCACGCGCCCGTACTCGCTCCTGCGCTGGGCGACGATCAACCCGCGCGAATTCGATCTTCCCAGTGATTCGACGCAGCAAGTACGCATGACGCTGACGGTTCCGAAAGCATCGTCGCTAAGCGGTGAGTATGCGGGAATCGTGTTCTTCCAAACGCGACCGGTGCGACGCTCGCAAGCCGTGTCGGTTTCGGTGCGAATTGCGACGAAGATCTATGCAACCATACCCGGTACGGTGAAACTCGCCGGCGCGATCACGAAGTTGACCGCGTCCAATTCCAGCGGCGGCGAATCGTATCACGTGATGTTCAAAAACACCGGAAACGCCCACGTGTACGTGGGCGGGAATTTGGAGGTTCGCAAAGACGGACAGTTGGTGGAGCGCGTTCCGCTGCCGGGCAGCGAGCTCGTGGAGCGCGGCGGTGAGCGTCTCATCGAAGCCTCCGGAAAGCCGCTGACTGCCGGAAGATATCAGGTGATCGCTCTTGTCGATTACGGCGGTTCGACGATGACCGGCGGCGAGATCGAGTTCGAAAAGAAGTAAGAACGCGTCAGCGTTTCTGCGACAAAGGAGTGTGAGCAGTGCGAGCCTGGATTGGCTCTTGGCTGTTCGTCCTTGCGACGGCAGCTCTTGGGACGTTACCCGCGGCAGCGTCTACGGGCACGGTGAACGTAAATTGGTACGTCACCGGTGTTGTGAAATTTTCGCTGATTCCGAATTACAACAGCGGTTACGGCCCCGTGCTCGCCACCTTTGGAACGCAGCCTGCGCCCTCACCGGGTTCGACTGCATGCTTGAAAGGCTGCGTCGTGGACTTCGGCACCGTACAGCAGGGCAGCTCGTACCTCTACAAATATGCCGCGCACGTGCAGGTCGTTACGAATGACGGTAACGGCTTCAACGTCTATGGCGAAGGCGCTGCCGATTTCACGGATGGAGCCGGAAACACGATGCCGCTCTCGCAAACGCTCTATTATCTGCCGTCCGGCGCAACGACCGATTCGAATACGGGTTTTTCGCCGGGACTGGCTTTCAACGTGACGAGCGGCTCGGTGACCCCTGCAGTACCGGATCCGAACACGGCGCCGAGGATTGCGTATGCAACCTACCCGGCGCCGATGTTTACCTCTGCAACGGCGACGAACGATTACTATCAGGACTATGAATTGAAGGTTCCGGCGTCCGCCGCCGCGGTCAGCTATTTCGCATGGATCGTCTACACCGTGGTGCCGCAATGAGCCGCTTGCAGAAAATTTTCTTTACCCTGCTGGGCGCGGCTCTCATCGCCGTCGCGTGGTCGCGTCCTTCGCAGGCGCTTATCCAGTCACAGCGTGCGCAGATTGGCGTGACCATCATCGTCAATGTCACGCCGACCCCAATCGTGTACGTTCCGCGGACGGTGGCGCGCGTAGAACAGGCGCCGCGTCTGGATCGTCTGCCGATCGTGGCGAAATTTGCGTTGCACGCGCGCGGCTCGGCCCAAGACGTGGACTCGACGGTAATCGATCTGCAAAACGTGGTCGCGCAAGCGTCTGCGCAAAGTGCGCTCAAAGTTCAAGCCAAGGTTTCGCCGAATCCGAATGCGACGCTGCTTACGTCGAATTATCCAAGCGCGACGCTGAGCGGTATGGCCGGCACGACGGTAAAAATTTCATGCATCTACCAAGTGAAAGTCGACACGGCAATCACGTCGTGGACGCTCCGGCAAGGCCTATCGGCCGACTTTGACGGTTCGATCTTCCCGGGCAACGGTCTTTCCAACAACTCCTATCCATCGCCGCCGTCATCACCGAATCCGTCGTTTACGCCGTTCGTCGTGTACCCGAGTGCGTGGACAGTGCTCTCCTCGGGTGGCGGAATGAAGAACTACTGCGTCGATTTACAAGTGGCCATCCCGGCTACCACGCCGCAAGGGACGTATAGCAGCAACGCTATCTATACGTTGTACTTCTGATGCGGCGTAACGTGAATTTGCGCTCTGTTCTCGCGACGCTGCTGTTCGTTACCATCGCGGCCGCGGTATCGTTCGCGCAGAGCGTGCCGGTTCACCCCATCGACGATCCGGTGCAGCGGCCGACGGTGCGCCCGCATCCCACGCTGCCGCCGCCTCTCGCGCTGCCGACGCAAGCCGCAAATACCGGCGCGAAGCCGGGCGCGACGCCGGCTCCCGCAAACGGCGGCGCCGGTTCGATGAACGCGTTGCTCAACTCCCGTCTTGGGCCAAAGATTCCGTTGAGTGCGCTGCCCGCACTTCCTGCGAAGACCGCTGCGAATACGATGGCCGCGGGCGGGCGGCATCCGATGGCTGCGACGGACGCCTCGATCATGTATACGACAATGAGCGGGTGTTCTTCGACCGTCGGATACATTTTCAATATCGGCTGCACGATCGATTTTCAGCTCGCATACTGCAACCCGAGCAACAGCAGCGCAAACTGCATAACCGGCACGACGTCGATCACGCGTACCGACACGTTCCAGGACTATTACATCGACGCGAACAGCGCAACGGCGCAAACGATCGGCCCTACCTACGTCCCCAGCACGACGACGCCTGCGGCCGGAAGTCCGTACACCTGCAGCAGCGCGTCGACCTGCACGTATGGCCCCGCGCGGCAGTTGACTCTGAGCAACGCGGGCACCGTCGTGCTTGCGTCGTACGACGTCACGCAGGCCGCCTGGGTTGCCGTCGTCTACATCACCGTCGGCTCGGCCAGTGCATTGGAAACCTTTTCCGATACGCAGCGCCTGAATCCGACGACGTCGTTCGCGGTTCCGCCCTCGGGCACGAACACGGTGTACATGACGATCGGAAACGCGCAGTACTCCGACGTCTACGCAATCTATATCGAAAACACGTCCGTAAACGCATCGTGTACCGGTGTGATAGGTCCGACGCCGGCGGGTGCGTCCGCCGGGTTATGCAACCCTATGTCGATCACCGGCGTCAAAGCGCTCAGCAGCGGCAACCTTTACATGCAGTGGACCTTCGGCGCCGGTACGAACTGGACGGCGCTCACAACGGGCACTTATTCGCTGGTCGCATACGATCAAACGGCCGGCAAGCGCGTCGCACAAACGCAGATCTCACTCACGAACAGCAGTTCCGCAATCGGAGTCACCCTGCAGGGTGTAGGCGGCAATGCATCGCCCGCTCCGGCTCCGACGGGCACCCCGTCGACGCGGTTCGCGTTCGATAATACCGCTGACGCCTCGACGCTGAATATCGTTCAGAATTATACGGGATTGACGGTAAACCACAAATACTGCTTCTCGTTCGCCGACCCGCAGGGACGCGTCTATCAGGACTATAGCAGCGGAACTGAAAAATTCACGTGCTGGACGGCCACGAGCTCCTCGATCGGCATCACGCACAGTAACGTGTCCTCGGAACAGCCCGACTACTTCGCGCCGAACACGTACACCGTGCAGGTCTGCGATTTCTCGAGCGGATCGCCGTGTACGATGGTAGCCTCGCAAGCGTTCCAGATTTTAGGCTATCACGTCACGACGAATTTCACGGACTCCACCGGCAGTACGAATCTCGGCACGTCGCTCGTCGTTCCCAAGGGCGCGAGCGCGCCCGGAGGGATCTACTTCCTCAACGACGGCGATACATATTACGGCGCAGGTAACGGCGATACGGTCTCCGCGCTCATGTATAGCACCGCGAACAGCGGCACGAGCGGCGATGGTTCGTATCTGACGCTTTCGTGCGGGCTTTCTTGCACGCAAACGGTTAAGGACAGTGCGGGCCAAACCTGGTACGTATACGAGCTGCAAAACAACGGCGGCGCCAACGCGTATACCACGCTCGAGGTTTGCCCGACGTCGTGGGGAACGACGTGCAGCTCGCCGAGCGGCTCTCAGTCGCTCCCGGTGAATGGGAGCATCACGGTTCCGGGCATAACGTTCTATCCGCCGCCGGGATCCTCCAATTGCACCGGCGGCAACTGTCAGGCTCCGACGTCGATTCTGCCGGCGGACGGCCAGACGTGGTCCGGCTACGGATCGGCGCAATCGACGGTGCTCAATTACTTCACGAACAGCAACGGCAACACGTACACCGGAACCGGCTCGTTCGCGCACCTGGGCATCGTGCCGTCCGGATGTGGGAGCACCGGTTGTTCGAGCGGTTTCAGCGGTACGGTCACCGCGCCGTGCACGCCTTCGTCCAGCGGGTACGGCGGCCGCGAGCAGCACGGGTATTTCACGAATCTCACGCAAGCGTTGTACGCCAGCAACGAGCCGTTCAGCCCGAGCAGCGGCCAAGCCGACGTGTATTGCGTAAAGGTCACGAACAATTCGACGAACGGCACGATTACGGGCATTGCCTTCACCCTGCCGTCAACCTACGCCGGTGCCGGCACGACCGTTTGGAGCGTCGATGCCGACAGCGCCTCGGGAGGCAGCCTCTGCTCCGGCGGCAACACCTGCTGGGCGCAAGATACGACGAGCGGCAAATGCCCCGCAGGTGCGAATTTCTGCATCAAACCCGTAGGTGTCAATCCGGGCATTCAGCTCGGCGCTAGTCAAACGGTTTATATCGACGTGCAAAATTTGCCGTCGTCGTCCTTCGGTTTTGCCGAAGTCTCCGAGCTCGTCTATAATCCGGTGACGTATTCGCTCACGCCGGACGCGACGTGCTGTACGTCGCCGTATCTCAATACGATTCCGGTCAGCTCGACGGCTCCGACGCAGACGACTATCGATGCGCTTGCTCTTGGAGCATATTCGCTGAACGCGTCCTATATGACGCCGCTGTTCAACCCTACGTCGGAGGGTACGAGCACGTCCAATACGGTGAATATTTCGCTGAAGAATACGTCGACGGCGCAGGATACGAATCCGGATTTCGTTGATGCAGTGCTCTTCGAGTTCCCGAACAGCACGTATTTAGGAACCGCGGGATTTGCGCCGACGGGTCTCACCACCGGCTGGAGCTATCTGGGCTACGTTTCACCGGGCGTCGGAGGCGGCACTACGGTTGACTATTGGTTCGGGTTGTGCACCGCGCAGTATTCGCCGGCGAACGGTCCGTTGACGAATCCCACGTCGACCACGACAAATTCGCTGCCGCGCTACGCCGGCGCCGGAGGCGGCGGCTGTACGGCAGCTGCGGAGCAGTACGCGCTCTCGCCGGGTTCGACGTTCTCGTTCAACGCGCCGGTTACGACGCCCAGCACCGCCGGCACGATTACGAGTGCCGTTTACGCGCACGGCGCCGACGGCAACGGCTGGTCCAAGTCCACGACGTTTTCCTTGACGGTAGCGGCGACGTCTGCGACCTCGGGCTTCTCACGAGTCGGCACGTATGGTTCGCCGTCGAGCGTGCCCGCCAATACGACGCCGCAAATTAGTACCGACTCGAACACTACGTACGGCAACTCGTACGTGTACACGATCACGAATACCAGCGGAGCCGGCCACAACCTCACGTCCGCGACGATAACGGTTCCGGGTAAGGATTCCAGCGGTGCGCTCCCGAGCGACGGTACCGCATGGACCATCACCGGTGCGCCGGCGATTAGCGGCACGACGTACGGCTGCACGATTTCGACGTCGGCGAACAACGGCAGCGCTACAACTGCCGGTGCAAACGGCACGATAACCATCGGCGGCGGCAGCTGTTCGATACCGCCGAGCTCGACGCTAACCATTTCGTTTTCGGCAAAGGCGCCGTACACCGTCAACGATCAATACCAGTTCCCCGCGATCGTGAACGGTACGATTGGCGCATCCGAGGCCTGGGTCGGCGATCAGTACGTGCAGATCGTGCTTGGTGCGTCGCTCGTCGTCACCGTGGCGCCCGCGCAAAACATGCACGGGTACGCATACGCGTATAGCTGTCCGACGTGCACGTTCATCCCAGCCAGCAATACGATCAACTTCGGAACGATCGCCGCGGGCGGCAGTGCGACGGGAACCGACGTCGTTCTCCTGGACGTTTACACCAACGCGTCGACCCCGGAGGGCTGGACCGTGTACGTCACGCAACAAAACGCCGGCAACCCCACGGCTGCGAGCTACTTGCAGACCTCGGTTGACAATTCGTCGAGCAGCGGATGTCCGACCGGCAGCGGTTGCATTAGTTACCAGCCCCAAACGGGTACAACGTACGGCACGACGGCCTACACCGCCATCCCGGTCACCACGAGCGCAAGCTCGGGTCTGGTTATCGGAAGCTCGGCCGGCGGCACGGCGGCAACACGTCTTCCGTTCGAGTTCTCAAACAACTATAGAGTCCTTATTCCGGCCGGCGGCAACACGTCGCCCAGTACGTCGACCGTGACATACACGTTTATCGCAAACTAGTCATGAATGCTCTAGCGAGCGCTGTTGCTGCTGCGCACGAGGCCGGTGCGGTGCTTCTCGAGCACCTGCACCGGCCTCTGGGCATCCAGGAGAAGGGACGGCGGGCGGATCTCGTCACGCTTGCAGATCGCGCGAGCGAGCGGGTCATCGTCGAACGCCTGCGCCGGGATTATCCCAGCGCGGCGATTCTCGGAGAAGAAGGCGGCGTCTATCGCGGTGACGAGCGGGAACGCTGGATCGTCGATCCGCTCGACGGCACGACGAACTACGCGCACGGCTATCCGCTGTTCTGCATCTCGATTGGGTACGAGCGCGACGGTGAGATTCGGGCGGGCGTCGTCTACGCGCCGCTTATGAACGAACTCTTCACCGCCGAGCGCGGCGCGGGCGCATTTCGAAACGGCGAACCGATGCACGTTTCCGAAATCGCGTCGCTCGCGCACGCGATGGTCGTGACCGGTTTCAAACCGTACGACTATGAAACCAATGCGCCGTATTTCGCCGAAGCCTCGCATCGCGCACAAGCCGTGCGCCGTGACGGCGCGGCAGCGCTCGATCTGGCGTATACCGCCATGGGGCGCTTCGACGGGTTCTGGGAGTTCGATTTGGCGCCGTGGGACATGGCCGCGGGCGTGCTGCTCGTGCGTGAAGCGGGCGGCACGGTGAGCGCGACTGACGCGCCGGAGTTCGATCTCGCGGGGCGCTCGGTTCTCGCTACCAACGGGCGCATTCACGAAGAACTGCTGGCGATCTTTTAAATTCCGATACGCTCACGGCGACATAATGAGCTTGCGCCGCGTCCAGGAGTCGTCGCGCAATTTGATGACGGTCAACACCAGGCGCGCGAACCAAGCCACGACCCACGCAATCGGCACGCCGAGCAGCCCGATGTGCAGTACCTTGATGAAGACGAACGAAAGCGGAATCACGAGCACGCTCGAGACGATGCCGACCGTCATCGAAAAACGCGTGTCGCCTGCCGCACGGATCGGCGCCATCGAGACCATCGCCCAGCCTTTGATGGGCAGCGTCGCCATCTGCAGCGCGAGCGGTAATGCGGCGGCGCTTGCGACGACGGCATTGAGCGTAAACAGATAGGCGAGCGGCCACGCGAGAAGCGCGGTTAGCGCCCCCGTGGCCGTCGTGATCCAGAACGCGAATCCGCGCGAGCGCGCGAAGAACCAGCGCGCACCCTCCACGTCCCCCGCGCCGAGCCGCTGTCCGACCACGGTTTGCACTGCCGATTGCATCGGGCTCGGCACCGCGAAGGTGAGATCGGAGACGACGTTGAGCGCGCGGAACGCCGAGATTGCAATCGCGCCGAGCGGTGCGAGCATTGCGACGATGAACGAGTCCGGCGCGATCACCGCAAACAGGAACACCGCTTCCGGCAGGCCGAGGCGCGCGCATTCGAGCGCGAGGCGAAAGTCGATTGTCAGGCTCTCGAAGATCCGGTATATCGGCCTGCGGTAGACGTACACGACGGCGTACGCCGCCGCGATGGTTTCGGAAAGCAGCGACGAGATGCCCGCGCCTTCGATGCCGAGCGGGTGATGCGTGACGTATCCCAGCGCGAGAACGAGCAAAAGCGGAATGTGCACGAGGTTGACGACGGCAAGCACGATGACGCCGAGCGCGCGATTTCCCGCGGCACCCAAACCGACGATCAGCGTCCCCGAAATCGACATGGGAATCATCGAGAAGCAGCGGATAATTAAATAGACCGCGCTCGCGTGCGCGCTCGGCAGATGCCCCACCATCTCGCCCACGACCGTTGCGGCGAGCGGAATGCTCGCGATCGCACAGACCAGCGCGCCGAGCACCGGAACGACGGCAGCGGCGCGGACGGCTCGGGCAAACCCCGTTAAATCGTGCGCGCCGATGCGCTGCGCCGCGATGATGCCCAGACCGTTCAGAAATCCGAAAATAGCAAATGCGAGCGCGAGCATGGCCGTCGTCGCCGCAGTGGCGCCCGCAAGCGCGACGGCGCCCAGCGTGCCGATGGCGATCGTGTCGACGATACCGAGCAGCTGATCGCCGATCATCTGCACCGCAATGGGAAGCGAAAGGCGCCGGAATGCGGCGCCTACGTTGCGGTGGTCGACGATCATCGACGCAGCGGCTATGTAAGTTCCTCCAACGTTTTGAAGAAGCGCGAAATCTCGTCTTCGGTCGTGTAGAAATGCGGGCTTACGCGCAAACCGCATCCCGGGCGGTAATCCACGAAGACGCGCCGGTTGATCAGTTCGTGATAAAGGCGCTCGGTGTCATCCTTGTCCTGGCGATCTTGTCGAACCGCGATGCCGATCCACCCCGTGCGTTTCTCCGGGTCGAGCGGTGTGTTCACCTGAAAACCGCGCTCCAGCGCGCTTTGCGCGATGAGCGTCGTCAGCCGCACGTTGTGTTCGCGGATGTTCCTCACGCCGACGCGCTTGATGAGATCGTGTCCCGGCTTTGCAACCAGATACCCCGGAATCGTCGGCGTTCCGGTGCCCCAGCGATACATGGTCGGCGCCCACGTCATCGGTGCGGGCTCGAAGGAAAACGGCCGCGCGTGCGCCATCCAACCGGTCACCGCCGGTTCGAACTGCTCGCGCAGCTCCGGTTTCACGTAGATCCAGCCGCAGCCCGGACCGCCGCACAACCATTTATGGCTGCCGCCCGTCACGATGTCCAAATCCCAGTCGGTCACGTCGTACGGATACACGCCCGTCGTTTGATACGCGTCCACGCAGAGCAGGGTGCCCGTCTTGCGGCAATGCGCTTGTATCGCGCGCACGTCCGCGAGTGCTCCCGAAACGTAGTACGCATGCGAGAGTACGGCAATGACGGTGCGCTCCGTGATTGCGTCGATGATGCGCTCGGTCGGAATCGTCCGTCCGTCGTCGGAGGGCACGATGCGCGGCTGCGCGCCGAAGCGCTGCCACTCGGTCCAGACGTACGTCAGCGAGGGGAATTGCAGCGCCTCGTATACCACTTCGTTGCGATCGGGCGTGAAGCGCAGCGTGGACGCGAGCGCCGCCTGCATCACCGATACGTTGGGTCCAAGGAAGATCGAACCGCGCGGTGCGCCGACGATCTCGCCGATGCCGTCCGCGATCTCGCCGATTGCGGGAAGCCACTGCTCCCACGCCTCGGGCCCTTCGCTCGCCCACTCGTTGAAGTATGCTTCGAGCGCGCGCTTTGCGCCCAGCGGCGCGGCGCCCATCGAATGGCTGACCAGATACGTCGAATCCTCGAGAATCGGAAACTGTTCGCGGTACGCCGCGACCTGCGATACTACCATGAGCCTCCCAGCATCGTTCGGACTTCCCACAGTTCGGGAAAGAAACGGTGCTCCAGCGTCCGCGCGAGATAGGCGGCGCCGAGCGAGCCGCCCGTGCCTTTCTTCGCACCGATCATACGCTCGACCATGCGCACGTGGCGCCCGCGCCAGAGCAGAAAGCGCTCGTCGAATTCGATGAGATCCTCGAGCAGTAAGTACAAGTCGTAGTCCGCTTCCGGTGCCTCGTAAATCGCTTTGTACGTTGCCAGCAGCTCCTCGTGCGTGGCTGCTGCGAATCCGCGCCTGCGAAGCACCGCTTTGACTTTGTCGTACAGCGAGGGTTCCTGCAGACGGCGCTCGAGCCGCGCGCGCTGCTCGTCGTTCGTTTGAATGTATTTGAGCGTCTCGGTACGGCGGATGCCGCAGAGAAATTCGAGTTCGCGAAATTGTATCGACTGAAAGCCGCTGGCGGGATTCAGGTTGTCGCGGAACGCGTTAAACTCTTGCGGAGTCATCGTTTCGAGCACGTCGATTTGCTGCTCGAGCAGACGCTGTATCGTGTGAATGCGGCGAAAGTGCTTGGCCACCGGGAGCAGTTCATCGCCGTCGAGAGCGCGCATGACGGCGCCCATCTCATGCAGCAACTGCTTGAACCACAGTTCGTACACCTGGTGAATGATGATGAAGAGCATCTCGTCGTGATGCTCGGGAGAAGAGAGCCGGCGCTGCAGGCCGAGCAGTTCGTCGACTTGCAGGTACGAACCGTAGGAGAGCTGTTGTTGCTGCTGCATGCTTACCTATGTACCGTGTGGAACGCTACTCCTCTCGGTGAGCGGCGAGTTGTTGATCGATCGTTCCGCGCACGACGTGCCAGGCCATGACGAAGTCCGCCTGCAGGGAGGCGATCGGGGCTCGAAACGTCTCGGGGCGATTGCGCTCGATGAACGCGTGGGAGAACCACGCGGGCCCGTAACCCGCGGCCAGGCCGGCTGCAGCCAGCCACGGTTTGCGCGCCGCGGCAGCCGCAACGACGAGCGCCGTTCCCGCGAGCGTTCCGGCGACGTGAAACAACCGCGTGCGCGGGTCCCGGTGAGCTTCCAAATAGCGGGGCCAAAACTGCTCGAACGTCATGCCGGTTTTCCTTGCGTCACACGCTGCCCTTACGGGTCCGCGAACCGTTCTCCTCGAACCGTGCCGGGCTATGAACAAAGCTCTCGTTGCACTCTGCGCCGCAGGCCTGCTCGCCGGCTGCAGTTCCGGCGGCGGAACCACGGCGCAATCCGCGGCGCAATCCACGCCGCCAGCACTCGAAAATCCGACCGGTTTTCCCCTGTACTCCGGCGCCAAGGTCGTCTCCGCGAAATCGTACACGCAGATCGTACACGCCGATACGAGTTCCGAAAATTCCGTGTTCGCGCAGGGGAACGGCACCTACGCGGGCCACGAAGTGGTTGCCTCGAGCCCCGCATCTTTCTCCGCGCTCTCGACGTGGCTCGACGGTGTGAACGCGTCGCCGCCGGCGGGTTTTACCGCAGAAGAGCCGCAGACCAATCCGGATCGGGAGGCGCAGGCGCAGCGCTACGGCCTGGACTATGCCGTCTTTAAAAGGAAGACCGGCGCGCAAACGCGCGGCGTGCTGGTGATCGTGATGGATCCGCAGCGGGTGAACCAGCGCTTCGGCACGATTCTGGGCATGATCGATAAATACAAAGCTCTTCCTTCCGTGCTGCGCGGGCCGATCGACGATCAGGCAAAAGCGCGATTCGGCATGACGGTGACGCAGGCGACGCAGCCCGACAGTCCCATCGGCGCCGCGCTGGCCGCGCTGGGCGAATTGGAACACCGCAACGCGCGCGGTATCGTGGTGCTCGATGCGCTCAAGCAGTAGCGCCGTTTTCGCACTCCTATTGGCGATGCCGCTGATGGGCGCGTCCGGCGGACCGCACGTCTATGCCGGCGTGCAAGCGCTGCTTGCGGCCGGCGCGCACACCGACGTTGCGGGGAAGCAAAGCGGTATCGCAGGCGGCGCCCTGCTGCAATTCGGCGTGCGCGGAGATCGTGTGGGATTTCACGCCGAGGGTATTCCGCCCGTTTCGCTGCCGCAAAAACCCAGCGCATTTTACGGAGCCGCGACGCCGCAACTGAGTCTGCTCAACGCGGCAGCCGATGTTGCGATCGATCCCGCGGCGCGTTTTTGGCTCGGCGCGGGCATGACCGTGATCAATCAGCGCACGCCGCTGCCGAATCTCGATCAAGTCGTCGGATCGCGTTTGGCCGGTGCGCGCTTCGAAGTTGCGTACCGTCGTCCCGTGAGCGCTTCAACGTTCGTCGAAGCGACGTTCGGTGCGGCGCCGCACTTGAGCGGCGCGGATCACTACACGTTCAGCAACGGATCGCCGGCGATCGATAAACCGGAAGTTGCCGCCGAAGAGGACGGCACGTTCGCGTTCGGCGTAACGCGCGGAACCACGCAATGGCTCGTCGGCCTGCGCACGATCAACTTCTCCGCGCGCTTCGCGCTCACGGGCGCGGCGGCGGACCGCAACAACGGCGCCGGCGCACTGCTCGAGTGGCGCCGGTACGTGCGGTAATCCATCCACACCTCATGCACAAGATTCGTGCAGTTATCCCCGCTCTTAACAGGGACTCACAGGGCGCCGGCGCCTAAGCGCGGCGCCGTTATGAGTGGTGTTGTCGTGTTCCACTCGGTGCGTGAAGCACTGAACGCAGGCTATCAGATTTACGGAAAGACCGAAGACGGCTACCTGGCGCGCATGCGAACCATGCGCGGCTGGGCGCTCGCGCTCATCGTCATCCCAAAGTAATTCCCTCGAACGCGAGCAGCCGGCGGCGAACGGAATTCGGTCCGGCGCCGCGTACCGTCCCATCCGAGCCGACAACGCGGTGGGCCGGAACGAAGAGATCGATGGGCGTCGCGCGCATGGCCGCCGCTACGCCGCGATGCGCGCGCGGGCGCCCGATCAGCCGGGCGAGGTCGCCGTACGACACGAGCTGCCCGACTTCCAAACCGGCAACAAAACTCCACACGTCCTTTTGGAATGCCGTTCCTTCGAAGTGCAGGGGCAGATCGAAGCGGCGCAGCCGCCGCTGAAAATACGCGCGAACTTGGCGCGCCGCTTCGCGCAGCAGCGGATCGCCGGACGCCGTGCCGCGCGGCTTCGCGTGCGAAAACGCGGCGCCGCGAATGCATGCTCCGTCGCTCTGTACGGACAGAACGAGCCCGAGCGGTGTCTGTATCGCCGCCTGCGCCAGATTCACGCTAGGCTGATTCGCGCTCCGGGTACAATGCCCGGCATGGAGAAAAAGCCCGCACACCAGCAGCAAGAGCCCGCCGAAGTACACAAGGAAGCGGTCGACGCCGACGAAGGCGACAAGGCGCTCGATCAGTATGACAAGGAAGTAGCCGACTCGTTCCCCGCCAGCGACCCGCCGGCGCAACCCTAAACCCGCAGGTTAGAACCCGGCTGCCTTCTGGGAACAACGCTTTTCGCATGGCGAGGCCGCTTGGTCATAGAGAGCAGGAAGTAGGTGGCGCTGAGGCGCGCTATCTGCTTTTCCTCGTTCGCGCGGGCGAGATTCTGGGGCTGTCACTGGACTATCATGAAACGCTGCGCAACGTATGTGCCGCCGCCGTTGAAACGGTCGCGGATATCTGTCTGCTCGATTTGGGGAGCGGCAATGACATCGATCTGGTTGCGGCGGCGCATCGCGTCCCCGGCATGTCGAGCCGCCTGGTGGGCGCAGGCGAGTTTCTTCGGCAGCAGGGCGGATTCGCGCGGCACGCCGTGTGCGAGGTGATCGACACCGGCACGCCCGTGCTGGTGGAGAGCCTCGACGATGCGGCCATGCGGAAACTCTCCACGAGTAACGAACACGCACAATTTATGCGCGATCTCGGCTACCGGTCGATGATTGTCGTCCCGGTCGTCTCGAACGTGCAAGGCATTTTGGGCGCGCTCACCCTGGTGCGCGCATATCCGAGCGAAGAGCAGTATGACGAACGCGCGCTGCTTTTTGCGGAGGATCTCGGCCGGCGCTGCGGCGTTGCAATTTCGAAATCGAAGCTGTATTCGCAATCGATCGAGGTTGCCACGCGTCTGCAGGTCGCTTCGCTGCCTCGAACGCTGCCGTCAGTACCGCACGCCGCGCTTGACGCATACTACGAGCCGGCGGAAGCGGAATTACTGATCGGCGGCGATTGGTACGATGCCTTCACTCTGCGCGATGGGCGCATCGGCATTTCGATCGGCGACGTCACCGGTCACGGCGTGGACGCCGCCGCGTTCATGCGCAGTTTGCGCGACGCCCTTCGCACGGCTCTCTACGGCAAGACCGATCTGCTGCACGCACTCGACATCGCGGATTACTTGATCGCGGAAGAGTTTCCGGAGGGGCGCTACGCGACGGCGCAGCTGAGCATCTACGACCCGCGCACGCGAATGCTGAGCGGTGCTTCGGCGGGGCACCCGGGACCGCTGATCTGGACGCCTGCGAGCAGCGAAGTGTTCGATGCGTTCCCGGAACGCGGTCTGCCGCTCGGTCTGCGCGCGCTCCAGCGCATCGAGCAGCAGACGTGCGAAGTCGTGCTCGACCCCGGTGCGCTGGCGGTGTTCTTCACCGACGGCCTCGTCGAGTGGAGTTGCGATTACGTTCAAGGGGAAGCCGCGCTTCGCCGGGCTATCGCGGACGCGCAAGTCCGGCGCTCGCCGAATCCGGCGAAAGCGCTGCGGCGTGCGGTCGTACGAGGTAAGCATCAAGACGACATCGCGCTGCTCACGCTGCGCGTAGAAGAATAGCGCGGCCGAAGGACCTGCGCGGCGGGTCACCAACTCAAAACGACGGGCGGCCGCGGAGAGGTGGCAGAGCGGTTTAATGCAGCGGTCTTGAAATCGCATTTTGGCAAATTTCCCGTATATGCTTTCGATGCCAATGCCGCCGGAAACTAATCAGCTGCGATTTTAATTTGCCGCGTCCCTTGGCCCGTGTTGCGCGAAAGGAAGCGGCAGCGCTGCTGAAAGGCTTGGACGTGTTTACCGTTGCTGCAAGTCGTTTGCCGCGACGCTTTGAGCTGTTTACTGCGGCGGTGCGTTTCTGCTACAATCGTACATCAGGAGATAAGACACGACTTTCTGGCCCGAGGCTTATCAGAAAGGCGAGTCTATCGTGAGCAAGTACACGCCACGAAAGTATCAAGACAGACAGAAAGTTATCGAGCTGCTCCGTTCTGGCAAGCTCGATAACAATGACCCAACGGACGCCCTTGATGAAGTGCAGACGATTCTCGCAGGTTCATACTGCGATGGTCAGCTGTTCTATCACTTTGCCGCGTTCTGGGACGATTTTCTCCATGGGGTTTCACGTCGTGGAGCAGAGCGTTCGCGGCACACAATAGTAAAAGCGGCCCCTCGGTTTGCCGTCCTTGCCAAATTCCTTTTGGAGCGTAGTCTTCAGTCTGCGCATCCTGGGGATGTGTCTTCAAATCATGTACGCGATTTTATAAATCGCTTCAATGGTACGCCACGGACGAAGAAGCAAATGTATGCCGACGTGCGTCAATTATTCAATTGGTTCGTGCGGCACAACACGGCGGGTGTAAAACACAACCCTTGCTCCTCGGTTCCCATGCCACCGCATCAGCCGAAGCCCACGAAACTTATCCATGACGCCAACTTGATTCCGCGTCTTTTTAAGGGCTTGCGCATCATCCCACGCAAAGGTACGCCAGAGGCGCAGGAACGCGCACGAGTGCTAGACCTGTGCTTGCTTACGCTCTTCATGGTCACGGGTGCCCGACGTGGCGGGGTCGCTTCCGTGGTTACGAGCGGCTTAGACTTTGATGCCGAAACGCTCCAATATCGTGAAAAGGGCGGGCGCATTGTCACAGTGGCGATGGGCGAAGCAGCACCATATTTGAAACGTTATCTTGAAATTCGGAACATGCCGAGGCCGTTTAAGGGCGAATTGTATGCCGACTATTTGGGGCGCATATCCGAATTTAATAGAGGATACCCAGACCGCGCAATTGACCCGGAAAATTTAGAGGCCGACGATATTCTGTTTCGTAGGCCACAGGACGGCTTTCCGGCGACCGTCGATACCATACAGCATATCGTCGCGCGGTGGGGTAGAATCCTCGGAATTGCGCTTCATCCGCATATGCTGCGCAAGTATCGCGGCCGAGATGCGTATGACCAGACTCACGACCTGGACGGCGTTCGCGCGCTCCTAGGACATAGCTCATACGAGATGACCAAGCGTTATCTCGAAATTGACGCAGACAGCCGAAACGAATTTGTGAGGCGTACATCCCCGTTGAAGCGTTTCGTGTCATAAACAATTTAAGAGCGCCGGAAGCAATTCTGGCGCTCTTGCTAATGGGCAATCGCCGCGCGGAACGCTGACGCTTGGTCCTGGGCTTCCCTGTCGGTCATTCCGCTTGCGCGGAATTTCCCTCCGCGAACCCTGCGGGTTCGCACGTGGCAAGGCCGAAGCCCTTCGGGCATTCGGCAATTATCTGATTTTCGGCGAAGTCTGCTGCGCGTGTCCGAAGGACCGAGCCTAGCTCCTACATCCTAAAAATACCTGGAAAGCTAGAACCCTATTCCTGTTCCTATTACTATTCCTAAAGCCGAAGCGCGTTCCGAATGACTACCCGGCGTGCGAGCGAACCGCCGTTCGGGGCGGCGTTCCGAAATACGTTCCGATTTGTGTTCCGAAATTGGCTCGTTTCACTATGTTGTAGATAGCGGACAACCACCGAACATTTTACGTATCATATCTTTGAAGACGCTTGCCGTATCGTGGTTGTCCCCGGCAGGCGTTTTCATTTTCGGGACCACGACCAATGAAACTATTAAGCGAGCTTCTGGGAAAATCCAAAATGCAATTACCTCTGACTACTAAACAGTACGTCTCCGCACGTGACGCGGGCTTTACCATGCAAGAGTTGGAGGGCAAAGGCTCCCTCTGGTACAGCGAACACCGAGACGAAGTCACATATAAAGCGGACGACCCTCTCAAACCGCGCCACATCGCCGTTTTGAAAGCCGAGGGCTACGAAATCGACGTTGAAGGTGTGACTTACTACGACGGACGCAAGGCTATGCGCGAGCTGGCCAAAGCCAAAGGTGAGGACAAACGCTACCTTGACGCAATCGCAGCTTATGAAAAGGACCTGGCCAACCGCCCACTTCGCAAACGAGCTCAAAAAGAAGAACAAGAACAGGACCTGACAGAAGCGCAAGTGATATGGAAGCATTATAGGGCGGAATACAAACGCAAATTTGGAACGGCGACAGTAGAGGCTGCGGACGAGAACCTAGTCGAACGCATTATCGGCGTTCTGGAAAAAATCGGGCTCGAACACCTAAAAGCGGCAATCTCATATTCCGTTCATGAGCATGACCATGGCAAATTTGGAGTGAGCCTTCGCGACCTACTGAGCAGGGAGTGGCTGCTCAATATATGCGTGCAAAACAGCACCGATTCGTCATCTAATCGTCGCAAGGCGCAGGATGCGGGGCTAAGCCAAGTTGAGTATGAGCGTGCGGTTCGGCGTGGTGATGTTCAAGAAGCAGGACCTGACCTTGCGACGCTGCGCGACCAGGCGTTAAAACTTTTTGGGCTTGTCTTTAAGAAGCGAGGGCTTCAGGGCGCGGAGCGCCGCAATTTTATCCAACGTCCTGAATACCACGAGATATTTAAACCTGCGGCCGAGGGACAAGCGGATGAGGCCTACATTTTGGCGGCAATGCGGCTGTTGGAAGACGAGCTCGCCGCGATTGAATGAGCCCGAAGCTTGTGCGAGTCGGCGCTGTATTTGTTTGTGTGGCAAGCGTTAAAAACGTTATAACTCCGTGCAGGGCTAGAACCCTCACTAAAACGCGACGGAGGTATAACGTGCCACCACGGAAGGCGGAATGCCGGATAACACTCGGATATGTGCGCTGCTCGACGGATGAGCAGGTTTTAAATGGGGTCACTATCGACGCGCAGGCGGAGCGCCTGACGCAATACGCACGCGCTACGGGGCGAGAATTGGCGCGTATCGTCGTTGACGACGGGCAGTCGGGTAAATCCCTCAAACGCCCCGGAATCGCTGACATATTGGCTGCAATACGCCGGAACGAGGTCGCTGCTGTACTGACCTGTAAGCTCGACCGACTTACCCGGAACGTCGGAAACCTTGCGGAGCTCTTGGACCTATTTGCGCGACATGAGGTGGCACTTATCTCTGTAGCGGAGAATTTAGATTCTGCCTCGGCCTCGGGGCGGCTTATGTGCAATGTCCTTGGTAGCGTTGCCCAATGGGAAAGGGAAGCGATTGCGGAGCGAACGGCGATTGCTCTTGCTTTCAAAAGACGCAATCGCCGCGTTTATGGTCGCACGCCTTTTGGCTTTATACGCGATGGCAAGGCGCTCGTTCCGAATCGGGAGGAACATGATGCTCTTATGCAAGCCGTGCAAATGCGGCGCGACGGCGCGAGTTGGAGAGCTATCGGGCTCTGGCTTCAGGAGCACGGCTTTAGTCCCCGGCAGGGCGGAAAGCAATGGTATCCCGGCACCGTGAGAGCGTTACTAACATCACGCATGACGACCGACCTCGTTGCAGGCGCGGTGTGTCTCGAACGGGGCGTCGCTAATGGATGACAGAGAGCGGCTTTGTTCATGGATTAAGCGGGCCGGGTTTTCAACCCGGCTCGTTTCGTCTGGCTACGAAATGGTATTCGCCGCACAGTATCGGGATTGGCGGATTTGCGCTGAAATTTCGGACGGCTGGCTCCTACTGCGATTGTATGTGTTTGAGCTCCCCGCGTTGTCTATCGAGCGCCATTCCCTGTTCAAGATGTGCTTGGAGATTAACGACCGAATGGCGCTTTCCAAATTCTGCGTGTCGAATGCAAACGAGCTGCACTTGTGCGCTGAATGCCGCGCGTCGGGGCTGGACGCCGAAACCTTCACACAGTTGGTCGAGGTGCTGCTGGCCCAGGCGGACGAGCATTATCCCACGTTGTACTCCGTTGCAAGAGGCAGTGCGACCCTCGAACGCCTTGATGATGCGTTTCGTAAACCTTAGGGGGTGGGCGTGTCCCCCCCGCCAGGGTAAATAATAGAGTCGTGGGTATTCCGCTTTAATTGCGACCTTCAAAAACCGCTAAAGGCGTTCAAAAAATAAAAAAAGGGGGCGATAATCGTCGCCCCCCCTTTTTTTGTTGGCCTAACCTTCAGTCATCGTCGTGCCCGAGCAGCAAATCACCAAGCTTTTGGCCTGACGTAATTGGCTTCGCTTGAGCATCAAATGTGCCGCTGTGGTTTGTCTGACCAAGATATTTACCGCTGCGCGAGTAGTAGTCTGAGCCGCCCATGCCGTTTGCCATGGAGGTTCCTATCGGGCTTCCGTTGGCATCGTAGTAATTTTGCATGTTGGATGCTGTGGCTGCCGCAGGCCGTGTTGTACTCCGCCGCCTTCCGGTTGGCACCGATGCCGAAGACCACGAATTGCGAGTCTGTGGTGTTGACCACGCGGAGCCCGAGCGGTTTTCCCTGCGGGAGCGATTCTCGAAGAAGATGGAGCTCGTGTGTGGCGCAATTTTTCGTGCATATGCGTTTGCAAGGATGGCTGCTATCAGTATCCCTCCGAATATCACGAATTTCCAAAACATAATGACCAATACGGTGCAGGCAATGATTGCGGTTATCGCAACGATGTGTTTAGGCTTCATCGTCGCACCCAGGACGTTCCATCAGCGAGAGCGGCTCTCGCGATGCTGCACCTTAGGGAGTCCGTTTGCTTTGGAAGCGGCAAAGTGACTGACTCCATATCTCGGTTCGTCACGTTGCCGAAGCCTGTAGCTATGCCACCGTCGCTTCTCACAACGTACGACTTAATTTCGTTGCCGCGAACGTCCAACGCCTCAACACGCACCGTATAGCCTTTGACTGCAATGTTAGAAAAATTGAATCCTCCGAACGAAATGGTAGCATCGCCGCCATTGCGAGTCGCCATGCAATGGTCGAGGTCAAAGGCCTGTCCCGACTTTGCGACGGTGGCTGTAATCATGTTGTTGCTCAAAGACGCTATGGACGACACAGACCTTACGACGACGAAGCCAAGCAGAATCACGACGAGCAATGCTGCGGCCACGACGAGAAGCCAAAAGACGCGGTCCGGCTGCGCTGACTTATCCGCTTCCATCCTACACTGCTTCCGCACGCAACAGGGATTGCCGCTTCCCGACCTTCGGCAAGGTCATTCTGTCATCCACGGCCTCTTTTATCGCTTGGTTGTTCAACATGGAAAGAACTACGGAATTAAAGATGATAGCGAAAACGCTGCCCACCATGTATCCGTTTGTCACGTGACGGTAGTTGAGTAGGACGAGGACGGCATATATGATGCCAAGCGTGACCAGATAGCCTAAAAACCGCCTTGCTTTCCAGCTGCCACGGCCAATCGCGCGAATAATGAACAGTTCGATGATGCAGCCGATAATATACACCATTAGCGTTGTGAGTTGCATGTATAGATTCATCATGGCCGCGCCTGTTGGGTCCACGCCTGTTGAGTCCACACCTGTTAGGAATTGCTCACCATAATTTCCGGCGTTCAAATACGCGAAGAAAGTGCTGATTACTTGCCCGATGACGACGACTGCTGCAAGACGCTTAATCGCAGACAATGCTGATATTTTCCGAACGTGTGCACTGGTATTCACAGCAGCCGATTGAACGGCTTTCGCTCCGCAGGACGAACAAAATGCTCCGTTTAGAGCGTTACCACAACCCGAGCAGTAAGACATATCCGTATCTCTCCCGTTCTTGGAATAGCTGAACAGGGGTCGCCTACGTGGCGGCCTGTGTCTCTTGAATCGGCCCGGATGATGAAAACATGAGTACAAGTCCTGTGTGAACCATCAGGGGCTAGGGTGCCACGGCCTACGCAATGCTGCCATTGTGAAGAAAGTTGGCACCGTGCTCCGGCAGGCACGGATAAACGCGGGTCTGTCGCAAGATGCGCTGGCACGTCGCATCGGTTTGACGGCTTCTCAAATATCGCAAATTGAGCTCAAAAGCAGCAATCCAGGATTTACAACGGTCGCTAAAATTGCAGCAGTCGTAGGAATGAGCGCGGACGAGGTTGCCGCTGCGTGCGGTGTCCCTGGATACGAACGCGGCGCAAAAGCGGGCTCAACGGTTTTGAGGGATGCTGCTTCGCTTTCCGCATCCATCGGGCGTAGCCGGAAACTGTTAGCGAAGCTAGACGACGAGTTGCTGCGAAGTGAGTCTGCGTTGGGCGATTTTATCGACGGCGACCAAAGGCCCCGGCGAAAGTAGTCGTGAGCGCTTTATGAAACGGGCTGTGCGTGGAGTGAGAGGCGATGCCGCAGCGTTTGGGACTTAAAACTATCTAATTGTCCTGATTATGAGGCGCTTTCGGCACTGCCGCGAGTGTTGCTAGAGTAAGCGCGTTTCACCGCCCTAACCAGGCGTCTGCGAGCGTGACGCGGCGAATTGGTTGTCGCAGTGGATGCAACGTAGACAGTAATAGACTCTAGGTTTTACGTCGCTTCGCCGCTTTCGGGCGACCCCGTTTGGCAATCTCCGCAAACGCGGCTCGCAACCGTTGAGCCTTTTTCGTTTTTCCATGCGGCGGATTCGGCAAGAAGACGGCAACGGATAGACCCGCTCGTTGCATCGCATCACTAACCGCATCGAATACTTCATCGCCTTCCAGTGCGAACGCCCAGGAGTTGTCCCGCCCAGGGTAGAGGTTCTCGTCCAACCATCGGGCGGCTTTATCGGTCAGCGGACTCACCCAGTAGTGTCCCGCGTTCTCGTGAACCGCAAAGTCAACCGCCTGCCGAGTCGCGTTTCCTTGTCGCAAGTCTTTCCTCCAGGCTCCGTCTGAAGTCTGCCGAAAATAGAAGCATGAGGACGATACGGGTCTTTGCCCTCGTGGCCTTCGCTATTCTCGTCGCGCTCGCTCCGGCCTATGCGGGCGACCTTACTGGCATCTACATGGCGCAGTATCGCGGCGGGGTTGAATACTTCAACCTTACGGACCAGGGCGGTTACATCACTGGATACTTGCAGACCGTCGCCGTGAATACGAACTACTCGGACGGCGTGAACAGGCAGAACTATTCCGTCTCCGGTTCAGTGAATGGTTCAAGAGCGGTTCTCCGTATCGCGAGCGGCTTGTCATCGTATCAATGGACGGCCGACATTAGTTGGGGCGGGTTCACGGTTAGCATACCGATGCAGTCGGGCCAAATAAGCCAGGTCTACTTCCATCGCTCGTCGGTCGCCGAAGTGAATCGAGTTGTCGCGTCGTTGAACACCTCAGGAAAAACGGTAAAGTATTACGCGAACACGCAAGCCGAATTAGCCGACTCGCAAACCCGCCTCTCGAATGACGTGAACTACTATAGGCCTCGGATTCTGAACGAGATAATCGCCGCAAAGAAAAAACTTGCGGCGGCGCTTGAGAAGAAGAAACAAGCCGACGCGAAACTCGTTGAGAAGCAACAAATAGCGGCGCAAGCACACCAGGCGGCCAACGCCGCAAAAGCCGCTGCAGTCACGAACGACGAGCAGTACGCGGCGAACGACCTGGAATACAAGGCCAACTCTGCAGACTACGACGTGAACAGCGCAAAGTACGACGTGAACTCAGCGCAGACGGACGTAACGTGGGCTGAGAACGACCTAAAGTCGGCAAAGGATGACCTAGTGAAGGTAGACGCTCGAATCGCTCAACTGCGGGGAATCATTGGCCGCGACAAGCTAGTTCTTCACGTTCCGTAAATCATGGGACCACGGCCGGAGCGCGACCTACGGAACTGCCCTCTATTCAACGACGACATTCCGTTTTGGGAGAATCGCGCAAATATGCCGGAACTCTCCGACGACGACTCAGTCCTTGCGGCCGTCGTTGGAAGCGAAGACGACATTTTCGCTGTAGCCTCGTGGATACCGAACGACCTGGAGCGGTTGGGGTACTTCGCGCTCTACTACCGTGAGCGAGCCCGCGACCTTGTAAGGCTCGCACTTAAGAGCAACCAGGGTGCAGAGAACTCCGCCTACGTCGTCGGTTATCTCTACCGACATGCCATTGAACTTTTCATGAAGTCGATAATTGCAAGTGACCCATCGTTCAGGCAACTCACTGAAGCCGAACAGGGTGAAGCGATATGGGGACACGACTTGCGGGTCCTATGGAACCGCGTTAAGCCGATTCTTTCGCAGTACGACGAGATAGAAATCGGCCGTGCAGAGAAGACGCTACTGGAACTACACGCTTTGGACGAACGCTCGGACGGATTCCGCTACCCGTTCAAAGTCATGCGGGACGGGAAGCGAGTGCCGCTTCTAAACGCTTTTGGTGGGAAGTCGTTTGATAACTTCGTTTGGGTGCTTGACGCGCTTTGCTCGTGGTTCGAAATGGCAGACGACGCGCAAGACAGGCACTTGCAGTGGCTGCGCGACATGCGGCGGGAGATGCAACCTTAGTAGGTGGCAGGAATTGTCGAAACCGCGAATAGTCCGCAATTCTCGCCGGGCGTTCCAGTCTGCCCACAAGCCATGTACTTGTAGACCTCGTCCTTTTTTGCACGGAGTGTGATGAGCGGGGTCACAAAAGACTCTGCGTCGTTGTAGAAAGTGTCCGCCGAAAGCGTATGCGAACGGTACACCCGAAGCGCGACGGTACATGACTGGTCCGAATACGCGATACACGCCGTCTTGCCGTCCACATAAAACGTCGCCGTTCCGTCCGACTCGTTTACGAGTTGAACCGTGGCTGTCTGCGGATACACGACCGCCACGAAGTAAACGGAATACAGAATGGCAAGGCCGACGATGACCCGCACGGGCGTAAGATACGTTCCCAAGTTCCGGCCGATGGTGTGGCCGACGCCGTAACCGTCCATAGTCTTTGTATCGGCGTATCAGCCTGCCGTTTTCGCGGTCTGCACGTGCAGACAACATCCCCGCGAAACTCACAAAGTAGAGTCACAGGGTGAGTGTTAAGCTCATTCGACGCGCCAGATAAAAAGGGACACGTCTTGCTCGTGCCCCTTGTAAACCTCGGAGGTTCTGGGATTTGAACCCAGGAGACGCTCATCACGTCTGCTCGCTTTCAAGGCGAGTGCATTCAACCGCTCTGCCAAACCTCCGCCGCCCCTATACTAGACCGCCTGTGGGCGTCCCTCGGTTCGGTGCCGCTTTTGGGCGTTCGCCCGGAAATTTGGTGCAGACCGCCGCGCCGTCCGAGGGGCGCACGAGTCTTTTGTCGGCCTTTTTGCAGGATTAGCCTGCGGCGGTTTCCCAAGACTTCCAAGCTGCCGCTTTAGTGCAGCGGTTTTGAAGAGGGTTACAAATTGCAAAATGACCTATTACAAAAAGGCCTTTTGCGATTTTGGAAGCCGTCGCGACAGTGCGGCGGTCTTGAAAACCGCAGAACCTTCACGGGTTCCGGGAGTTCGAATCTCCCCCTCTCCTTGTTTTTTTTTCTCGGCGTGCCGAAACTACCACGTATGGATACCGCGAACACCGTTAGTCCGCTGGTGGCTGTCCTTTTTGCCGCCGAACGCATTGCCAAGCCGGGAAAACTCGACGGCGTTCACATCGCCGGATCGGACGCGAAGGTCAGCACCGCCGATCTCGCCCCGAAAATTCTCGCGTACGCGTTTTTGCATCTGCGCGACGAAGGCGCGATTACGCTGTAAATTGCATCGAAAAAAGTGCTCTTCGTCACGACCAGTTGGGTGCAGACCGAGCGCACGGGATCGCCGGGCGCGTCGGACGGTCTCGCCGCATCGCTGTATGACTGCGTCGCGGACGGCAAGAGTGTGAAAGACGCCGTGTACGCATGGTACCGGCAAGATCGACTCAATCCGTGGCCGTGGCCGATCCAAGTGGCGACGCAAGAAGCGATCGAAGCCGGGTATCTCGCATCGCAGCAGCAACATCTGGGCGGAAAAATCGGCTCGATCTTCACGGGCGCCGTGCCGACGAGCGTGGTGCCCGGCAAAGAAGCCGAGGTGCGCGCCATCGGCGATGAGGCGGCGAACAAATGGTCCGGGTACGGCGCGAAGGATACGGCGCTGCTGGATCTCCTGGTCAAACAGTGCTCGGGCGCGATCTCCGCGCGTGCGCAGCAGACGGGTCCCGACGCCTAACGTTCACAGCACAGCCTCAGCGGTGAACTTTAGCCTCTGGGCAAACGGAGGCATGTATGTTCAGAGGCGTCTTGCTCGGAATACTCTTTACCGCGGCCGCGACCGCAATCGCGGCTTACGCGATCGTTCGCACCGGTATACTGCCCGCCAATGCCGACGAGAAGCCGCCGCGCTTCGAAGAGTGGGCCGCACAGACGTCGCTGCACGCAACGCTGCGCCGCAGCGCGCCGCGCCTCACGGATCCGCTCTCGCCGACCGGCGAGAATCTGCTCGCCGCAATCAAACTCTACGCGCAGAACTGTGCGGTCTGCCACGGCGATGCGAGCGGCAGCGCCACGAAGATCGCCAAGGGGCTCTATCAGAATCCGCCGCAGCTCGCGAACGACGGCGTGGAAGACGATCCCGACGGCGTGATATTTTGGAAACTGCGGCACGGCATTCGCTGGACGGGAATGCCGGCGTTCGGAAAAACGCTCGGCGAAAAGCAGCTCTGGCAGCTCACGCTCTTTTTGAAGCGGATGGATCACCTGCCGCCGGCCGCCCAAAAAGCCTGGCAGCAGGTGAAGGCGTAGACGCGTCTACCGCTCGGGCCTGGCGACGAACGTATACGGTTCGTTGGCGCCCGTGAAGGCGGTGCCGACGATCGTGCCGTCCTCTACCCGTCCGTCGACGTGATACATGCGGCCGTCTCCGATATCGAACCAGATCGAGTCGCCGTTTTTGCCGCCGGTCACGGGGACGAACATTGCCGTGCCGTCGGACGAGAAGTAATACCCGCGCACGATCCCGGACGAGCTGACGGTCAGTCTCAACGTTCCGGTGTAGGGGGACGGCGATCCGTAGACGGCCGTCAGTGCGGTATCGTACGAAGCGGGCTGCGTGGCGGAGATCGCCGGGGCTGCGGCCGGCAAAAGCAGGCCGAATGCGGCGGCGAGTGGGCGGATTAGGTGTCTCATACGCCCGCATAACGCGCGAAGGCGCCCGGTTGCTACGCGGCAAGATGAGACTACCGGAGCGAGCGAGAAAGCGAGATGAGTCATGGTGACGCACGAACCAGTGGATTTGCGCAGCCTTCCGGTTTGGGAACGCGCTTCTATGGTGCTTGAAGAATCGGACAATCTTGCTGCGGGCGACTCGTTCGATTTTGTGACTGAAGTGGACCCGCGCGCCCTCATGGCGCGCCTGGAGCAACTTCGCCCCGGGGAATTTTCGTTCGAGCACCGGCACGTCGGCGAGTCGGAGTGGCGCGTGCGCCTCACGCGTCAGCACGTCGACCCGCATGCGTCGTCGCTTTCGACCGCGCTGCGCCGCAGTTCGATCTTCTCGCGCGCAAGCGATAACGCGCGCGCGAAGATTGCGGAAGCGATGACCGAGCATAACGCGCGCAAAGGGCAGATCATTTCCGCCGAAAACGCCGGCTGCACCACGGTCGGTCTGGTTATCGAAGGTGCGATGGCGGTCTTCGTCGGCGCCGGCTCGCGGGAACGTTTGCTCTTCCACTTATTCCCGTACGAGACGTTCGGCGAATCCGAGTTCTTCGACGACGGTTTGACGATGGGCCGCACCGTAGCGCTCGCGAAGATCACGCGCTACGCCACGGTTCCGTTCGACGTATTGCGCGCGGTCGCGACGGGCGAACCGGATTTCCTGATGGCGATGGGCGCGACGGCCGCACAACGCAATCGATCGCTCGCGAGCGAGCTGGCCGCGCAGGTTTCGCAGCCGATCATCGCACGCGTTGCGTCCGCGCTGCTGCCGTACGCCGCGCCCGAACGCGAATTACATCCGGCGCTGCCGCCGCTTCCCACGATGACGCAGGCGCAGATCGCCGCCGCTGCCGGAACGGTGAAAGAGGTTGCCGCGCGCGCGATTGCGGAGCTCGAACGCGTTCAAGCGCTGCGCCGCGAACGCGGGCACATCCGCTATCTCGATCGTTCGAAGCTGCTCTCGATGATCGAAGAGGCCTCGTAACCTCCGCAGCCGCATGGCATTCACGTTCTCGCCGCTAATCGGTATCGCCGGTGCAGCGATATTGGGCGGCGCTATCGGCGTGCAGCGGCAAGCGGCAGCCAAACCCGCCGGTTTTCGCACGCATTTGCTCGTTGCAACGGCCTCTGCCGCGTTCACCGCGATGGGCGCGCATTTGCACGATACGCGCATCCCCTCGTACGTCGTCGTCGGCATCGGCTTTCTGGGTGCGGGCGCGATCGTGCGCCGCGGCAGTACCGCGCAAGGTTTGACCACCGCGGCGAGTATATGGATGGCCGCAGCGGTCGGATTGAACATGGGCTACTCGTCGAGTTTCGGTTTGTTCGTCGGTCTGCTCATCACGGCCATCACCCTCTTCGCGCTGGGTCTCTCGGATGCGAATCTCATGTCGGTGCTGCGGGTGCCGCGTAAACACGTCGTGCGCGTTTTGTGCGCGGCTTCGGAGAACTCCGGAGCGCAGATCGCGCAGATTATTCGCGCGGCACAGATCCGCGTCGACGACGCCGACGTGCCGAGCGTGCGCACGGAGGACGGCATCGAGCTTATGGAACTGGTCTACGTGGTCGATCTGCCGCACGGCCGCACCCTCGGCGGAGTCGTCCGCGAGATCGGCGCGCTGCCGGGTGTGCGCAAAGTCGAGGCAAGCGAACCGCCGTTTTTCGGATCGTGAAGTTCTTACGCGAGTGGCTTCGCGTGCAGCGACCGCCGGGCGTGGCCACACACGCGTCGCAAACCGTCGACGTGGACTTGACGTACGCGCAGGCGTTTCACCGATGCGTACGCGGAATCGAGGATGTTTTGGGCGGTGCCGTGCGTGAGGCCGACGATCGGCGCGGCACGATCGAAGCCACGTTCGGCCTCATCAATTCGGAGCGTTTGACGTGCACGCTCTCGCGCATGGAGGGCGATCGTACGCGCATCCTCATCGAAAGCCGGCGCGGCATATCGGCGGAGCCCGCGAAACCCTCGCCGTACGTGCGCGCGCTCGCCGAGTTTCTTACGAAGCCCGAATAACGTCCGTGCCCAGATAGCCGCGCAGCGCGGCCGGCACCCGGATGGAACCGTCGGCCTGCTGATAATTCTCCATCACGGCAAGCAGCGTCCGGCCCACCGCAAGCCCCGAACCATTGAGTGTATGCACGAGTTCGGGCTTCGCCTTCGCGTCGCGGCGGAAGCGAATCGCCGAGCGTCTCGCCTGAAAATCGGTGCAGTTCGAACAGGAGCTGATCTCCCGGTAGCCGTTTGCGCTCGGCAGCCAGACTTCGAGGTCGTATGTTTTGGCCGCGTTGAAACCGACGTCGGCCGCGCACAGGGACACGATGCGATGCGGCAGTTCAAGCGCCGCAAGCAGCGCCTGCGCGTGCGACGTGAGCAGTTCCAGCGCTTCGAACGAATGCTCCGGCGTCGTGAGCCATACGAGTTCGACTTTCTCGAACTGATGCTGGCGAATGAGGCCTCGCGTGTCTTTGCCCGCGGCGCCGGCCTCTTTACGAAAGCACGGCGTGTAGGCGGCGTACTGCAGCGGCAGCTGCTCGAGGCTCAGAATCTCGTCGCCGTGCAGCGCCGTGAGCGGCACTTCGGCCGTCGGAATCATGAACAGATCGGCATCTTGATCCTGGAACATCGCGTCGGCGAATTTGGTGAGCTGTCCCGTGCTCCACATCGTCTGGCGCGAAACCAGAATCGGCGGCGCGATCTCCGTGTAGCCGTTCTGCTGCGCGCTATCGAGAAAGAATTGCACGATCGCGCGAGAGAGACGAGCGCCGTCCCCGCGCAGCACGGAAAAACGGCTCCCCGAAAGTTTCGCCGCGCGCTCGAAATCGAGAATGCCCAGACGTTCGCCGAGTTCCCAATGCGGCTGCGGTTCGAAATCGAATTCCGGCGGCGTGCCGAAACTGCGCACGACGACGTTGTCGCTTTCGTCCTTGCCGTCCGGGACGCAGTCGTCGAGCACGTTCGGCGATTGCGTGAGCAGCTGGCGCAGCGGCGATTCGGGACTTTCGATTCCGAGCGCGCGCGCCTGCGCTTCCGACGCTTCGATGCGCTGCGAGAGTTCGTCGAGCTGCGGACGCACTTCGCGCGCCGCGGCCGCTTTGTCGGCCGCCTTGCCGATCTCCGCAGACAACCGATTCTTCTCGGCCTTTGCCGTTTCGACGGCGGTCAGCGCGGAGCGGTACTCCGCGTCCAAGCGCAGAATCTCGTCCACGAACGACGGATCTTGTCCGCGGCGCCGCGCCGAGCGCCGCACGCGATCGGGGTCGCGACGAATCAAAGCAATGTCTAGCATGGAAAATCGCCGCATTGGATTCCGGACCGACGCGCTCCTCGCGCCGGAGCAGGCGCTCACGCTCTATTTCGCGCACGCGCAGTTGCGCTCGCCGCAAACCGAATACGTGCAGCTCGACCACGCGCTGCGCCGCGTTCTCGCCGAGCCCATCGTCAGCGATGCCGCGTATCCGGCTGCGCCGCGTTCCGCAATGGACGGATTTGCCGTGCGTTCCGCGGATACGCCAGGGCGGCTGCACGTCGCGGGCGAGATTCGCATGGGGCACGCCTGGACCGGCGTGCTGGCCGAAAAGAGCGCCCTGCGCATTCCCACCGGCGGCGTTCTGCCGGAGGGTGCCGACGCCGTCGTGCCGATTGAAGACGCAGACTGCAGCGGCGAATCCGTCGAGGTGGCCGCGGCCGTGCCGGCGGGCGACTGCGTGACGCCCAGCGGCTCGGACATGCGCGCGGGCGAGACGCTGCTCGAGCCCGGACGCCGCATCGGCGGCGCGGAGCTCGGCGTCTTGGCGACGCTCGGCATCGCGAGCGTCGCGGTCTACCGGCGCCCCGTCATCGGGGTGATCTCGAGCGGCGATGAACTGGTGGAACTTACCGCGCAGCCGACGGCGGCGCAGGTGCGCGATTCCAATCGCTGGGCGGTCGCCGGAACGCTGGAGGCCCTGGGCGCCGCGGTCCGGCATCTGCCGACCGCGCCGGACGACCCGGCTCGTCTGGAAGCGCTGCTGCGCGAGGCCGTGGCAACCTGCGAGGGCGTCGTGCTCACCGGCGGCTCGTCCGTGGGCGAGCGCGACTTCACCCCGCGAATCATCGCGCAACTCGGCTCGCCGGGCGTTATCGTTCACGGACTGCGGGTCAAACCCGGCAAACCCACGGTGCTGGCGTGCGTGGACGGAAAGCCGGTCGTCGGCCTTCCCGGAAACCCCGCTTCCGCGCTCATGATCCTCGAGGCCGTCGCCGCCCCGATCGTCAGCGCCCTTGCCGGGCGCGCCGCGCTGCCCGTCGTGCAAGTCGCGCGCCTGGGAGCGGCCGTGCGCAAACGTTCGGGCTGGACTTGGTTCGTACCGGTCAAGGTGGACGAGGCCGAAGGCGCCCGCATAGCGTATCCGCTGGAGCTGCGTTCGAGTTCCGTAAGCCTGCTCGGACGCGCAAGCGGTTTTCTGGTCCTGGACGAAACGATAGAAACGGTTCCGGCGGGTGCGCCGGTTGACGTAACGCGATTTCTGGTTGGTGGATACTGATTAACAATATAGAAGCCGACGCGGAGTTTCTGGCAGCGCCTCATATAGAGGCGATACCTGTCGTTACGCCGTTCATCGGGCCGGAGCAGCTGATGCGCGAGGGCGGCCATGCCTCGCTGCTGCGCTTGGGCGCGAACGAGAGCGCCTTCGGGCCTTCGCCCAAGGCGGTGGAGGCCATGGCGCGCGAGCTGCCGCGTATTTCGTGGTACGGCGATCCCGAATCGTACGACCTGCGCTCGGCGCTCGCCGTTCGTCACGGCTGCGGCATCGAAAACATCTGCGTGGGTTCGGGTATCGACGATCTCATGGGGTTGGCCGTGCGCGCGTTCGTCGCCCCCGGCAGCGTCGCGCTCGCTACGCGCGGCACGTATCCGACGTTCAGCTATCACGTGACCGGCTTCGGCGGAACGCTCGAAACGGTGCCATACCGCGCCGACGGCTGCGTGGACCTCGATGCGCTCGTCGCGCGAGCGAACGAACTGCGTCCGGCGATCGTCTATATCGCAAATCCCGACAATCCGAGCGGAACGCTGCAGCCGGCGAGCGAGGTGGTCCGCCTCTTCGAAGCGCTTCCGGCGAATACGCTGTTATTCTTGGACGAGGCGTATGCGGATTTCGTCGACGAAGAACGCAATTTTCCGCCGCTGCTGCACGGACGGCTGCTGCGCGTGCGCACGTTCTCGAAAGCCTACGGCATGGCCGGTGCGCGCGTCGGCTACATGATCTCCACACCGCGCAACGTGGTGACGTTTCAAAAAATTCGCCTGCATTACGGCGTGAACCGCAACGCGCAGATCGGAGCGCTGGCTTCCGTCGAAGACGAAGCCTTTCGCGCGCAGGTCGTGGCGGAGGTCGCGCGCGGCCGCGAGGACTATTACGCGATTGCCGCTTCACTCGGAACCGGCGCGCTGCGCTCCCACACGAATTTCGTCTGCATCGACTTCGCAACCAGCGAGCGTGCGACGGCGGTGATGAACGGGCTGCTCGGTCACGGCGTCTTCATTCGCAAACCCGGTGCGCCGCCGCTCGACCGGTACGTTCGCGTGAGCGTCGGCACGGCGCGGGAACGTGTCGAATTCGGCGCGCGCCTGCGGGCCGTGATCGCCGAGGTGGACCGGTGAGATACGCGATCGTCTCCGACATTCACGGTAACGAGGAATCGCTGCAAAAAGCGTTTTCACTGATGCGCCCCGACGACAAAGTGCTGTGCCTGGGCGACATCGTCGGATACGGGCCGAATCCGAACGAGTGCGTACGCATGATTCGCGAACGCGCCGCGGAAACGGTGCTCGGCAATCACGACGTTGCGGCGGTCGACAATTTCGGCGTCGAGTATTTCAACGCCGCCGCCCGCCGCGCCATCGAATGGACGCAGACCGTCATCGATGAAGAGCATATCGCCTGGCTCAACGGTCTGAGTTACGAGATTCGACAGCCCGGGTTCCTGATGGTGCACGGCGCGCCGGTGCACTATTTCGAATATCTGCTCGACAAGCGCCACGCCAAGGCGGCATTCGAGCGAACCGATGCGCCGCTGATTTTCATCGGGCACACGCATATTGCGGAGTATTACGCCCTCGAACACGACGGCAGCGTTTCGCACGAACACATGCAGCACGGCGGCAAGATCGTGCTCGCACCCGGCGTGCGCTACATCGTCGACGTCGGAAGCATCGGTCAGCCGCGCGATCTGAATCCGCAAGCCTGCTTCGTGTTTTTCGACGACGAGCAGCGCACCATAGAATGGGTACGCTACGACTATCCGATCGCGCAGGTGCAGCAGAAGATCGTCGAAGCCGATCTCCCGCCGGCCCTAGCAGCCCGTTTAGACGTAGGACGTTAGTGAACCAATTATTGCGGCGCGCGCAGGCTGGGCCGGAGCGCCTTTGAAAC
>DATEHZ010000119.1:0-7248 GCA_035279385.1 Vulcanimicrobiaceae bacterium | reverse complement strand
CGCGTCGAGCGCGGTCAGGTCAAGGTCGGCGAAGAAGTCGAGATCGTCGGTCTGACGGAAGAGACGAAGAAGAGCGTGGTCACGGGCATCGAGATGTTCCGCAAACTGCTCGACATCGGCATCGCCGGCGACAACATCGGCGTGCTGCTGCGCGGCATCGATCGTAACGACATCGAGCGCGGCCAGGTGCTCGCGAAACCGGGCTCCATCAAACCGCACAAGAAGTTTGAAGCCGAAGTGTACGTCCTCTCGAAAGAAGAGGGCGGACGCCACACGCCGTTCTTCGCGAACTATCGCCCGCAGTTTTACTTCCGCACGACGGACGTGACGGGCACCATCCAACTGCCGGAAGGCGTCGAGATGGTCATGCCGGGCGACAACATCAAGATGAAGGTCGAGCTGATCACGCCGGTCGCGTGTGAAGCCGGACTGCGTTTTGCAATTCGTGAAGGCGGCCGCACCGTCGGCGCCGGCGTTGTGACCGCGGTTCAAGACTAAGGAGTATCATGGCTAAGCAGAAGATTCGCATCCGCCTCAAGGCGTACGATCACAAAGTGCTCGACCAGTCGGCGGAGCGTATCGTCGAAACCGCGAAGCGCACCGGCGCGTTCGTCAGCGGACCCGTTCCGCTGCCGACCGAGATCAACCGGTTTTGCGTGAACCGCTCGCCGCACGTCGACAAGAAGTCGCGCGAGCATTTCGAAATGCGCACGCACAAGCGGCTCATCGATATTCTGCAAGCTTCGCCCAAGACGATGGATGCGCTCATGCACCTCGATCTCCCGGCCGGCGTGGACATCGAACTCAAAGCGTAATTTTCGTTTCGATAACCGACGAGGCGCGGACATTTCGTCCGCGCCTTTTTTTGTGCGCCGGCGTGGGCGCTGACGAACCGTTATTCTGGGCGATCCGGCACCGGTAAGCGCGGGAAGTGCTTTGGCAACGTGCCCTCAGGATGCCGTTCCAGGCACTGATGTGAACGCACGGCGAGATATTCGAAGTTTTCCCAGGCGGATTTTCCATTTGTTACACGCGTCATGGCGATGAAGACGGAGTATTCCGGATGTTTTGTGCGGTCGGCTCCGCGTGCTCCAAGTATCTCGGCCTTGTACTGCGGATCGCTGAGCTTGGCCGGCAATTCATTGCGAACGAAGGCTAAACGACTCAGAAACTCCGGGCTCTCGAACTGCTGCGTGATGGTCATGAACGCTTGGAGCTGATTACTCGCGCAAGTGCCGCAACTGAATGACTGCGGCGATCGCGCTTGCCGCAATAACGAAGAACGTTCCTACGGCCGCTGCAGCGGTAATCAGCTCGATCGTCATGAATCTAGATGAGCGCCGTTCCTATCAATCCGTTGCGGGTAACGAGCGCCGCAAGTTCCGCTTCGCTAAATGATTCGGTGCCGGCCGGCCGCTGCGGCAGCACCATATAGCGCGCCTCCGCCGTGCTGTCCCATACGACGATGCGTGTGTGCTCGGGCAGTTCCACGCCGAATTCGCGCAAAACGGCGCGCGGCTCGGATACCGCACGCGCACGATACGTTTCACTCTTGTACCACGACGGCGAGGGGCCGAGCAGCGCGATCGGATAGCACGAACAAAGCGTGCACACGATGAGGTTCTGCACATCGGAGGTATTTTCGACGACGCGCAAACGCACGGGCGCCCAATGTGAGAGATCGACTCCGAGTTCGCCGACTGCGGCGTTCGCATCGTCGAGCAGCCGCCGTTTGAACTGCGGATCCGTCCACGCGCGTGCGACGACGCGATAGCCGTTCTCGGGACGCGCTTTTGCCAGGAAGGTTTCGACGAGCGAATCCAAATCGCGTTCGCTCGTCAAGCCTTGCATCTCCAGTCGTGCGATCAGGCCTTTGACGCGCTGTGAAATCCGCGCGCTGTGTTCGTGATCGTGGATGTGCGCGCTCATGCATCGTTCTCCAAATACGACTCGAACAAGTCCGCGCAAACGCAATGCCCGCCTTGTTCGAACTGCACGGTATACAGCAGTTGCTCGGACGCGCCGGCGCCGAGCCGGGCAGCCTCGTCTGCATACCGAACGCTGCCGAGCACGCGAATCACGCGCCCCCGGCGGTGCTCCAAGTACTTCGGAAGTCGCGTGTGTCCCACGCCGCGCTTTTCACGCGTGCGTACCCATTCGCCGACTTCAAACATGGAGCACGCCTTTGCGTTCGAGAAGCGTTTCGATCGAATGCAGCCAGCGTTCGTAATACGTGCTTTCATGATACGCCTGCGCCGTCATGCTTTCGATCGCGTCGCGAAATTCGTCGAGCGTATACACCCCTTTGCCCAGCAGCACGCGATTGAGCGCGAAGACGCGCGCCTCCCATTCGTGATGGAACGGTTCTGCGTCGGGAGCGGTGTCGATGGGGCCGTAGCCGCTCTTGCCGCCGATGTCATGAGGTTGCGTCATGTTGTATACTTATGCACAGATTGGAGGGACCCATGGAAGTCAAGCCGAGTTACCTAGGGACCATGATCGCGCTGGCAACTGCCGCGTTCGGACTGATCGCTGCGCTGGCGTGGAACAAATTCATCACCGACCTGATCGCCTTCTTTCTCAAACCGGGTTCCGGTATTTGGGCCGAACTCTTGTACGCCGTGGTCATTACGATCATCGCGGTGATCGTCATTCAAATGCTGGCGAAAGTCGCCGAACGGGAAAGCGGTCCGAGGACGTAAACCGTATCGTACCGTGCGCGGCGGCGTATGCACGTGCTTATAAGCGCAGCGCCGCCGCCACATGGTTGCCGTAGCCGGCGATGCGTTCCACGCGTAGTGCTTCGGTGAGCTGCGAAACGATAAAGAGCCCGCGGCCCGATTCGCTGAGCGGATCGACCGGGAGACCGGGATCGCGCACGAAGCCGCGCCCGCGATCGATAACGTGCAGCACCGGCTTCTCGCCGCTCCAATCGACCTGCACTTCGATTGGTCCCGCCGCATGACGCACGACGTTCCCGACCAGTTCGCCGAACACCAATTCCGCCGCGCCGAAATCGGCGCCGGCCGGCGAGCGTTTGCGCAAGTAGGCGATGAATTCTTTGCGCGCCTCGTGCGCCGCTTTCGCATTTTCCGCATCGAACGCCCACGACGGACGCTCGCCGAACGAGACGGTGAGAACGGCGGTATCGTCGTGCGCGTGCGGCGGCAGGCAGGCTTCGCAGAGAAACTCCGCAGGGTTGCGAACGAACGAAATTGCATCGCTGCAAACCAAGCACGCCAGCCGCTCTTCGCCGAACGACAGATCCCGGGTGGCTTCGGTCAGGCCGTCCGTGTAGAGCACCAGCAGATCGGCATCTCGCAGGCTCACCTCTTGCGCGGTCTCGGAATGGTGATCGCGCAGGCCCAGCGGTAAACCGCCCGAGCCCAGCTCGATCAGTTCGCCGTTTCGGCGCAGCAAAGGCGGCGGATGCCCCGCACACGCATAGCGCATCACCGTTTGCGACGGATCGATGATGCCGACGAAGGACGTTGCGAGCGCCGCGCCGCGCTTGCGCACGTGATGATCCACTGCGTCCAGAATGCGCGCGGGATCGCGCTCGTAGAGCGCGGCGATTCCGATGGCCTGCCGCACGTTCCCCATGAGCCCGGCCGCTTCCAGACCGCGCCCCGTTACGTCACCGACACTGACCAATATCGAGTCGTCCGCGAGCGTTACCGCGTCGTACCAGTCGCCGCCGACGTGCGATTCCATGGTGCTGGGACGATAGTACGCCGCAAAGCGTAAGCCGTTGACGGCGGGCAGCATGCCCGGCTGCGGTAGCAGCGCCTGCTGAAGCGACTGCGCGATGTTCCGTTCGCGTTCGAGTGTGCGCTGGTGCTCTATTGCCATCGAAAGACGGTGCCCCAAGTCGGTGAGCAGCGCGGCGTCGTCTTCAGAGTATACCTGCCCCGGCGTGCACCAGTAGACGATCAGCGCGCCGTACGTTTCGTCGTGCGAGAAGAGCGGCACCGTTATCGCCGAGCGGATGTCCAGCGCCGTGACGTCCGGTGCGAGATACTCCCACATCGCGGCGAGCACGGAATCAATTGGAACCGTCTTGTGCAGCCTGGTGCGATGCTGCGAGAGCATCCAAATCGCGCTCTCCTCCGCGTCGGGGCGCAGCGTGCGCTGCCCGCGAAAACGTTCGGCGATGCTCGCTTTTTCGGGATCGGCGTGCGCGCAGGAAACCGTGCGCAGCGCGTCCGGCGTCTGAGCGAGAACGACGTACGCCAAATCGGCAACGCGCGTTACCAGAAATTGCGTAAGGCGGTCCAGCATGCTTTGCAGGTCAGTGGATTGCACGAGCAGTTCACTTGCCTGCGCGATAACGTGCAGGCGCTGCGCGCGATCGCGCTCTTGCGCAAAAGCCGTTGCCGTGTGAATCGCGGCGGCCGCGCGATGCGCGACCATCTCCGCCACTTCCAAATCTTCCGCAGTGTACGTACGCGCAGACTCCGATGAGACCAGCATGATGCCGCCGTAGACGGTTCCCTCCGCGGTCGAGAGCGGAACGAGCATTGCCGCACGCATGCCCAGGCTTCGCAAAATCTCCAGATGCTGCGGATCCTCGGCGGCGAGTGCAAGTTCGCGGTCGCTGATCGTTGGAACGAGCATGGGCGTATTCCGGCGCACCGCGCGATCCAGCGGCGATCCGTGCCGCATCGGATAGCGTTCGCGGTACTGTTCGAGCAGGAGCACGCGCTCGGGATCGCGGTGGGCGATCGCGCGCGTCGTATAATTGCCGTCGCGACCGCGCAGGACGATGAAGCACCAGTCGGCGACGCGCCGTATCGCCACGTCGGCCAGGGCCGCGCAAACGGCGTCGACGTCGAGGTTTGCGGCTAGCATGCTCGAGGCGTCGAGCACGAAGCGCAAGTTGTCGTTCGCGCGCTTCTGCGAGTCGATATCGGTCGCGGTCCCAATCCAGCGGACGATCGCTCCGCGCTCGTCACGATAGGGGACGGCCCGCCCGATAAACCAGCGGTACGCTCCGTTCTTTGCACTGCGCAGGCGGTACTCGATCTCGTACGGCTCTCCGGTGACAAGCGCGTTGTTCCAGTGCTCCCAGGTCGAGCCCAGGTCGTCCGGGTGAACGACGTTCTTGACGCCGCCCTCGCGCATCGAGTCGACCGTCAGTCCGGTGTACTCCAGCCAAGGCCGGTTGAAATATTCGATCGTTCCGTCGGGAGCGGCAATCCAGACGAGCTGCGGCAGCACGTCGGCGAGGGCTGCGTCAACGTACGCGGCCCGCTCGTCGTCCAGCGCTGAGCTCGTGCCGGCCGGTCCCCTTCTGGCCACTGCTGCCTCTCTACCCAATCTGCGGCATGGATACGCCTGGTCGCCCGGCGAAAGTGGCACGTATGCCGATACCGCTGCATGAGGTTCGTGAACGCACTTTCTCCGGAACGCGCCGCAGAATCTTTCAACTGCTCGTCGACATGGGAACGTCGAACGATGTTATTTGGCCATTTGCCGCACAGCCGTTCATGCGCTCGCCGGGCCCGCTGGTGCCGGGAAAGACCGAAGAGTGGCACAACGGCTTCCATGCCGTCCTGGAAGAAGTGGTTCCGGAAGAACGAATCGTGTGGCGGATCCAAAACGAGGGCTTTGAAGGCACGCACGCGTTTCATTTGAGCGGCGATGCGAAAAAGACCACCGTCGAGCATCGCATCGAAGCGACGCTGAGCGATACCGAAGGCCGTTTGCTGTGGCGGCGATTGGAAGACGCCAACGAACGGTCGATGGAAGCCTTGTTCGACAAAATTGCCCGCGTTCTCAAGCGTTAGGAATCATGACCGTCACGCATCACAAGCCCGTCGCGCTGCCCAATCCGCAAGACTTTCTGAACGTCGATGCACTGCTCGGCGACGAAGAGCGCATGATCCGCGATACGGTGCGCGCATTCGTGCGCGATCGGATCTCACCCAATATCGCGCAGTGGTTCGAAGAAGGTACGCTTCCGCACGAACTGGGCAAACAACTCGGCGATTTAGGGCTGCTGGGCATGCATTTGCACGGCTATGGCTGCCCCGGCGCGAGCGCGGTCGCGTACGGCATCGCGTGTCTGGAACTCGAAGCGGGCGATTCCGGCGTGCGCAGTTTCGCCTCCGTGCAGGGCTCTCTGGCGATGTACGCGATTCATCGCTGGGCGAGCGAAGAGCAGAAGCAGCACTGGCTGCCGCGCATGGCGGCCGGTGAAATACTGGGATGCTTCGGTTTGACCGAGCCGGATTTCGGCAGCAACCCCGGCGACATGCGCACCTTTGCGCGGCGGGACGGCAGCGACTGGATCGTCAGCGGCACGAAGATGTGGATTACGAACGGCGGCATCGCCGACGTCGCCGTCATCTGGGCGCAAACGGATGAGGGTATTCGCGGTTTTGCGGTACCGACCGACACGAAAGGCTTTACCGCACACGCGATCGAGCGCAAACTCTCGCTGCGCGCGTCCGTCACCTCCGAACTCGTCCTCCAGGACTGCCGCGTTCCGGCGGAAGCGGCGTTTCCGGACGTGCGCGGGCTTCGCGGCCCGCTGGCTTGTTTGAACGAAGCGCGCTTCGGCATCGTTTGGGGCGTCATGGGTGCCGCGCGCACGTGTTTCGAGACGGCGCTCGAATACGCGAAGACGCGGGTTCAATTCGGACGGCCCATCGGTGCGTTCCAAATTACGCAGGAAAAACTCGTCAACATGCTGCTCGAACTGAACAAAGGCACGCTGCTTGCGCTGCACGTCGGACGCATGAAAGACGAAGGGCGCGCGCATCCCTCCCACGTGAGCTTCGGAAAACTGAACAACGTACGCGAGGCGCTGCGCATCGCGCGGGAAGCGCGATCGATCCTAGGAGCAAACGGCGTCACGCTCGAGTATCCGGTGATTCGGCATATGAACAATCTCGAATCCGTGCTCACGTACGAAGGGACGAGCGAAGTGCACACGCTCATCCTGGGCCAAGCAATCACCGGCCTGAGCGCTTTCACTTAAAAATCGAGTCCTCCTAAGCCTGTCGAAGGGCCGCTTGCGAACCGGTAAGCGTGAAAACCTCGTTTCACGATCGGAACAAAACCGGGGAACAAGCGAGGACACGATGCGAAACTCTTCGAGCGGTCTCGTCAAAGGAATCCTGGCAAGCGGCGCCTGCGCCGCGATCGCACTTTGCGGCAGCCCTCCGGCCGCCGCGGCCGGCCATGGGCACGATAAAACGTCGCATGCAAGCGGCGCACCGGCTCGAGCGGCCGCACCCAGAC